>NZ_JACAQC010000037.1:138649-184201 GCF_013385345.1 Pseudomonas sp. I8001
CAGATCTGCTTTCGCTCTGGTCACCGAAAAAACGGATATGTACTCAATCCCGATAGACCCCACCAATCACCCAGTCAGCCCAAGCAATTGGACGCAACGCAAACATGCTTCTAACCTGACAGCCTGCGCCACCCAAGAAGCCCGCCCATGATCGTCCGTCCCAAACCCAACCTGCTCGGCATCCTGTTCTCCCTCAAGGGCTCGATCGCCAAACGCATTGCGCTGCGCAGCCTGCTGGTCACCCTCCTGGCCTCAGTCATCGTGCTGGTAGAAACCCTGCACCCGGCCTACTTTTCCAAGGTCAACGCCACACCCTTCACACTGCTGGGGCTGTCACTGTCCATCTTCATGAGCTTTCGCAACAACGCCTGCTACGACCGCTGGTGGGAAGGCCGCAAACAACTGGGCCAGATGATCATCGAGATCCGCTCACTGATCCGCGAAACCCAGGTCCTCAACCCTGCCGAACGCAAACACGTCCTGCGCAGCCTGTGCGGTTTCGCCCATGGCCTGATCGCCCGCCTGCGCCTGGAAGACGAAAGCCAGGCGATCAAACCGTGGGCCAACCCAGAACCCGGCCACCCGAACCTGCCCGACGGCATCCTGCAAGACCTCGGCGCCCGCTGCTCGAACCTCGCCGAACAGGGCCACATCAGCGACTGGCGCTACACCCAACTGGAAACCCGGCTGTACGGCCTGAGCCAGGTCCAGGCCTCCTGCGAGCGGATCAAACACACCCCGCTGCCCTTCCCCTACACCTTGCTGCTGCACCGCACCATCTACCTGTTCTGTATCCTGCTGCCCTTCGCCATGGCCGAGCCGCTGGGCTGGCTGACCCCGGTGTTCACCGCCATCGTCAGCTACACCTTCTTCGGCCTGGACGAAATCGGCGACGACCTCGAAGACCCGTTCGGCTTCGACGAAAACGACCTGCCCTGCAACGCCATCGTGCGCACCCTGGAGCGCGAGATTCTCGCCGCCCTCGGCGAAACCACGCTGCCGCCGGCCCTTGAGCCGATTGAGTTCGTGCTGACGTGATGCGGGTTTGACACTCGCGATAACCTGACCGAAGCTGATGGCTTTGCACTAGCTGCCCAGCTTTCGGACGCCTGCATGTCAAAGTCACGCCGTTACTCCATCGTCGGCCTGTGCGCCCTGTTGTTTATTGTGCTGATCACCTGGTATTTCACCCGCACCACGCCGGTGGTCGTGCCCCCGGCCATCGCCCATGGTTACGCCAAGGCCTTGAAGCAGGCGCATAACGGTGAACCCGGCGCCGCCCGTGTGCTGTATCAACAGCTGGGCCGCCCGGACCTTTCCGACGTGCGCCGCGCCGCCCTGCATGCCGAGCTGCCCAACTACCCCAGCCCCCAGGCCCTCAAGCTGGCGGACAAGGACCTGGCCAACGACGCACCGATGGTGCGCGAGGCGGCGATTCACAGCATTGTCGGCCTGGTGCCCAGCGGCCAGCGCACGCTGTTGCTCGGGCCACTGCTGGATGACCCGGAGCAAAGCGTCAGGTTTGCCGCGGCCAATGCCTTGCTCGGGCTGTCCCCGGATACCCTGGGCCTGTACTTCGGCCCGTTGCAGCAAGTGCTCGACGAATACGTAAAGCTGCTCAAGGGCCAACCCGAAAGCCCCGAAGGCTGGATCCAGCTGGCACGCCTGTACATTCACAGCGCGCTGCTGCCCGACGCACAAAACGCCCTGGAGCAGGCGATGCGCCTGCAACCGGACAACCTGCAAGCCGTGGTCGCGCAAATTGAACTGCTGGACAAGCAGGGCAAGGTCGACGAGTCCCGCCAACTCCTGGCCAAACAGTTGCAGGCCCACCCCGATTCGGCCTACCTGCAACATGCCCTGGGCATGTGGCTGCTGCACCATGGCGAGCGCGCCTTTGCCCTGCTCAGCCTGTCCCGGGCGGTGGAGCTCGAACCGAACAACCAGGATTACCGCTACGACCTGGCCACCACCCTGCACGCCCAGCAGGAACTGGAGGCCGCCCAGCGCCAGCTGGAAGAAATCATCCAGCGCAACCCGGCCAATCGCAAAGCCAGGGTGCTGCTGGTCAATTACTGGAAGGAAACCGGCCAGTTGCAGAATGTGCAGGTGCTGCTGGCACAGCTTGAACAGCAGAATCCGGACGACCCGGCGCTGCAACAGGGCCTGTAAAAGCGGTATTTGATACAAAACGTTGAACCGCCACACGGCGCCAAGGTCAAGTAAATATGGCGCGCCCCAGACGGCGCTGCCGACTACTTATTTGTGACCCGAGGGCACTTCTTGTCTACATCCAAAGAGCTGTTCACAGCAAAGGCGGCCACCGGTATTGAAGGTCTGGACGACATTCTTGCCGGAGGGCTTTCCCGTAGCCATTTGTTCCTGCTGGAAGGTGAACCCGGCACCGGTAAAACCACCGTGGCCCTGCATTTCCTCCAGGCCGGCGCAAAAAACGGCGAACGATCGCTGTACATCACCCTGTCGGAAACCGAGCGCGAGTTGCGCCAGGGTGCCAAGTCCCATGGTTGGGACCTGGACGAACACATTCACATCTTTGAACTGACTCCCCCCGAAAGCCTGCTCAATGCCGAGCACCAGCAAAGCCTCCTGTATTCCTCGGACCTTGAGCTGGGCGAAGCCACCCGGCAGATCTTCGAAGTGGTGGAACGGGTCAAGCCTACCCGCGTCGTGATCGACAGCCTTTCGGAAATCCGCCTGCTGGCGCAAAGCTCCCTGCGCTATCGCCGGCAGATCCTGGCGATCAAGCACTACTTCGTGCGCTACGACGCCACCGTGCTGCTGCTGGACGACCTGACCACCGAGTCTCTCGACAAGACCGTACACAGCGTGGCCCACGGCGTGATTCGTCTCGAAGAACTGACCCCCAACTACGGCGCCGAGCGCCGCCGCGTGCGGATCGTGAAGTACCGTGGCCAGAAATACCGCGGCGGTTTTCACGACTTCACCATCATGGAAGACGGCGTACATGTGTTCCCGCGCCTGGTGGCAGCCGAGCACCGTGGCGGCTACAACCGCCAGACCCTCACCAGCGGCATCCGCGAGATGGACGCCCTGTTGGGCGGCGGGATCGAGACAGGTTCCAGCACCTTGATCCTGGGCCCGGCCGGTACCGGCAAATCGCTGATATCGATGATCTTTGCCGCGGCGGCCGTCTCCCGGGGCGAAAAAGCCGCGCTGTTCATTTTTGACGAAGAGCTGGGCCTGCTGTTCGAGCGCATGAAGAACATGGGCATCGACCTGGAGGCCCTGCAAGGCACCGGCAACCTGCTGATCGAACAGGTGGACGCCGCCGAGTTGTCCCCCGGCGAGTTCTCCCATCGGGTGCGCCGCTGTGTGGATGAACGCGGGATCAAGACCGTGGTGATCGACAGCGTCAATGGCTATCAGGCCGCGATGCCGGAAGAGAACGCGTTGATCCTGCACATGCACGAACTGCTGCTGTACCTCAACCGCCGTGGCGCTGCGACTTTCATGACCGTCGCCCAGCACGGGCTGGTGGGGGACATGCAGGCGCCGGTGGACATTACCTATCTGGCCGACACCGTGATCCTGCTGCGTTACTTCGAAGCGCTGGGCAAGGTGCGGCGCGCTATTTCGATCATCAAGAAACGCACCGGCAGCCACGAATCGACCATTCGCGAATACCGCATCGGCAGTCGTGGCATGACCATCGGCGAACCGCTTGATGCGTTCCAGGGTGTATTGCGCGGCGTACCGACCTACATGGGCACCGACAACCCGCTGCTCAAGGATGAAAGTTCATGAGTGGCCTGCCGGCCATTTTCGAACGGGCGATCATTCTGGCGCCCCTGGGTCGCGACAGCTCCCTGGCGTTGATGATGCTCAATGAGGCTGGTTTCAACGGCATCATCGCCAGCCATTTGCAGATGCTCTGCGAGGAGCTGGAGCACGGTGCCGGCTTGCTGGTCATTGCTGCCGAAGCCCTGCGCGGCATCGACCTGGAACCCCTGCTCACGCACCTGCATCAACAACCGGCGTGGTCAGACCTGCCGATTGTGCTGATGACGCACCACGGCGGCAGCGAACAGAATGGCTCGTCGCACCTGAGCACCTTGCTGGGCAACGTGACGTTCCTGGAGCGCCCGTTCCACCCGATCACCCTGATCAGCCTCGTGACCACGGCGCTGCGCGGACGTCGTCGGCAATACGAGGCCCGCGACCGGCTGATCGACCTGAGCCAGAGCGAACAGCGCCTGCAAAGCACCCTGGAAACCCTTGAGCAACAGGTGGAAGAACGCACGGCGCAGCTGCGCAATAACGAAGAAGCGTTGCGCCAATCGCAGAAAATGGAAGCCGTCGGCCAATTGACCGGCGGCATCGCCCATGACTTCAACAACATGCTGACCGGCATCATCGGCAGCCTGGAACTGCTGCGCAGGCGCGTGGCTCGGGGCCGCACCGAAGACCTCGACAGCCTGATCGACCTGGGTGTCACTTCAGCCAACCGCGCGGCCGCCCTGACCCACCGCTTGCTGGCGTTTTCCCGTCGCCAGTCGCTGGATTCAAAACCGGTACAGATCAATCAATTGGTGAGTTCGATGGGTGAGCTGCTGCAACGCAGCCTGAATGAAAGCATTGCCCTGGATATCCGCCTGACCGAGCAACTCTGGACCGCCGAAGCCGACCCCAACCAGCTGGAAAGCGCCCTGCTCAACCTCGCCATCAATGCCCGGGATGCGATGCCCAACGGCGGCAAATTGGTGGTGGAAACCACCAACCGCCACTTGGACAGTGTGTTTACCGCAGCCTACGGCACCCTCACCCCTGGCGACTATGTGGAACTGAGCGTCAGCGACACCGGCTGCGGCATGCCCGAGAGCGTGATCAACCGTGCATTTGACCCGTTCTTCACCACCAAACCCATCGGCCAGGGCACCGGGCTGGGGTTGTCGATGATCTACGGGTTTGCGCGCCAATCCCACGGGCATGTGTCGATCCACAGTGTGGTGGGCCAAGGCACCACCGTCAGCCTGTTCCTGCCGAGGTATGTCGGCGAGGTCATTGCAGATGAACCGCTCAACCCGGCATTGCTGCCGTTCGCCAATGCCGGCGAGACCGTGCTGATCGTCGAGGACGACCCGGCCGTGCGGGTGCTGGTCAGCGCCGTGCTGAGTGAACTGGGCTATGCCTTCGTCGAAGCCGGTGATGCCGACAGTGCCATGCCGATCATCGAGTCCAGCCAGCGCATTGACCTGCTGATCAGCGACGTTGGCCTGCCCGGCATGAACGGCCGGCAACTGGCGGAGATCGGCCGGCAGGTGCGGCCCGAGTTGAAGGTGTTGTTTATTACCGGCTATGCAGAGCATGCGGCTGTACGGGGCGGTTTTCTGGACCCGGGCATGCAGATGATCACCAAGCCGTTCACCTTTGATCTGTTGACGGCAAAGGTGAGGGAGATGATCAAGGCTTGAAGAGGGAGTGTGCTCCCTCTTCTCAAGACGTTAAGCCAACAGCCGCTGGATATGTTCCTGCAACGTATCCAGGTCAAACGGTTTGGCCAGGATCGGCGCATTGCGCGTGATCGGGCTGTTGCAGTCGAGAATCTCCTGCGGGTAACCGCTGATGAAGATCACTTTCAATTCCGGTCGCAGCTTGATCGCAGGCTCGGCGATCTGCACCCCGGAAATTCCGCCAGGCAGGCGGTAGTCGGTCACCATCAGGTCCAGGTGCGGCTTGGTGGCCAGGATTTCAAATGCCTGCTCACCGTCAATCGCCTTCAACACCCGATACCCCAGGCCCGCCAGGTACTCGCCCAACACAAACATAATCGATTCGTCATCTTCGACGATCAGTACAACATCTTGTGCATCTTCACTCATGGGAAGCCTTTGTCCGGTCAATTGCTGCTGATACGACCATGGGGTCACGCAGAGGTTGCGTCGGATTTGCGATTGATTTCATGCCCCGGCCTCCAGGGGCAGGCAGACGCGGAACAGCGCGCCCTCGCCTATCCGGCTTTCCACTTCAATGGTCCCGCCGTGGGCCGCGATAATCTGCTCGGAGATAAACAACCCCAGGCCCAGGCCCGCCACGGCATGGTTGGCCGACACGCGCTCGAACTGTTGGAAAATACGCTTCTGGTTGTCTTCGCTGATGCCGATCCCGTGGTCACGTACTTCTACCCGCGCTTCGCCATGCTCGGCGTACACCCGCACTTCCACCGGGCTCTTGGCCCCGTAGCGCAAGGCGTTGGTCAACAGGTTGGACACCACCTGCTCGATACGGAATTCATCCCAGTTGCCTACCACCGGCCCTTCCTGGACCCAGGCCACCGAAGACTCCGCCGCCGCCACCTGCGGCGCAAAATTTTCCAGCAGGTTGTGCACCAGTTGCGTGAGGTCAAAGCGACCGGGGCGGATCGACAGCTTGCCCGTGCGAATGCGCGACACGTCGAGCATGTCTTCGATCAGGCGGATCAGGCTCTGGATCTGTCGCTCATCGCGGTCGACCATGGCATGCATCTTGTCCAGGGTAAACGCTGCGGCGTTGTCCCGGGCAAGGTGCATCTTGCGCAGCTGGGTTTCCAGGATCAGCCCGTTGAGGGGCGTGCGCACTTCGTGGGCGACGATCGACATGAAGTCATCGCGCATGCGCACGGCCTGCTCCAGTTCGGCCTGGGTGGCCTGCAAGCGCGTGAGCAAGGCTTCCTGCTCGCGCCGGCTTTGCTCCAGGGCTTCAACCTGCTGCTTCATCGCCTTGCTCTGGCGGTACAGGTCAACGAATACGTTGACCTTGCTCTTGACCGCGTGGATATCCAGCGGCTTGTGCAGGAAATCCACGGCGCCGCTTTCGTAGCCCTTGAACGCATAGTTGAGCTCACGGCCGGCAGCGCTGACAAACACGATGGGAATGTTCTTGGTCTTTTCGGTGCCGCGCATCAGCTCGGCCAGCTCGAAGCCGTTCATGCCCGGCATCTGCACGTCGAGAATGGCCATGGCGAACTCGTGCTCCAGCAGCAACGACAAGGCCTCGTCGGCGCTCAATGCCTTATAGACCTGGCGGTCCTCGCGCTTGATCAGCGCTTCAAGGGCCAGCAGGTTTTCCGGCAGATCGTCGACGATCAGCAGTTTGGCCTGGACAGTACTTAACATGGGGAGGATTCCAGGGAAGCCAGCAAGGTGCCGATGCGGCTCAAGGTGAGGATATGGTCAGGTTCATGCAGCGCCAGGGCGGCCCGGGGCATCACGGCGACGCGGGCCTCCAAAGGGTCCTGCACCACCGTGGTACCGCCGCTCTGCTTGACGTGGGCCAGGCCCCGGGCGCCGTCCTGGTTGGCCCCCGTCAGCAAAATCGCCAGCAACCCCTTGCCGTAGACATCGGCGGCTGAATCAAACAGGTAGTCGATTGCCGGGCGGGAATGGTGCACGCGGTCCTCCTGGCTCAGTGACAGGCTGCGGTCGTGCTCCACCGACAGGTGATAACCGGGGCCGGCAAAATACAGGGTGCCGGGCTGGATCACTTCCTTGTCGCGGGCCTCCACTACCTTCATCGATACGCGTCGGTCAAACACTTCCGCCAACTGGCTGCGGCGCTCGTCCGGCAAATGCAGCACGGTAATGATCGGCAGGCCGAAGCTCGCCGGCAGCTCGCCAAAAATGCTCAGCAATGCCTCGACACCGCCTGCGGAAGCACCGATCACAATGGCCTCGATCCCGGATACCGGGCTGGCAGTAGCTTCATTCATAATTTTCGGTAGATCCGTTCTTGCTTGACCAGGGGGTCGAACTGTTTGCTGTAGGCGGAAAAATCCAGGGTTTCCTTGCTGCCCAGCACCAGGAAGCCGCGATGACACAGCGACTCATGGAACAATCCAAACGCTCGATCCTGCAACTTTTTATTGAAGTAAATCAATACGTTGCGACATGAAATTAATTGAGTTTCGGAGAATACGCTGTCGGTCGCCAGGCTGTGATCGGCAAACGTCACGTTCTCCCGCAGGGTCTTGTCGAAGATCGCATGATCGTAAGCCGCCGTGTAGTAATCGGCAAACGAACGCTGGCCACCGGCCTGTTGGTAGTTGTGGGTGTAGGCGCGGATGTTCTCGAGGGAAAAAATCCCCTGCTTGGCTTTTTCCAGGGACCGGGGATTGATGTCGGTGGCGTAGATGATGGTGCGTTCCAGCAGGCCTTCCTCACGCAACAGGATGGCCATGGAATACACCTCCTCCCCGGTACTGCAGCCCGCGATCCAGATCTTGATCGACGGGTAGGTCTTGAGCAGCGGCACCACTTCCTTGCGAATCGCCAGGAAGTGCGAGGGGTCGCGAAACATTTCGCTGACCGGAATCGTCAGGAACTGCAGCAACTGCATGAACGCCGTCGGGTCATGCAGCACCCGTTCCTGCAAGGCCGAGATGGTGGCGCAGTCGAACTGACGCAACGCATGAGCCACGCGGCGCTTGACCGAAGCGCCGGAGTAGTCGCGAAAGTCGTAGCTGTACTTGAGGTAAATCGCCTCAATCAACAAGCGCAGTTCGATGTCAGTGCTTCGTTCCAATTAAATCCGTTCCATCTTGGGTAGCCACACGCGAATCAATGAAAACAACCGGTCCAGGTCGATGGGCTTGGCCAGGTAATCGTTGGAGCCTGCCGCCAGGCAGCGCTCCTGATCGTCCTTCATGGCCTTGGCCGTCACCGCGATGATCGGCAGCTTGCGCCAGCGCGGGTCCTGGCGGATCAAGGCGGTGGCCTCGTACCCGTCCATCTCCGGCATCATCACGTCCATCAGTACCAGGTCGATGTCATCGACTTCATTGAGTTTCTCGATCGCCTCGCGGCCATTACGGCCGATCACGACAATCGCGCCCTTGTGCTCCAGGGCACTGGTCAGGGCGAAGATATTGCGTACATCGTCATCCACCAGCAGGATCTTGCGGCCCTCGAACACCTTGTCGCGGCTGCGGGCAGTCCTGAGCATTGTCTGGCGTTCATGGGACAACTGCGATTCGACTTTGTGCAGAAAGAGTGTCACCTCGTCCAGCAGGCGCTCGGGGGAACGCGCGCCCTTGATGATGATCGAGCGCGAATACTTGCGCAGTTCGGCCTCTTCATCGCGGGTCAGGTTGCGCCCGGTGTAGACGATCACCGGCGGGAACGAGCAGATGTCCTCGATGGACATGCGCTTGAGCAGCTCGTTGCCGAGCATGTCCGGCAGCTTGAGGTCGATGATCATGCAGTCGTAGATGTGGGTGCGCAGCAGGTCCAGGGCCTCCTGGGCGAAGCCTACGGCGGTGATCTCGATATCATCGTCGCCGATCAGGCGGGCAATGCTGTCTCGCTGAAGATCATCGTCTTCCACCAGCAGCACACGCTTGACCTTCTGCGTCAGCTTGGCTTCCAGGCGGGCGAACACATCCTTGAGCTCTTCGCGGGTGGTCGGCTTGACTGCATAGCCCACGGCGCCCATGTGCATGGCGGCTTCGACGCGGTCCTCCACGGAAATCACGTGCACCGGGATATGGCGGGTCCCGGCATGTTCCTTGAGCCGTTGCAGCACGGTCAGGCCGGAATGGTCCGGCAGGCGCATGTCCAGCAGGATCGCGTCGGGAATGTACTGTTCCGCCAGGGCGTAGCCTTCGTCTGCGCCATGGGCCACCAGGCAGTGGTAACCCAGTTCATGGGCGAGGTCGAAGAGGATGCGGGCAAAGTTGGGCTCATCTTCCACCACCAGGATGCAACGCGTGGCGAACGGAGCCTTGTCGCGGTCATCGATAAAGCGCGGGATCTGCGCTTCGTGGGCGATCGGCATCGGCGACACCTTGATCGGCGCCGGTGCAGGCACAGGGACTACCGCGCGCGGCTGTTCCAGCGCCGGGGTGTCTTCGTCACGCTCTACATAGTGCTCGGGCACCACCAGGGTAAAGATACTGCCCTGGCCAGGTTCGCTGGTGACGCTGATATAGCCGCCCAGCAGGTTCGCCAGGTCCCGGGAAATCGACAGGCCCAGGCCGGTGCCGCCGTAACGACGGTTGGTGGTGCCATCGGCCTGGCGGAAGGCCTCGAAGATGCTTTCCTGCTGGTCCGGGGCGATGCCAATCCCCGAGTCGCGTACGGTAAAGGCGATGCCCTCCCCCGGTGCCCGGGATACCGACAGGCTGACCTCACCTTTCTCGGTGAACTTGATGGCGTTGGACAGCAGGTTCTTCAGAATCTGCTCCAGGCGCTGGCGGTCGGTGAACAGCATGTGTGGCGAGCCTTCCTGCACCTCCACCTGGAACCCGAGCTTGCGGTCGGCCGCCAGCGGCTCGAACATGCCGCGCAGGCCATCGACCAGGCGCGCAACGCTGGTGTTCTCCGGGCGCATTTCCAGCTTACCGGCTTCGACCTTGGAGATATCGAGGATGTCATTGATCAGGTTGAGCAAGTCGTTGCCGGCCGAGTAGATCGACTCGGCGAACTTGACCTGTTCGGCGCTGAGGTTTTCCTGGGGGTTCTCCGCCAGCAACTTGGCGAGGATCAACGAGCTGTTCAGCGGCGTGCGCAGCTCGTGGGACATGTTGGCGAGGAATTCGGACTTGTACTTGCTGGAGCGCTGCAACTCGTCGGCACGCTCTTCCAGCTCGATCTGTACGCGGTTGAGCTGGACGTTCTTCTGGTCCATGGCATCGCGCTGCTCGGCCAGGGTCTGGGTCTGTTCGGCCAATTGTTCGTTGGTCTGTTCCAGCTCCGCCTGTTGGGTTTCCAGGTGGGCCTGGGACTCCTTGAGGATGCGCGACTGTTCTTCCAGCTCTTCGTTGGCCGTCTTGAGCTCTTCCTGCTGCACTTGCAGCTCTTCATTGAGCTGCTGGGTTTCGGCCAGCACTTCTTGCAGGCGCTGGCGATAACGCGCGGCTTCGATGGAGGTGCCGATGTTGTCGGCAATCAACTCCAGCAGTTCGACATCACGGTCATCGAGTGCACGCAGGAAACCCAGTTCGATCACCCCGTTGACCCGGCCATCATCGCTGGTCGGTACCACCAGCACGCTGCGGGTCGCACCTTCGCCGAGGCCGGAACTGACCTTGAAGTAATCCACCGGCACATCGTCCAGGCGAATCAGGCGGTCCTGCCGGGCCGATTGGCCGACGATGCCTTCGTCGTTGTAGATCGACTGTTCCTGCTGCTCCTGCTCGCGGGAGAAGCCATAGGTAGCCACGCGTGTGAGGCCGCCGTGCTCTTCACGCACGTACAACGCCGCCACCGCCGAGCCCATGTACTGGGCAAAGAACTGCAAAATGTTGCGCCCCAGCAGGTTCAGCGTCAGTTGGCCAAGGACCTGCTCGGCCAGCTCGGTCTGGCCGTTGCGCAACCAGGCTTGCTGCTCGAGGCGCTTGGCGATCCTCTGCTGCGACATCAGGTTTTCGCTGTAACTGTTTGAAAGTTCTAGAAGATTCTTTCGGCCGACATACGCCAGGAAGCCACTCAGGCCGAGCACAAACACCAGGTACAAGGTGACGCTGATGATCGTGGTGCGGGTAACGTCTTCATTGCGGGTGATGCGGAACTGTTGCTCCATCGCCACCGCCCGGTCGTACTCCTTGCGAATCTCGTCCGTCAGGCTCTTGCCACGCCCGGCTTTCACGGCGGTGCGGTAATCGCCGTTTTGCCGCTGCATGTCAATCATCGACTGGGCGTAGGTGTTCCACGCCTGTTGCAACGACTCCAGACGCTTGAGCCGGTCCACCTGCTCCGGATTGTCCGCCACCAGTGCCTGCAAGTTGCGCAAGTCGGAAATGATCCGCGGCTTGGCCACTTCGTACGGGTCGAGGAAATGCTCGTCACCGGTAATCAGGAAGCCCCGCATGCCGGTTTCCAGGTCCACGGTCAGTTTCGAGGTTTCGTTGAGATTGTTGATTACCCGGTCGGTGTGTTCGACCCACTGGATCACCGACAACAGGTAGGTGATCAGAACGACGAAAAACACCGCGCTGAGCACGCCAACGCCCAACGGCAGTGCCACGTTGCGGCCCAGCAATTTACGGAAGCTTTTCTCATCGACAGACGACGCGGGAGTCATGGGCATGCCTTGGCCAATACGGAAAAACGAGGAGTTTGCCCCAAAGTTGCGCCTGAGCGCTATTTTTCTGCTACCCGTAGCGACATGGATTACATAACCCATTGATAAATAGACGAATGGATGTGTTTTTAACACTCGGCAATTGACTTTCCTTCTTACATGGGAACCGAAGTGAGCCTGGAACGTTGTGTGTGGGCCGCCCCACCCAAAGGGGTGCCGTGGGGAACAGGGAACCTCCTCGGAAAAGGCGCGTATCTCCTAATAAAACAGGTACCCACCGATGCAAAATGTCAGCAGCCTCTCCGTGCAACAGCCTGCGCCCCAATTCTTTTCCTCCCCTGCTTCCGGGGCATCGTCCCTGAGCCCCCTGCCAGCCACGCCCCCTGCCGTTGCAGCAGCGCCAGCATCAGCCGCCAGCCGCTCCGATGTGCTGAAACAGCCCATGGCCGACCGGCAGAACTGGCAGAACCTGCTGGACGCCATCAACCTCGCTGCCCCGGCCCTGCAAGACTACGACACCGCCCCCTATGTACAGTCCGTCCTGAAACTCACACAAATGGCCATTCATCCTGACTCGTCCCATCACAACACCCTGGACATGGGGACCAGGGTCAACCAAAGCCTGGAGGCATTCCTGAATGCCAACGGGGTGCCTCTGCCAACCTCCAAGGCCGAGTTGCTCAAGCTGAAACTGGAAGCGATCGTCAGGATCGCCGCCCACCCTTTCGGTGACCTGGGCGGTGCCTTGTCCTGGCCTGCACCGCTGGACCAGAACCAGCAAACTCAGTTGCGCCTGCTTGCGATGAACCACGCCCACCACCTCGGCGATCAGCCGCAAGTCACGCAGACAAAGAGCGTCCTGGACTTTCTCGCGTACCAGAATCCCATTCCTGTGGCCGCCTTGAACGACCCGGCGAAGATCCTCGAGTTTCTTTTAAGCTCGCCCGAAGGCCAACTGATGGGCCAGGCCCTGCAGCGCGGGCTCAATGGTATCGAGACCAAGAACAGCCATTACGACTACCTGCTGGCCGCCATCAGTGCACAGATGGATCCCGAGTCAGTCCAGGCGCCTCAACGGAACAAACTGGCCGGTTTCGACGTGGCCAGTGAAGAACATTGGGGCAAGCCGGCCTCTGCCATCGTCAACGGGCTGAGCGCACACCTGTCGAGCGAGGGCAGAACGAGCCCCGAGATGGCCCAGGCGGGTGCTTACGTATTGCTGGCAAGAACAGCCCCGGAGTTCCTGATCAAAGACATCCCGGCCAGCGTGACCTATGGCAGCCCGGCCTGGGTCAACCTGGCGGTTGCGGCGGCGTCGATTGAAGCGCAGTCGCCGGGCTCGGTACCGAACATGACTTTCGCCCAAGTGATGCTCAAGGCCGAAAGCGCTGCACTCGCCGAGCCCGCCGTGACCCAAAGCGCACAGAGGGCAGCGCTGATTGATTGGGCCGTGGCCAACGGCGTTATCAGCAAACAACCCAACGATGCCTACAGCCCCGACCAGCTGGAAGCGATACGCGTCGAGTTCACTCAGCAGGTGGATGAACGCATGAAGGCCTCCACCCTGCTGGAGACCGATATCCCGAGCCGCAAGGCCATTGCACTGGCCCAGCTCAAAGAGCGATTTGGCGAGGATGTGCCGTTTGAAAAAAAGGCCCTGACGGTGAAGGACACCCGCCAACAACAGTTTGGCGTACCGCTCTACGACCCAAACCGCGCACCTGCGGGCCTGCATTCGTTGCTGGACATCGCCATGAGTGGCTTGGGCGATTACACCTGGGAATCCAAGGATCCAGACATCACCCAGGCACTAAAAGGCCAGTCGCTCAAGTTCGACGTAAACGCGACATTTCAAAAGCAGTTTGAAGCGTCGATCAAGTCGCTGAACGACGGGGTTGCCACCACCGTAAAGCACCTGATCGCCAGCCTGCCGCTGGAAGATCGAAAAAACATCGAGCAGGGCAACCTCACTTTTTACCAGCCCTCTGTTTATCAATTGGGCCCAAACCTGGTCACCTCGCTTTTCAAACCGATTAAAAATGAGCTGCTGATACAGGTAGAGGGTGGCACGGAACCTGTTTCCTATAGGCTGGACATAAAAAACGGCAGCATCAAAAAAGTAACGCCCCAGGATTTCTCTGCGAGTACCTGGGAACTGGCGATCGAGGAAAACAGAATAAAAAAATTCGACGCATCAGAGGCCAGTGAGCCCGAGCGCTCAGCCAGTACAGACACGAACCCACTGCCTCCCAACAGCTTTGCCACCGCCCGTACCCAGTACATCGCGGATGCATTTGTCGAAAACCTCGACCTGGGCAACGAGGATGTCTTCAAGCAAGCCAAAGGCGCCACGACCTACGACAAGCAAATGGAAACCGAGTTGAAGGTGACCCATTTCTTCCTCGACCTCATTCCCTTCAAGTCAGCGATTGCCAACTTTACCAAGGGTAATTACCTGGAGGGGGCGATTGACCTCCAGCTGGACCTGCTGGGCTTTGTCAGCCTGGGTTCGTCCAAAGCGGCACAGGCGGGCACAAAAGCCCTCAGTGCAGGCGCCAAGGCGCTGAATGTTGCCAAAAAGATCGGTGTCGCCACCATCGGCGCCTTGAACCCGGTGGGCGGCTTGGGCGATTTGCTTCTGGGAGGCGCAGGACTGATTAACCGGGGCGGCAAGTTTGTAGTCGAAAAAAGCATTAACGGGCTAAACAAACTCAAGGGGGCAGCCGGCAGCCATGACCTGTTGAAAGCCGCCGGCAAGGAACATGGCGTCGCGGCAATCGGCACCATCAAGCTGGCGGATCAAACCGTCGAAGCCTCCGCTGTATTGAACAAGGGCGAATGGTACGCGTACGACGCCCTCAAGAAACAACCCTATGGCCCACCGCTGAAGGGGTTCACGCCACAGACCGTGTCGGTCCAGGACAACGTTGAAAGCTTCTGGGAGTACTTTGTCGGAGGGCCGGCCACCAAGGCGCAAAACACACCCTCCAAGCAATTATCCAACTCATTCAAGGCTACGCAGGAACACGCCAGAACAACGAGCCACGATGCGTATATGCGTGGCTATAACAACGGGGTAGTGGATGACATCCCGGGCTACTCGGGCTCCATGGATATCGCAGAGCTCATGGAACTGGCACTTAAGCCGAATCGAAGCCCCGAAGAAATCGGCGCCCTGGCACAGTCAATAGGCAAAAAGCGATCAGAAGTCGGCCTTAAAAACTATGAGTTCTACAAAGCCGAAATTGAGCGCATCCCCGGCATCAAGCTCCGGGGCATGCCCCAGAATTTCTATTTGAGCCAGGTGGACACGGTGACCGGAGGCGAATGTGGCGTGTTAGCCAACGCAATGGCCTACGCCGTGTCCGTTGGAAAACAGGACGAGTACATCGACAAGCTTTTCATTGCAGCGGCAACCAAGGAAACCAACCCAAAATCGGCGAGGTTCATCAAGGACATGAGCGAAGCCCAGGATCACTTCAGAAAGCGACCGCACTCGGCTGAAGTCGTCACGCAAAAGTCCTATCAGGCCATCATCGATGACCTGGCCAACGCGACGACGTCCAAGACACTCATCATCGCCACGCCCGTCCACGCGATGACAGCGGGAGTGATCGTGGAAGGCGGCACGCGAAAATGGTTCTATTTCGACCCCAATTTCGGATTGGTCAATTTTCCGACCGAGGACGCCATGAAAAAAGGAATGAAGGAATCGCTGGCCAACAGTAAGACGCCGCTCATCCCGGGAGCGTTTGGGACGCCGACAAACCCGGAATATACGGTCAGCACCTTCAAGGCAAGCGAGAACCAGAGCCGGGTCCATGGGTTGGTGTACGGATCCCTTTAACCGATAAAACCGGCAGCTTGAGACCATGCCAGGGGCTTGCTGGTTGTTCCAGCAAGCCCCTGGCAATTGAGTGGCGGTGATACGCGACATTTGTAGCCGTTATCGGCACAATGTTTTGCTTATCTGGGGAACTTGCCGGGACCGACAATACTCAGGATGAAAACGGTCTTCCCATTGCCCAAGACCTGCCCCTTCCACTGTTCGGGAACCTCCACTATGTCAGCCGCCCCCTCCACCATCCTTGTAGTCGAAGACGACGCCATCGTGCGCATGTTGATCGTCGATGTCCTCGAAGAGCTGGAGTACCAAGTGCTTGAAGCGGCCGATGCCGAAGAAGCCTTGAAAATTGTTCAAGACACCGACCAGACCATCGACCTGATGATGACCGACGTCGGCCTGCCGGACATGGACGGCAAGCAACTGGCCCTCAAGGCCCGTGAAATACGCCCCGCCCTGCCCATCCTGTTCGCCAGCGGTTATGCCGAAAATATCGATTCGCCAGCCGACATGCAGGTGATCGGCAAGCCGTTCTCGATTGATCAGTTGCGTGACAAGGTCAAATCCATACTGCCCGTCTGCTGAGCCCCCCTATTCCCCAATGCCGTTACACAGTGACGGCATTCCAATGCAGTCTGCGCCCAGCGGACGCCTCCGTGATCGCGACCACAGCAAACAACTAATTCTTTCGATTGACTAGCGAGTGCGGAATTTACTGCTAGCGTCAAACGACATGTCCTACACGTAATAGTGAATAAGGACAGCCCCCTAGCCTTCGCAAACGCGCTATCGGGAACATCACCAGGGAATTGGGGAGTGGTCATGCTCAAGTCATCGTATTTTCCAGCAGTTGTGCTGGTGGCTTCGGTGTTGCCTGTGATTTCGGCCCAGGCCGACAACGCCGACACCGCCAACAAGAGTAACAACCCGCTGAACCTCGCGCCGGGAGCGAACCTGCAGGATTACTACACGCCCAGGCTGTTCGACAGCAACGCCCACACCAATGACACGCTGCTGCGCGGCACATTGCCGATTGCGCCATCGGATTTCATCGGTGTCCCTCAGTTACTACGTGCCACCCTGCCCATCAGTACGCGCCCCGACCCCCACAGTGGCTACACCACCGGGATCGGCGACCTGAACCTGTTCGATATCTTCCTGCTCAAGACCGATGGCGTGCAGTTGGGCATCGGCCCGCAAATCACCGCACCTACCGCCGAGCACGATGAATTGGGCACCGGCAAGTGGCAGGCCGGACTGGCGGCGGTGGCCATCGACGCCTCGCCCCGCGGCTTGCTCGGCGCACTGGTGCAATACCAAAGCTCGTTTGCCGGGGACAGTGACCGCGCCCATGTCGAAAGCGCGACCTTCCAGCCGTTCATCATTCACAACCTGCCCAAGGGCTGGTACCTGCGCTCTACCGGCACCTGGACGTTCGACCTGAAAAACGACACCCATTACATCCCTATCGGGTTCGGTGCCGGCAAAGCCTGGAAATCCGGCAGCAACATCCTCAACGCCTACCTCGAACCGCAATGGACCGTGGCCCGCAAAGGCGATGGCCTGCCGCAGTTCACCCTGTTTGCCGGGATCAACGTCACGTTCGGGAAATAAGGATATTTTATGCGTGTTCTGATTCGTAGTGCCGGGTTCTGCCTGTTAACCCTGACCGCCGCTGTACAGGCACAGACCCTGGACACCCGCATCGGCCCGATCACCATGGAAGGTGAACTGCCGGCCCACAGCGAAATCGCCAAACTGTATGGCGAGCTGGATTTCCAGCAGGCTACCCAGAGTTTTCTCTGGGCCCTGCCGCTGGTGTCCTACGCCCAATGGCAGGACGAATTCAGCACCAAGCTTGGCGCACGCAGCGGCGATTTGATGGTACTGACCACCTACGAAGACAAGCTCGGCGTGATCACGGCCAACGCCACCACACCGTATATCCTCGGCTTCGTCGACCTCAACGAGACCGGCCCGCTGGTGATCGAACTGCCGCCAGGCCCCACGGCCGGCGGGATTGGCGACTTCTGGCAACGGGCGATCATCGACATGGGCCAGACCGGCCCCGACCTGGGCAAGGGCGGCAAGTACCTGGTGTTGCCACCCGGCCAGGAGCCACCCGCCGATGCCGGCAAGTATTACCTGGCCAAATCGGAAACCATGAACGTGCTGGTGGGTTTTCGCGTACTCGACCCCGACCCGGCCAAGGGCAAGGCGCTGGTTGAGCAATTCAGGATGTACCCCTACGCCCAGCGCGCCAACCCGGCGAAAACCCGCTTACTGTCTCCCGGCGGCAAGCCCTGGTCCGGCACCCAGCCGCGCGGCATGGCCTACTGGGAACGGCTGCACGGGATTATCCAGAAAGAACCGGTCAACGAGCGTGACCGCTTCTATATGGCCATGCTGTCCAGCCTGGGCATCGAAAAGGACAAACCCTTTAACCCCAACGAACGCCAACGCCAGGCCCTGGAGCAAGGCGCACAAATGGGCGAGTTGATTGCCAAGGCCAATGCCTTCGCCAAACGCTTCCCCCAGGCCCAGTACTGGAAAGACCGGCAGTGGGACACCGTGCTCAATATCGCCGAACCGTCCCAGCGCGTTACCTACTATGACCAGCTCTGGGAACGCAGCGCCTGGTTCTATGAAGCGGTCACCAACACCAAAGGCATGGTTTCCAAGACCCCCGGCCTGGGCCAGACGTACCTCGGCGCCTATACCGACAACAAGGGCCAATGGCTCGACGGCGGCAAGGCCTACACCCTGCATGTCGGCGCCAACCCGCCGGCCAAACAGTTCTGGTCGATGACCGTGTATGACATCGACAGCCGCTGCCTGATCGACAACCCACAGCGTAAAGCGGACCTGTCTTCACGCCAGGATTTGAAGAAAAATGCCGACGGATCGATAGATCTTTACTTCGGACCGCACGCGCCAAAAGACTTCGAGAGCAACTGGGTGCAAACTCTGCCCGGCAAACACTGGTTCAGCTATTTCCGACTGTACGCGCCGACTGAAGCCTACTTCGATAAAAGCTGGAAACTCGACGATATCCGACTGATTCAGTAAGGACGCAACAACATGATTCGAAAACCGACGCGCCTGCTGTTGGCGAGCCTCTCGATTCTCATGAGCACCGGCGCCTGGGCCGATTTCACCGCTACGCCGAGTGAAGCCAGGGCCATCGCCAAGGAAGCCTACCTTTATGGCTTCCCCGTGGTGGAGATGTACAAGACCCTCTACACCCAGGCCGTCGACAAGACCGGGCCGAACTACAAGGCGCCGTTCAACCATATCGGCAACACCGCGCAGGTGTTCACGCCCAAGGACACTGCGTTCGTTACACCGAATTCGGACACGCCCTACTCCTTCGTCTGGCTCGACCTGCGCGCCGAGCCGGTGGTGCTGAGCCTGCCGAAGATCGAGGACAACCGCTACTACTCGGTGCAGTTGATCGACCTCTACACCCAGAACTTCGGCTACCTGGGCACCCGCAGCACCGGCAACAACGGTGGCCACTACATGATCGCCGGCCCCGGCTGGAAAGGTCAGCAGCCCACCAATATCGACCGCGTCGTGTACAGCGAAAGCAACATCGCCTACGCGCTGTACCGCACGCAATTGTTCGATGACAAGGACCTGGCCAAGGTCAAGCAGATCCAGGGCGGCTACAAGGTCCAGACCCTCAGCAACTATGTGAACCAGCCGAAACCGACCAAGCCGCCGAAAATCGCCTGGCCCAAGCCCACCCCGAACATGAGCGACAGCGTGCACCTGTTCCGCTACCTGAACTTCATGCTGGGCTATGCGGCGCCTCAGGACAGCGAGAAAGACGTGCTGGCGCGTTTTGCCAGGATCGGCGTCGAAGCCGGCAAGCCGTTTGACCTCAAGGCCCTCACCGTCGAGCAACGCAAGGCCCTGGAAGACGGCATAGCCGACGGCAAGGCCGAGTTTGCGGCGTTCAAAAAAGACAAGGTCGATACGCACCAGGTTACCAGCGGTGACCTGTTCGGCAGCCGCGATCACCTGCAGAACAATTACCTGTACCGCTACGCCGGCGCCAACATGGGCATCTTCGGCAACTCCACCGACGAAGCCGCCTACCTGAGCTACTTCGTCGACAGTGAGGGCAAACCGGCCAACGGCGCACGCCACAGCTACACCCTGCATTTCGACAAGGGCCAGTTGCCACCCTCCGATGCGTTCTGGTCGCTGACCATGTACGACGCCAAGACCAAGCTGCTGGTGCCGAACCTGAAGAAACGCTACCTGCTCAACTCGCGGATGCTGCCCAACTTCAAGCTCGATGCCGATGGCGGCCTGACGCTGCTGGTGGCCCACCACGAGCCACCGAAAGCCGAACAAAGCAACTGGCTGCCAGCACCGCCCGGCCCGTTCTACGCGGTATTGCGCATTTACCTGCCCAAGCCTGAAGTGGGCAACGGCCAATGGAAGCTGCCACCGCTCACACCGATCAAATAGCGCCTGGTCACGTAGTACCGCTGCACCCTGACATCAGGCATTTACAAGGAGTAGAGCCATGGTTTCACGTAGTCAATTGAGTGCGTTTACCGCCGCCACGCTGGCACTGATGCCAGGGATAGGGTTTGCCGACAATGCCAGGGATTGGCAGAACACCCCGACGGATCTGAACATGGTGTTCGGCTACTACAACCGGGTCGACACCAACACCCCGATCGACACGACATTGCCCATCAACGGCCTGTCGTTGAACGCCGACCTCTACCTGTTCCGCTACGCCCGTTCATTCGGCATCGACGGGCGCAACAGCGCCATCCAGTTTATCCAGCCGTACGCCGACGTTTCGGCGTCGTTCGACAACGCCCAGTTTTTCAGTGGGACCAAGCGCAACGGTGGCATGGGCGACACGCAGATTGTGTTCGCCCATAACATCTTCGGTGGCCCGGCACTGACCGCCGAGGAATTCGCCAGTTGGAAGCCCGAGACGTTCCTCACCGGTGCGCTGTGGATGACCATGCCCACCGGCGACTACGATAAAGACCGCATCATCAACATCGGCTCCAACCGCTGGGTGTTCAAGCCCGAACTGGGCTTCGGCACCCCGATTGGCCCGACCTGGCTCGAAATCAACACCTACGTCTCGCTGTTTGGCGACAACAAGGATTACCACGGCGACAGCAAGCTGGAACAAAAGCCGCTGTATGCCATCGAGGGTCACTACAGCTACACCATCAACCGCGCACTCTGGGTGTCGCTGGACGCCACCTACAACCGCGGCGGCGAAAGCAGGATCGACGGCGACTGGCAAGACAACAAACAGGAAAACGGCCTGCTGGGCGCCAGCCTGGGTTTTATGTTGTCACCCCAGTTTGGCGGCCTGATCGCCTATAACGACACGGTCTCCGAGCGCACCGGTTCACCCGATGTGAACACCTGGACCTTCCGCCTGCAGTACGTCTGGTGAGAGCCACCTTCACGGAATGAACGGAGTGCGCCATGTCCCGTATTCATCTCGCGCGTCTATTGCTGGCAGGCTTGCTGCTCACCCCTCACACCGTTTTGGCCGACGAGCTGGAACCCAAGGCACTCACCGCCCTGGAGCAGATGGGTGGCTACCTGCGCAGCCTGCAGCAGTTTCGCATCGACGCCCACAGCCACACCGACCAGGTGCTGGAGAACGGCCAGACCATCGAGTTCAGTCACCAGACCCGCCTTGCAGCGATGCAGCCGGACAAGCTGCACGTCTCGGTGGAAAGCGACGGTGAGCGCCGCAGCCTGTTCTACAACGGCCAGCGCTTTACCCTGTACGACAGCCGCAGCGGTTACTTCGCCAACCAGGCGGCACCGGCGAATATCGGCGGGTTGCTCGACCAGCTGAGTGAACGTTATGGCATCGAGCTGCCCCTGGCCGACCTGTTCCGCTGGCATCCCGGCACCGCCAAGGAGGTGGGCATCAGCAACGCCGTGCTGATCGGCAGTGAAACCATCGACGGCCAGACCTGCACCCACTACGCCTACCGCCAGCCGGACATCGACTGGCAATTGTGGATTCGCCAGGGCGCGCAACCGCTGCCCTGCCGACTGGTGATCAGCCGCCGCGACACCGCCGAACACCCTCGGCACAGCGTCAACTACCTGTGGCAGCTCAACAGCCCGCCCAAGCCTGCCGACTTTGAGTTCACCCCACCGGCCGGCGCCCGCGCGGTGCCCCTGCAACAGTTGGAGCCTCAGGGAGAACAGCCATGAAAAGCATGGCGGCGGTGCTGACCGCGACTTTGCTGCTGACGCTGTTCGATCCGCTGGCGGCCCAGGCCTGGCAACTGCGCGGCGGTGGTGGCGCACGCACGTTTGTGGTGCCCCATGGCGGCGGTGGCGGTTATCGCCCGCCCATGCCGGCGCCGCGCCCGATGCCTGTACCACGGCCGATGCCACCGCACCCGGAGCCCCATCCGCAACCCCATCCACAGCCAGGACCTCATCCTGAGCCGGGGCCGCATCCGGGGCCCGGGCCACAACCGGGGCCACATCCTTACCCGATGCCACCGCCTCCTCCGCCCCCACCGCCGCCCCCTCATGGCGATGACTGGTACCACCCATGGGCCACCGCCGCGGTGGTCGGCGCGACCACGGCGACCCTCCTCGCCATCGGTACGCGCGTCACCACGGTGCCGGTGGATTGCGTCTCGGTGGTCGCCAATGGCGTGGCCTACCAGCACTGCGGGCCCACGTGGTACCAGCCGCAATACGTCGGCAGCTCCGTGCAGTACATCGTGGTCGCCGCGCCCTGGTGACCCATCGTTTCAAGGATGATTGTGATGACGACGCTCAACGATTTAACCGCCCTGCAAGCCAGCATCGGCGAAAGCGTGCTGGGTCAGGACCAGGTCATCCGGCAGATCCTGATCGGTCTGCTGGCCAATGGTCACTTGCTGCTGGAGAGCCTGCCGGGGCTGGCCAAGACCCGCACGGTCAAGGCCCTGGCCCGGCACCTGGATGCGAAGATGAGTCGCATCCAGTTCACCCCCGACCTGCTGCCCTCGGACATCACCGGCGCCGAGGTGCTGCACCAGGTGGATGGCCAGAACCAGATCCGTTTCCAGCCAGGCCCGTTGTTCGGCAACCTGATCCTCGCCGATGAAATCAACCGCGCCCCGGCCAAGGTCCAGGCGGCCTTGCTCGAAGCCATGGAAGAACGCCAGATCACCGTAGCCGGCGCCAGCCATCCGCTGCCCGAGCTGTTTATCGTGGTCGCCACCCAAAACCCCATCGAACAGGAAGGCACCTACCCATTGCCGGAAGCGCAGATGGACCGGTTCCTGATGAAAGTCCTGCTGGATTACCCCAGCGCCGACAACGAAAGCCAGGTGCTGCGCCTGCTGCGTGAAGAAGAACAGCATGCCGCCACAGCGGCGACCCGGGGCTTCACCCTCGCCCCCGAAGTGATCTTCGCTGCCCGCAAGGAGGTCAGCGCGATCCAGGTGTCCCCCGCCATCGACCGCTACTTGATCGACCTGGTCAACGCCACCCGCCATCCCGCCGACTACGACGCCGACCTGGCGCGCTGGATCAGCCTCGGCGCCAGCCCCCGTGGCGGCATTGGCCTGGACCGCGCCGCCCGTGCCGACGCCTGGCTGCACGGCCAGGCCTTCGTCACCCCGGACAACGTGCGCACGGTGGCGCACCCGGTGCTGCGTCACCGCCTGCAATTGAGCTACGACGCGGTGGCCGATGGTGTCACGGCCGACCAGGTGCTGGACCGCCTGCTGGATAAAGTGGCGATCCCGGCATGAACGCCGACGGCCTGGTCTACGTGTCCCTGGGGCAGTTGATGGCCCTGCAGTTCCAGACCCGTGGCCTGAGTTTCGTCGCGCGCCAGCCCCAGGGCAGCATCCTCGCCGGCAACCATGCCTCGCGGCTGCGCGGGCGCGGCTTGAACTTCGATGAACTGCGTCGCTACCAGCCCGGCGATGATCTGCGTCACCTGGACTGGCGCGCCTCCCTGCGTACCGGCAAACCGGTGATCCGCACCTTTACCGAGGAGCGCGACCGCCCAGCGCTCATCGTGGTCGACCAGCGCATGTCGATGTTCTTCGGTTCGGTGCGCAGCTTCAAATCGGCCGTCGCCGCCGAATTGGGCGCGCTGGCGGCATGGATGGTGTTCAACGCCGGTGACCGGGTGGGCGGGCTGGTGTTCAACGATGAGCACATCGACAGTGTGGCGCCGTTGCGCAGCCGCAAGCGCGTCGAAGCCTTGTGCAGCCGCATCGTCCAGCAGAACGCCGCGTTGAGCGCCGGCAACCCGGACCATGAAGCCGACGGCCAGCTCGACAAGGTGCTGCAACGGTGCCTGGCGCTGGCCGGGCATGACCACCTGATCTGCATCGTCAGCGACTTCGCCGGGGCCGGTGACCGCACTCTGCAATTGATGCGGCAGCTGTCGGCCCACAACGATGTGATCGCCCTGCAAGTCTATGACCCGCTGGCGTTGAACGTGCCGGATAGCGGGCACCTGATGGTCACCCAGGGCCAGTTGCAGGTGGAACTCGCCGTAGAGAAACGCCAGGTGCGCCAACCCCTGGGGGACTTTCTTGGCGGGCGCCTAAGGGACGTCGCCAGCCTGCTGCGCCGCAGCCAGGTGCCGCTGTTGATGATCAGCACGGCGCTGCCTGCAGTTGACCAACTGCGCGATGAGCTGGGCCGGCGCAATGGAGCGCGGCGATGAACGCCAATGTGCCGAGCATCGAACAACTCAAGGAGCTGGGCCTGCCGGCGCCGGTCAGCTACTGGCCGCAGACGTGGGGCTGGTGGGTGCTGCTCGGTTTGCTGGCGATTGCCCTGCTGGTGCTGGGCGTCCGCGCCTGGTTGCGCTGGCGCCGCAATACCTATCGCCGCGAAGCCCTGGCGCGCCTCAACGTGATCGAAGACCTGCGCGAATTGCCGGAACTGCTCAAGCGCGTGGCCCTGTCGATGCCCCTTGCGCCCGAAGAACACCAGCGCGTGCCAACCTTGAGCGGGGCCGACTGGCAGGCGTTCCTGCTGCGCCATGGCGGTACGCCGCTGCCGGAGGATTTCAGCCTTCAACTGGCGAGCCTGGCGTATGGGGCAGCCGATATGTCCAGCGCGCAACGTGAACAGTTGTTGGCCCGGTGCAAAGCCTGGGTGGAGCATCACCATGTGGCAGCTTGATTACCCCTGGCTGTTGCTCCTGCTGCCGTTGCCGTGGCTGGCCTACCGTTACCTGCCGGAATACCGCGAAGCCCGCAGCGCCGTGCGCGTGCCGTTTTTTGCCAGCCTCAGCCGGGCCGTGGGCCAGACGCCCGCCGCCAGCGGCATCCGCAGCAATCGCCTGCAATTGCTGCTCAACCTGCTGGTGTGGGCGCTGCTGGTGTTGGCCATTGCCCGCCCGGTGTGGATCGAAAAACCCATCGAACGCCAACAGCCGGTGCGTGACCTGATGCTGGCCATCGACATCTCGCAGTCCATGGAAACCCAGGACTTCACCGACGCCAATGGCCAGAAGATCAACCGCCTGGCCGCCGTCAAACAGGTGGTGCAGGGCTTTATCCAACGCCGCAAGGACGACCGTATCGGCCTGATCCTGTTTGGCAGCGGTGCCTATCCCCAGGCGCCGTTGACCCTCGATCACGCCAGCCTGTCGCTGCTGCTGGATGACAGCGGCATCGGCATGGCCGGGCCCAATACCGCGATTGGCGATGCCATCGGCCTGAGCCTGAAACTGCTGGACCAGGCCCATGAGCAAGAGAAGGTGCTGATCCTGCTCACCGACGGCAACGACACCAGCAGCGCGATCCCGCCCGATCACGCGGCCTCGATGGCGGCGGCCAAGGGCGTGGTGATTCACACCATCGGCATTGGCGACCCGGGCGCCTCGGGCGAATCCAAGGTCAACCTGAGCGCCCTGCAACAGATTGCCGAGGCCACCGGCGGGCGCTATTTGCGCGCCGAAAACCGCGACACCCTGGACCAGGTCTACGCCACCCTCGACCAGATCACCCCGCATCAGGTGAACACCCTGAGCCACCAGCCCAAGCGTGATCTGTTCTGGATCCCACTCGCGGCAGCCATCGCCGTGCTGGCGCTGTATCACCTGATCGCCGCTTTGTGGCCGCATCTGGGACTGCGCCATCGGGAGGTCCGCGATGGCGTTCAACCTCAGTGACTTCCACTTCCTGCGCCCGGGCTGGCTGCTGCTGGCGTTGCTCGGCCTGTTGCTGCCGCTGCTGTGGCGCCGCAGCAAGGACCTGCAACGACGCTTGCGGGGCAATATCGCGCCGCACCTGTTGCCACATTTGCTGTTGACGCCGACTGATCGCCATCGCCTGCGGCCGGTGCATCTGGTCAGCGCGCTGCTGATTTTCGGCGCACTGGCCAGTGCCGGCCCCACCTGGGAACAGGACCGCCCCGACTTCCTGGAAAACCGCGCGCCGCTGATCATCGCCCTGGACCTGTCACCGTCGATGGACACCGCCGACGTGCCGCCTACCCGGCTGCAAGCTGCCCAGCACAAGTTGCAGGACCTGGTGCAGCGCCGCCAGGGCGCGCGTACTGCGTTGATGGTGTATGCCGGAAGCGCGCATCTGGTATTGCCGCCGACGGACGACCCGGCATTGCTCGACAGTTTTATCCAGGCCCTGGCCACCGACCTGATCAGCAAGCCCGGACGGGATGTGGCCGGAGTGATCGACCAGTCCAAGCGTTTGCTCGCGGCGGAAAACGCCCCCGGCAGCCTGTTGCTGATCACCGACGGCGCCGACCTCGCGCAGCTGCCGCGGCTCAAACAACACCTCGCGGACAGCCCGTTGCAGGTGCTGGTATTGGCGGTCGGCGTGAACTTCGATGCCGACGCCTTGAAGCAACTGGCCGCGGCCACCGACGCGCCCCTGGGCAGCCTGACCCTCAACGATGACGACCTCGACTGGGTAGAACTGCATGCCCAGCAGCACTTCCAGAACGCCGATGAACAACAGCGCAACCTGCAATGGAAAGATGCTGGCTACTGGCTGTGCTGGCCGCTGCTGCTGTTGGCGTTGTTCAGCGTGCGCCGGGGCTGGAGCCTGAACTGGATGGCGGTGCTGGTGCTGGGGGCGTTCCTGCAACCTGCGCCCGCCGAGGCCAATGCCCTGACCGACGCGTTCTTCACCCGCGACCAGCAAGGCCGCTGGGCCTTCGAACACCATCACTACCCCGCCGCTGCCGCGCTGTTTGTCGACCCCTACTGGAAGGGCGTCGCCGCCTACAATGCCGCCGACTACGACCTGGCCCTGGCGACCTTCGCCCAACTCGACACCGCACAGGCCGCGTTCTACCGGGGCAATATCCACGTGCGCCGCTTCAAGTTCGACGACGCGATCACCGCCTACCAACAAGCCTTGCAGCAGCAACCGCAGTTCCCCGAAGCCAGCACCAACCTGGCGCTGGCGTTGGCCCTGAAGAAAGACACCGAGAACGCCTCGGACAACGCCCCCGAGGTCAAGCCTGATGCGGTCAAGTTCGACAAGGCCGCCGGCAAGGGCAAGAGCAAGACTATCCAGACCGAACAGGCGAGCAACGACGCGCTGTGGCTGCAGAACCTGACAACTTCCCCGGCGAACTTCCTGCGGCGCAAGTTCAGCCTGCAGGACCAGGGAGCCCAGCCATGAACCGGCTCTGCTGGCTGTTGCTGCTGATCGCTGGCCCGTTGTGGGCGGCCGAACCGCAATTGAAGGTGCAGGCGCAACTGGTGCCTGGCAACAACGTGGTGGTGGGCGAACAAGTGCAATTGCAGGTCGATGTATTGACCGACACCTGGTTCACCGCCGCCGCCAGCCTGCCGCCGCTGCAGTTGCCCGGCGCGCGGGTGCAGGCGCCGGACAGTGAATCCGAACACGTCAACCAGGTGCTCGAGGGCAAGACCTTCTACGGCATGCGCTACCGCTATCGCATCACCCCGTCCGTGGCCCAGACGTTCAACATCCCGGCCCTGACGGTGCAGGCCCAGCCCGGCCAGGCCAGCGCACCGTTGAGTGCGCAAACTGCGGCGCTGTCATTCCAGGCGACCCAGCCGCCCGGCTTCGAACCCGGGGAAACTGTGCTGGTGGCCGATGGTTTGCGCCTGACCCAGGCGGTCACCACCACACCGCTCAAGGTCGGCGACACCCTCACCCGCACCCTCACCCTGCAAGCCGACAACACCCCCGGCCTGTCACTGCCGCCACCTGACCAGGCCCAGGTAAAAGGCCTGCGTCGCTACCCGCAGTCGCCGGTCATCGGCAACCTGGATGATGGCCGCGGCAACATCACCGGCGGCCAACGCATCGACCGGCAGGTGTACCGCGTCGAACAGCCCGGTCACTACCAACTGCCGGCGATCAGCGTGAAATGGTGGGACAGCCGCAACCATCGCCTGCAACTCACGCGGGTGCCCGAGATCAGCATCGAGGTGCAAGCCGCAACTGCCTACACCCCGACGTTTTCCATCGCCGAGGACCTCAAGCAACTCGGCCAGCACAGCTGGCAACTGTCACGGCACGGCATGGCCTGGAGCGCTGCCCTGGTGGTGCTGGTACTGGCCGCGTACCTCGTGCATGGCCTATGGCCACGAGCCCCACCCCTGTGGCGACGTGGCTGCGAGGCGTTGCGCTGGCGCTTTCGTCGACTACGCTTGCTACCACTGAACCCCCGTCGCGAAAAGGATTTCCCATGACGTCCCTGCGTTGCGTCTTGCCCCTTCTGCTGCTGATAAGCCTGCCTGCGCTGGCGGCCGATCCGCTGCCCTCGTGGAGCGAAGGCGCGAACAAACAACACATCATCGAATTCGTCCAGGCCGTGACCGCCGAAGGCTCCAGGGACTATGTAAAACCCGCCGAACGCATCGCCGTATTCGATAACGACGGCACCCTGTGGACCGAACAGCCGGCCTACTTCGAGGTGCTGTTTGCCTTCGACGAAATCAAGCGCCTGGCCCCCCGGCATCCCGAGTGGAAAACCACCCAGCCATTCAAGGCCGTGCTCGACAACGATCACCAGGCCCTGGCGCAAAGCGGCATGGAAGGCCTGCTGAAAATCATCGGCGCCACCCATACCGGGATCACCACCGACGCCTTTATCGACAACGCCAAGACCTGGCTCGCCCAGGCCCGTCACCCGAAAACCGGCAAGCCCTACACCGAGATGATCTACCAGCCGATGCTGGAGATGCTCGACTACCTGCGCAGCCAGCAATTCAAGACCTACATCGTTTCCGGCGGGGATACTGCCTTCATGCGTGCCTTCACCGAAGTGGTCTACGGCGTCCCGCCGGAACAGGTGATCGGCTCCAACTTCGTCACCGCGTTCCAGATCAAGGATGGCGCCCCGCAGGTCCTGCGCACCGCCAAGCTCGCCCACAACGATGACGGCCCGGGCAAGCCGGAAAGCATCGACTCGATCATTGGCCGCCGGCCGATCCTGGCCTTCGGCAACTCCGACGGCGACCTGCAAATGCTCCAGTGGACAGCCGCCGGCCAGGGCAAACGCTTCATGGGCCTGGTGCACCACACCGACGCCACGCGCGAGTGGGCCTATGACCGCAACTCTCACATCGGGCGCCTGGACAAGGCGCTGGATGAAGCCAGGACAAAAGGCTGGACCGTGGTGGACATGGCAACCGAGTGGAAGCGCATCTACCCGTTCGAGCCGGCTGTGCAACAGCAGGTGCAATAAGAAAAGACGTCGCGAAGGACTGTAATAAACGTTGGTCGCAGGCAATGCGACTCAAGCCGAGAAAGGAGCAAGTCATATGACTCGCCTACGCAAGTGGCTGCCGAAACTCGCCCTGGTGGCGGTATCGGTGATGGGGGTCTCGGCATCAGCCTGGGCCGCCGACAAGCCGAATATCCTGGTGATATTCGGCGATGACATTGGGCAAACCAACATCAGCGCCTATTCCATGGGCGTAGTGGGTTACAAAACCCCGAATATCGACCGCATCGCCAAGGAAGGCATGCTGTTCACCGACTATTACGCGGAGAACAGCTGCACCGCCGGGCGCTCATCCTTTATCACAGGCCAGACGCCGTTGCGCACTGGCTTGTCCAAGGTGGGCATTCCCGGTGCGCCGGTGGGCCTGCAAAAACGCGATATCACCATTGCCCAGGCGCTCAAGGGCCTGGGCTACTCCACCGGGCAATTCGGCAAGAACCACTTGGGCGACCGGGATGAATACCTGCCCACCAACCACGGTTTCGATGAGTTCTTCGGCAACCTGTACCACCTCAACGCCGAAGAAGAGCCAGAGCGCCCGTACTGGCCCAAGGACGATGCCGACTTCGTCAAGGCCAACACCCCGCGCGGGGTGATCCACAGTTTTGCCGACGGCAAGATCGAAGACACCGGCGCCCTGACCACCAAACGCATGGAGACCATCGACGACGAAACCACGGCCGCCGCCCAGGCGTTCATCAAGAAACAGGCCGAAGCCAACAAGCCGTTCTTCGTGTGGATGAACACCACGCGCATGCACGTGTTCACCCACGTGCGTGACTCGATGAAGGGCCAGAGCGGCATGCCCGGCAACGAGTACGCCGACGGCATGCTGGAGCATGACGGCGATGTGGGCAAACTCCTGCAAACACTCGACGACCTGAAGATCGCCGACAACACCATTGTGGTCTACACCACCGACAACGGGCCGAACCAGTTCTCGTGGCCGGATGCGGCAACCACGCCGTTCCGCAACGAGAAAGACTCCAACTGGGAAGGCGCCTACCGGGTGCCGGCGATCATCCGCTGGCCGGGCAAGATCAAGCCTGGTGAAGTTTCCAACGAAATGGTCTCGGGCATGGACTGGTTCCCTACCCTGCTGGCCGCCGCAGGCGATGCGGACGTCAAGGACAAACTGCTCAAGGGCTGGGCTCCGACGGCGGGCGGTACCAACTTCAAGGTGCACCTGGACGGCTACAACCAACTGCCCTACCTGACCGGCCAGCAACCCAAAGGCGCGCGTAACGAGTTCTTCTATTTCAACGATGACGGTGCACTGGTGGCAGTGCGGTTCGACAACTGGAAGGTGGTGTTTGCCGAACAGCGCCAGCCGGGCGGTTTCCGGGTGTGGAGCGAGCCGTTCGTGCAACTGCGGGTGCCGAAAATCTTCAACCTGAGGATGGACCCGTATGAGCGCGCGGATGTGGTGTCTGACCAGTATTACGACTGGAGCACCAAAAACATCTACCTGGGTGCGGTGGCGGTGACCAAATCGGCGAAGTTCCTCGAGACGTTCATCGAGTACCCGCCGAGCCAGAAACCGGCCAGCTTCAGCATCGACCAGATCCGCGAAGCCGTGGACAAGAAGATTGCGGAAAAAATGAAGGCTAACCCGGCGCAATAGCCGTCGGCGCCGCGCTTATGGGCGGCGCCCAACCCGTGGCGAGGGAGCTTGCTCCCGCTGGGCTGCGCAGCAGCCCCCATCCAGACAGCGCGGTTTTTCAGGTAAGTCGCGGTGTCTGGCTTTGGGGGCGCTTCGCACCCCAGCGGGAGCAAGCTCCCTCGCCACACTTTGATCGGTATTTCCATAAGGCTATCTGCAATGTCGTCACGCACCGCCAGCAAACCTGCCGCACTGGCTCACACCTCAACCACGCTGATTCCCGCCTTGCTGCTGTTCATCTCCGGCATGGCTGCCCTCGTGTATCAGGTGTTGTGGATCAAGCAACTGTCGCTGGTCGTGGGGGTGGAGGTGTACGCCATCACCACCGGCATCAGCGCATTTTTTGCCGGGCTGGCATTGGGTGGCTGGCTGTTCGGACGCTGGGCCGATCGCCTGTCACGCCCGCTGCTGCTATACGCAATCCTCGAAATTCTCGTCGCCGTGCTCGGCGTGGCTGCCACAGTGGCCCTGAGCATGGCCGCCAGCCCGTTTGCCTGGCTGGAACAACAGGTCGGCCTGCTGGCCTGGGTCCTGCCATTTGTGCTGGTGGGCATCCCGGCCCTGCTGATGGGCGGCACCTTGCCGGTGCTGGTGCGCTCGCTGGACATCGACCCCAGGGCCCTGGGCCAGGCCGGTGGCCGCTTGTATGCGGCCAACACCGCCGGGGCAATTGCCGGCACCTTGCTCAGCGCCTTCGTGCTGATCGCCACGTTCGGCGTGCGCGGCAGTGCCCTGGTGGCCGCGATGCTCAATCTGCTGGCCGCCGTCGGCGCGCTGTTGTATGTGCGGCATCACACGCCTGCGCCGACCAGCCACACCCGCAGCGCGCAACCGGCGCGCCTGGCCCTGGTGCTGTACGCCGTCGCCGGTGGCGTGGCCCTGGGTTACGAGGTGGTGTGGTCGCAGTCCATCGTGCCGTTCATGAGCACCCGCACCTATGCGTTTGCCGTGGTACTCGCCACGTATCTGGCCGGGCTGTTTATCGGCAGCCAGTTGATGGCCCGGCGGGTCGAGCGGGTCCGCGACCCATGGGGCATCTTCGGCCTGCTGATCGCCGGTGCCGGGTTGGTGGCCTTGCTGGAGATCGCCCTGCTGGGCCGCTGGCTGGTGCTGCTGCAAACCCAGGCCGAAGCCCTGGTGCTGAGCCTGGGCGGCGCCGAACTGCCGGGCATGAGCGCACGCTTTGCGGTGGCCGCGCTGTGCATCGTGTTTGTGCCAACCCTGTTGCTTGGCGCAGCCTTTCCCCTGGCCCTGCGCTTGAGCGTGGGCAGCGAGCACGTGGGCCGGGATGTGGGCGCGGTGGTGGCATTCAATACCCTCGGCGGGATTGTCGGGGTGATGTTGTGCGGTTTTGTGCTGATTCCCTGGCTTGGGCTGGTGCGTACCCTGGGCTTGCTCGCGGTGATCGCGGGTGCCGTGGGCTATATGGCCGTGCGTCGTGGCCACGGGGTGAAAAAAGGCCGACGCCAGGCAGTAGTCGCTCTCGGTTTGCTGTCTGTGGCCGTAGGTTTACTGACGCCCGTGGATCGCCTGGCCAAGCTGCTGCCCGGGGCACGCAATGCGAGCCTGGCGTTTTACCAGGAAGGTCGCGGCGCCACGGTCGCCGTGGTCACCCAGGGCCAGGGCGCCCGCAGCTTTCAGCGCCTGTACATCCAGGGCGTGTCCAACACCGGCGACGCCATGCCGTCCCTGCGCTATATGCGGATCCAGGCACTGCTGCCGCTGCTGATCCATAACGGCGAGCCCCGCTCGGCGCTGGTAATCGGCTTTGGCACCGGGATTACCGCCGGGGCCTTGCTGCGTTATCCCGGGCTCGAGCACCGGGTAGTCGCCGAGTTGCTGCCATCGGTGATCCAGGCGGCGCCGCTGTTCAAGGGCAATTTCAACGCTGCCAGTGATCCGGGAGTGGACGTGCGTCTGCGGGACGGTCGCCAGGAACTGCTGCGCAACCCGCAGGCGTACGACCTGATCACCCTCGAACCACCGCCACCGTCGGCGGCTGGCGTGGTCAATCTGTATTCCCGCGACTTCTACCAATTGGCTGCCCGGCGCCTGGAGAAAAACGGCCTGCTGGCCCAATGGCTGCCCCTGCCGACGCAAAACATCGAGGACTCACAGTCCCTGGTGCGCAGCTTCCTCGACGAGTTTCCGTACGCGACGCTGTGGACCAGCGAATTCCACGAAATGCTGCTGGTGGGCTCCATGGAGCCCATCGAACTGGACGCCACGCGGATTCGCCAGCGCTTTGAGCAACCGACCGTCAGCAGCGCCCTGAGTGATGTAGGCATAGATTCCGCGGCAACCCTGCTCGCGACCTGGGTCACCGATCGCCAGGGCCTGGAGCGTTTTGCGGGCACTGCGCTGCCGGTCACCGATGACCAGCCGCGTATCGAATACGCACCGTGGGTACGCAGCAAAGAGATCGCCCGGGTGCTCCCGGCGCTGCTGGATCTGCGGGTGCCTGCGCCATTGCTGAATGCGGACCCGGCGTTCACCCGTACCCTGGCCGGCGAACAGCAGCGCCTGATGCAGTTCTATCGCGCCAGCCTGCATGCCTATGACGGCGATCGCACCGCCTGGGGCCGGGATATCCAGGCGGTGTTGCAACAAGACAGCGCCAACCCTTATTACCGCTGGTTCATCGGCCAGTAGTCGGGGGCTCATGCGGCCCGGGGCGCGAACCCCGGGCCTGGCACATCAGCGTTTCAGCTTCAGATACGACTGGTGCAGGTCCGACGCCCAACCGTCGATCACGCTTTTCACGTCATCGGCCTTCATCACCTGGGAGTCGTTCGACAACGGCTTGCCGGTGCCTTTACGCACGACCTGGGCGATTACCTTGCCGCTGTCGCCATCGAGGAATTGGGCCTCGGTGCCCAGGGTGGTTTCCTGGTCACGAATCCCGGTACCGGTGCTGACCGCAGCGGCCACCAGCGCGACAGGAATGTACTCATACGGCTTGAGGCTTTCGGTCTTGCTGCTGACGGCCGTGATGGCCGCCCGTACTACAATCACGCCCGGGCCAGGCCCGTTGGCCAGTGGCAGGGACTTTTCCAGCTCGCGCTTCAGCGCCTGGTTGTAGTAGGTGTTGATGCCCTGCAAGGTGCTTTCAGGAATCCTGGTGGTGGCTTGTGGCTTGGGGTAGAACTGGGTGGGCTCGATATACACGCCGGTATAACGGCTCAGGTTCAGGTTGGGGTCCACCCAGCGCATCACGTCAGCGCCCGAGGGGGACTTGGCTTCCTTCAGGCTGCTGTAGTCGGAGAGAAACCCGGAATACTCGTCCGGCTGCGTCACCTTGCTGGAACACCCCATCACCCCGATCGAGGCAATGCACACCGTGCCGATCATTAGTCCTAGCTTCATCGTCGAACTCCCTGGCTGTCATCGAAGGAACGTTGAGCTGTAGGTATAGCCAACTCTGGGAAAATAACCCGGCAGACAACACAGGTTGTGGGGTATTTCACAGCGACTATTTGACAGGCAAGCGCCCAACGTCAAAGCTGCACAGAGCTTAAGCGCGCCACCAGAGCGTCAATGCATCGGACATCGGAAGTCGTAATGCCCAAGCCTGACAATAAAGCCGTACCTCGCCGTAATTCCCCCAGTCGTTACCTGTATCCCGTACTGATCGCCCTGCTGCTGTTGGCCATGGCCGGAATCTGGTTTTTCCTCCAGGCCGGCACGCCCCGGCTGCGGGTGGCGGCGCCTGCCCCCGTGGTCAAGCCGGTGGCCGTTCTGCCGCCAGCAAAAATGGTCGATGAGCAGCAGTGCCAGGGTTGTCACCAGGCACAGGTTAAGGACTGGCAAGGCTCGCACCACCAGCTGGCGATGCAAGTCGCCACCGCCGAGACGGTACCGGCCGACTTCAACGATGTGTCCTTCAGCAGCGAGGGTGAAACCACCCGGTTCTCGCGCCGGGGCGATGAGTTCTGGGTCAACACGCCCGGCGCCGACGGCAAGGCGGCGGACTTCAAGGTCGCCTATACCTTCGGCATCGCGCCATTGCAGCAGTATTTGATCGAGGTTGGCGAGGGGCGCTTGCAGGCCCTGGGCGTGGCGTGGGATACGCAAAAGAACCGCTGGTTTCACCTCTACCCCGGCCAGGGCGTGAACTTCAAGAACCCGCTGCATTGGAGCAAGCCCAGCCAGAACGCCAACTTCATGTGCGTGGAGTGCCACACCACCGGCTACAAGCGCAATTTCGATGCCGCCAAAAACAGCTTCGACAGCCAGTGGAACAGCCTGGGCGTCGGCTGCCAGGCGTGCCATGGCCCGGCGTCGAACCATGTGGAGTGGGCGGCGAAAAAAGGCGATCTGCTGCACGCGGGCTTTGCCGTGGACTTGAAAGACAAGGACGCCACCGTCGAGATCGAAACCTGCGCCCGCTGCCACGCCCGCCGCGCGCCACTGGGGGACGGCTATACCGTCGGCAAACGCCTGATGGACGATTACCTGCCCAGCGTGCTGACCCGCGAGCTGTATGCGCTGGACGGCAAGATCAAGGATGAAGTGTTCGAACATGGCTCGTTCGCCCAAAGCAAAATGGCCGACAAGGGCGTGCGCTGCAGTGACTGCCACAACCCCCACAGCGCCGAACTGAAAGCACCGGGCAATGGCCTGTGCCTGCAATGCCACAACACTGCGGGCAAAACCGCCGTGGCCACGGTGGATGGTCGCGGGTTGCAGGCCAAGAACTACGACTCCCCCGAACATACCCGCCACGCGGCCGGCGAGCCCGGTTCGTTCTGCGTCGATTGCCACATGCCCGGCAAGTTCTACATGGGCAATGACTTCCGGCACGACCACAGTTTCAGCATTCCCCGGCCCGGGGATAAGGTCAGCGAACAGTTCAAGCTCTGGAGTGCCAGCGAGCCCGAGCATGCACCGCGTTACGCCGAAAGTATGCTGCTGATCCGGGGTGGCCAGCCAGGCGCGGCGCAAGCGCTGTATGACCAGTTGGCACGCAACAACCTGCCGGCAATCCAGCGCGCGACGCTGCTGGCTGAACTGCCGAACTACCCGAGTGAACAGGCGTTGAAACTGGCGACCAGGGACCTTGGCAACCCGGCGCCGCAAGTACGTGAGAGCGCAGTGCGGGCGATCAGTGCATTCCTGCCGCCGCCTGAGCGGGTAGCGTTGTATGGGCCGTTGCTGCGGGACCCGGTGCTGGCGGTGCGGATCATTGCCGCCCGTGACCTGCTGAGCGCCTCGGGCCAGGGCCTTGGGCCGGACTGGGACAAGGCGATCGCCGAATACGAAAATGTACAGTCGAGCTTGCTGGAGCGGGCCGAAGCCAATCTCAACCTGGCGATGCTGTACCAGGCCAGCAGTCGCGGCGACAAGGTAGAAGCGCAGCTGCGCACCGCGTTGCTGCGGGATCCGGATTTCTTCCCGGCGCTGGTGACCCTGGCGCAATGGCTGGAGGCCAACGGTCGCGCCGAGGAGGCACGGACGCTGGTGGCGGACAACCTCAAGCAGCAACCCGATGCGGGACTGTTGCAGCACACCCAGGGGTTGATGCTGATTCGCGCCGGGAATTCGGCCAAAGCCATGCCGCACCTGCGTGAAGCGGCGCGACTGGAGCCCGCAAATCCGCAGTACAACTATGTACTGGCGGTGGCGCTGCATGACAGCGGGCATGTGGATCAGGCCTGTGAAGAACTGGAAAAGCTGTTGGCATTGCAGCCGTATAACCGCAATGCGCGGCTGTCGTTGATCCAGTACTACCTGGAAAACGGAAAAGAGCCCAAGGCGCAGGTGGTGATGCAGTCGTGGAAGAAGCTCAACCCAGGAGATCCGGCGTTGAAATAAACCGGCCTGGGCCGGCAGCCGATTAACAGTCTTTGACAGTTTCCCGACAAAGCTCACAAAGACTCATCGACGGCCCGCCCCTAGCATTCGAGCATCCAAACCACCCCTCGGGTGCTCATCATGTTTCGCACATTGCGCAGTATTCCGCTGCTGGGTTGCCTGCTGGGCAGCCTCGGCTGCCACGGCCAGCCGCCGGCCCCGCCGCCCATTCCCAAGGGCGACTACAGCGCAATTATCCGCTACCTGCAAAAACGCATTCCCAGCGAAATGGCCAGGCAAAACATACCCGGCCTGTCCATCGCCCTGGTCAACGGCCAGGAACTGATCTGGGCCCAGGGCTTTGGCCTGGCCGACAAGGCCCTGGGCAAACCCGTCACCCCCAACACCGCGTTCCGCGCCGGCGCCCTCTCCAAACTGCTGACCGCCACCGCCGCCCTGCAACTGGTGGAGCAACAGCGCCTGGCCCTCGACGCCCCGATCCAGGACACGCTGCGGGAGTTCTACGTACGCTCGCGCTTTCATTCCGACCAGGCTGCCGCCGACCGCGACATCACCCTGCGCCGCCTGCTCAGCCACCAGTCCGGCCTGCCCAGCGAACACCTGCGGGACGTGCGCAACACCTTCGCCATGGGCCAGATGCCAATGCGTATTTCAGGGGTTTGGCTGAGCACGCCACCGGGGACCCAGGTGGCCTATTCCAACCTCGGCTACGCCCTGGTCGGCGCCGCCATCGAACGCAGCAGTCGGCAGGATTTCGAAACCCGACTGCAAAGCAGCCTGCTCAAGCCCCTGGAGATGAACCAGTCGAGCTTCGTCGGCACCGGCGCGCAACCGGGCTTTCGCGCCCGGGGTTATGCAGACGGCACCGTCAGCGCCGACGCCCAGGTGCGCGACCTTGCGGCCGGTGGCTTGTGGAGCAGCCCCAAGGACCTCAGCCACTACGTGCGCATGCTCTTCGCCCGGGGCCTCTATAAAGACAGACAGGTACTGGGCAGCCAGTCGATTGACGAGATGTTCAGCCAGCAAAACACCGGCAACGCCCTGGACTTCGACTGCCAGATGGGCCTGGGGTGGTTTCTCGCCCCTTGCGGCGATGAGCCGGTGGGCCCCGGCATTCGCACCTTCCAGCACAGCGGTGGCGGAGATGATTTCGCGGCGCAACTGACGATGCTGCCGGACCAGCAACTGGCCGTGATCGTGATGGCCAACGACAGCAACGCCGAAGAGATGGTGGTGTCCCTGACCACCGACACCCTGCGCCTGATGCTCCAGGCCCAGACCGGCGACCCGGTGTGTGCCGACAACTGCCAGGCGCCCGCCCACGGCCTGAAAATCCGCCAGGTGCCCGCCGCGATCGACCGCAGGCGCCTGGCGGGTTTCTACGCCACGGCCTGGAGTGTCTTCCGTATCAAGGACGAAAACGGCCAGCTGTATGGCGAGTTGGCCGACACCCGTTTCGAACTGCTGCGCGACGGCCAGGGCTGGCTGCGGGCACAACAGAAATTCCTCGGCTTCTGGCTCAAGGACCTCGGCGAACTGGGCCGTGTGCAGCTGGATGTGGTAACGGTGCAAGGGCGCCAGATGCTCACCGCCCGCAGCCACGGCCAACGCGTCCCGGTGGGCGAACGCATCGAACCGACCCCGCTGAGCAATGCCTGGGCCGACACCATCGGTACCTATCAAGTGCTCAACACCCATGAGCCCGACGCGCCCCTGAGCGGCATCAGCGTGCGCCTGGAGAACGGCTTCCTGGTGATCCGCGGCCAACTGCACGACGAGCCGCTGACCGACTACATCCTGCTGCCCGTGGACAACGCCCACGCGGTGCTGGCCGGCAACGGCTATGGCCTGGGCGATACCGTGAGTCGCCAGGTCAACGGCCTGAGCGCCTCCGGCTACCACTTCAAACGTACCGATTCTCCCCACAACCCCTTGAGTCTCTGACCTCACATGAAGACCATCATGCGTTCAAAACACCTGTGCCTGTCCCTGACGTCGCTGTGCCTGCTGGCCAGCGCCGACACCCTGCTGGCCGACGACTGGGAATACACCCTCAAGGCCGGCGTGGCCAACCTGCCCCGCTACAGCGGCAGCGACGAGCGAGTCACCGCGCCGGTGCTGGGGGCGGCCATCGTCAGCCCGTGGGGGATTTTCGTCGACACCGACAAGGGCCTGGGCTGGGGTTATGACGGCGGCGGTGCGAGCTTCAGCGCCTACGTCGGCGCCAGCGGCTCACGCAAGGACGAAAGCAAGACCGGGCGCCCGGGCTCGAAGAAACTCAAGGGTATGGGCGAGATCAAGACTCGCGCCCAAGTGGGTGTCAGTGGCAGCTATAACCTGGGCGGGGTGATTCTCGGCGCAACCCTGGAGCATGCGCTTGAGGAAGATGATCACAAGGATTCCGGCAAGGCGTTCACCCACCTGGAACTGAGCCTGGGCACCAACCTGTACGACGGCGACTACGGTTCGCTGGATGCCAGCCTCAGCAGCCATTTTGGCGACAGCAACTACCTGCAGACCTGGTACGGCGTCACCACCGGCCAGGCCGCACAGAGTCGCTTCAAGGCCTACAAGGCCAGCGGCGGCAACATCAGCAACGGGATGAATCTGGTGTGGAGCTTGCCGATCAGCGAACACACACAGTTTTCGACGCTGTTGGATGTGCAGTACCTGGCAGACAAGGCCGGGCAAAGCCCGATTGTGGAGAGACGCTTGCAGACGTCGGTGATGGGGATGGTCGAGTACACGTTCTAACTTTGGTAACCCAATCAAAATGTGGGAGCGGGCTTGCTCGCGAAGACGGTGTTTCAGTCAATGTATCCGACGACTGATTCACCGCCTTCGCGAGCAAGCCCGCTCCCACATTTGATCTCCATGGCTCCTGGATGATTACTCGGCATACGCCCAGGTCATCCGGAACGATGCCCCGCCCCACTCCGAATCCAGCACTTCAACCTGCCCGCCATGCCATTGGCACACCCGCCGCACCAGCGCCAGGCCGAGGCCGAAACCACCGGTGCGGCGGTCACGGCTGGCGTCCAGGCGCAGGAACGGCTCGAAAATCTTCCCTCGCCCTTCCACCGGCACACCGGGACCGTCGTCATTGACCCGTACTTCATAGCCGGTGCCAAACTTCACCAGCGACACTTCCACGCGCCGGTCGGCATAGCGAATTGCATTGCGCAACAGGTTGATCACCGCCCGTGCCATAAAGCGCGGCTCGATACGGATGTAATCGACTTCACAGGTGCGCAGCAGCAACTGCACGCCTGCCGCCTCGGCCTCCAGGGCGACGCTGCCGATCACACTGTCGAGCCAGCTGTGGGCCTCGATGCTTTCCCGGGTGATCTGCGTGGCGCCGCGCTCCAGGCTGGCGTAGGTCAACAGTTCCGAGACCATTTCTTCGAGCTCGCCGAGGTCGGCATACATGTCGGCGATCAGTGCGCGGCTCTCCCGTGGATCGGCCTGTTGCTTGAGCTGGTCGAGCTCAAACGACAGCCGCGCAATCGGCGTACGCAGCTCGTGAGACACGGCGTTGGTCAACTCGCGCTGGTTGGCGATCAGGCTTTCAATGCGCTCGGCCATCTGGTTGAAGTGCCCCGCCAGCTCGCGCACGGTAGAACGGCGCGGCAGCAGGATGCGCGAGCCGAGATCGTTGTCACCGAAACGTTGCGCGGCCAGGCGGATATGCTCCAGGTCACGCCAATGGGGCCGAACCCAGAAGTACAGGACAATCGCCAGGCACAGCCCGAGGAAGCCATAGGCCCACATGTACAGCCACTTGGGCTCTTCCGGCAGTTTGATTTCCAGCAGTTGGTGGCCGCCGTCGATGTTGGAGATGAACTCCATGAAATCCCCACGCACCACCAACTCGCCACTGGCCAGCAGTTGCTGTTCACGCTCGGTAAGTTTCAGCCTGTCCCGCTGCACCAGCGCCAGGCGCAACCCATAGTGCGGTTGCAACTCGGCCAGGCGGGCGGCGCGCGCTTCCCCCGTCACCGGCCGCAATTGTTCCACCACCCCATACGCCGGGCCGCGCAGGGCTTCGCGGTTGTAGGTTTCGTTGGCCTCCGGCAACAGCTCATCGAAGGTATAGTTCACCAGCCAGATCGCCCCGGCCAAGCCAATGGCCAGGATGATATACAGACGCAGAAACAGCCTTAACATCTAGACCTCCCAGGCGAACGGATTGAACAGGTAGCCCTTGCCCCAGATGGTCTTGATGCACACCGGTTCCCGGGGGTTGTCATTGAGCTTGCCGCGCAGTTTGCTGATGTACACGTCGACGCTGCGGTTGAGCCCGTCAAAGGCAATACCGCGCATGCGGTTGAGAATGTCATCGCGGGAGAGGATTTTCCCGGCGGCGCTGGCCAGCAACCACAGCAGTTCGAATTCCATGGTGGTCAGGTCGATCTTCTCCCCGCCCAGGCTCACCACCCGGCAACTGCGGTCGATGGCCAGGCGGCCGAACTCAAGGGCGCCGCGCACCGTGGGTTCCGGCGCCTGGCGACGTTGCAGGGCGCGCAGGCGAGCCAGCAGCACAGGCGGCTTGATCGGCTTGATCACATAATCATCGGCGCCGGACTCCAGGCCGAGGATGTGGTCGAGGTCGTCTTCCTTGGCGGTGAGGATCACGATGGGCGTGTCGGACACGTTGCGAATTTCACGGCACACATGCAGGCCGCTCTGGCCGGGCAGCATCAGGTCGAGCACGACGATCTTCGGCTTGAACTCCAGGAACGCCGCCAGCGCCAGGTCGCCGCGGTGCACGGCCAGCACCTCGAAGCCATGCTGGGACAGGAAATGGGCGATCAGCCCTGCCAGCTTCTCATCGTCCTCCACGAGCAAGACCTTGCCGAGACCCAAGTTATCCATAAATTTCCAGTGCACGCGCGGATTGAAGTGTGCGCATTATAGGTGGCAAGCCGGCAGACTAAAGCAGCTGGCCATCACTGGCCGACGAAGCTTCATGCTTTTAAGAGTTTTTAACAGTTTCACCGCAGTCTTTAACTCGGTACCGTCCGCCAGATGCGCCCCACACGCTTTTCGGAAGTGTCGCTGATGACAACACCACAAACACAAGAGAATCATGGCCCTCTACCTACATAGCGGGAGAAAACCATGTTCGTTCGTCACAAATCAGACATAGAAAACACCGCGCACTTTGTCGAATGGGGCGCTGGCACCAGCCATCGGTTGCTGACGGAAAAGGACGGGATGGGTTATACCGTCTGCCACACCGTCGTGCGTGCCGGCACCGAGTCACTGCTGCAATACCGTAATCACCTGGAGGCTTGCTACTGCATCGCCGGTGAGGGTGAAGTCGAAGATATGGACGGTAACGTCTACCCGATCCGCCCCGGTGATATTTATGCGCTGGACCAACACGACTGCCATTATCTAAGAGGCGGAAAGGAGCAGGACCTGGTGCTGGTCAGCGTATTCAACCCGCCGCTCAAGGGCGACGAGCGCCACAATCTCACGGATAAATCCGGCTCCGGCTACTGACGACGATTTGACTCACGGACACGAGCACACCATGCGCAAGGATTACCTGGCTTTCTTCATTTCGTTGTTTCTGTCACGCCTGGCCGACCAGATTCTGTTGTTCATCGTGCCGTTGATCGTGTTCCAGACCACCAACAGTGTGTCGTGGGCGGGCCTGGCGTTTTTTGTCGAATCCTTGCCGCGGTACCTGTCGTTCCCGGTGTGCGGGGCGTTGTGCGACAAATATCCCGCCGTGCGCGTCCTGCATATCAGCCAGGTGTACCGGGCGCTGGCGTGTGTGGCGGCGGTGCTGCTGTATGGAATGTTCGACGGGATTTACTGGATTGTCATGCTTTCGGCGCTGTGCGGCGTGTTGACCACCCAGGGCATCATGGCCCGGGAGGTGCTGCTGCCGCATATCTTCAAGCATTACACCTACGCCAAGACCTTGTCCTACTCGCAGATTGCCGACCAGACCGGGCTGGTGCTGGGCCCGCTGGTGGCGGCGCTGATGTTGGGCGTCTGGGCCTGGCACTGGGTCGTGCTGGGGGTTGCCGGGCTGTTCCTGCTGGCGGACCTGGCGATGCGCATCTGGCAACGCCACACCACGGTCAATCTTGAAACTTTCGAGCAGCACAACGACATCTGGCTGCAACCGTTGCGCGTTGCCTTCGGGCATATCCGCGACCTGCCGGAGCTGAAAAGGATTATCGCCCTGGCGGTGGGTGTGAACCTGATCATCGGCGTCACCCTCGCCACTTCCGCCGCGATGGTCATTGGCCAATACGCCGCCGGCAAGGACACCTACGCCGGGTTGCAGGCGGCCGGCGCGCTGGTGACCATCGCCATCCTGTTTTTCCTGGCGCGCGCTTCCCTGCCGCTCAAGGTGCTGGGCGGTTTGTCGTATTCGATGATTGCCGTGGGAGCGTTGATCACGGCCATCAGCCCGAATGTGTGGGCTTATGCCGTGGGTTTCCTGCTGCTGACCGGTTTCGACAAGATGTTCAACGTGTACATCCGCAGCGTCCGACAACGGGTAATCCCGGCCCGGGACTTTGGCAAGACGGTGGGCGTGCTGACCTTGCTCAACAACCTCTCGCAGCCGCTGGCCGGTTTGCTGATCGCACTGCTGGCGGCGCCGCTGGGGACGCAGGCGGTGATCCTGATACTCGCCGGGATCACCGCGTTGCTCGGTGCAGCGGTTGCGTCAGGCTGGCACGCCGCTGTGAAAGCGGAACTCGACGTCCGGTGACTCGATCAGTTCCTGCTCGGCGGCGCGTACACGGTCGATGACCTGGGCGATGTCCTTGGCGTCGCCGTACTGGTAAGCCAGTTTCAGGTAACCCTGGAAATGCCGGGCCTCGCTTTTCAGCAGGCCGAAATAGAACTTGCCGAGTTCTTCGTCCAAATGCGGCACCAGTGCTTCGAAACGCTCGCAACTGCGGGCTTCGATAAACGCGCCGACCACCAGGGTATCCACCAGTTTGACCGGTTCATGGCTGCGCACCACCTTGCGCAAACCCGAAGCGTAGCGGCCGGCGGACAGTTGGCGCAGCTCGATCTTGCGCTTCTTCATCAGGCGCATGACTTGCTCGTGGTGCACCAGTTCTTCCCGGGCCAGGCGTGACATCAGGTTGATCAGGTCGACGTGGGAATGGTACTTGGCGATCAGGCTCAAGGCGGTGCTGGCGGCCTTGAATTCACAGTTCTTGTGGTCGATCAGCAGGGTTTCCTGGTCGGCCAACGCGGCCTGGACCCAGCCGTCGGGGGTGCGGCAACCGAGGAATTCGTGGATTTCTGGCAGGTTCATCGGGCTCACGGGCAAAGATTCACAAAAGGCCGGCGATTATACCGACCGCGCCGCAGACCGCCAGCTACCGGGCTTGATGTGCATCAACATGACGTGTGCCGGGCAGCAACTATAGTTGTTCCACGCCCACCCTTTTTTGGAGAACCCGACCATGCAAGCCATCCGTAGCATCCTGGTGGTCATCGAGCCCGAGCATTCGGAAAGCCTGGCCCTCAAGCGCGCCAAGCTGATTGCCGGCGTCACCGGGGCACATTTGCATTTGTTGGTGTGTGACAAGAAGCACGAGCATTCTGCGATGTTGAGCCTGCTGAAGGCCGGTTTGCAGGAGGATGGCTACAGCGTCACGACTGAACAGGCGTGGAATGACAGCCTGCATGAAACCATCATCGACGTGCAGCAGGCGGAGGGTTGTGGGTTGGTGGTCAAGCAGCATTTCGCTGACAGCCCGCTGAAAAAGGCGCTGTTGACGCCTGCCGACTGGAAGTTGATGCGCTACTGCCCGACTCCGGTGCTGCTGGTGAAGACGTCCAGGCCTTGGGCTGGCGGGGTGATTTTGGCGGCGATTGATGTGGGGAACTCTGATGCGGAGCACCAGGCGCTGCATAACTCGATCATTGATCATGGTTTTGATATCGCGAGTTTGGCGAAGGCGCAGTTGCATGTGATCAGTGCGCATCCGTCGCCGATGCTGTCGGCGGCGGATCCGGTATTTCAGCTCAAGGAGACGATCGAGGCACGCTATCGTGAGCAGTGCAAGGCGTTCCAGGCGGAGTTTGATATTGACGACACTCATCTGCATATCGAGGAAGGGCCGGCGGATGTGTTGATTCCTCACGCGGCGCACAAGTGGCAGGCGGCGGTGACCATCATTGGTACGGTGGCGCGCACCGGGATTTCCGGGGCGTTGATCGGGAATACGGCGGAGGTGGTGCTGGATGCGGTGGACAGTGATGTGTTGGTGCTTAAGCCGCAGGAGTTGATGGATCATCTGGAAGAGCTGGCTAATGGGTGATGCTTCTTTTTGGGGGCATATCCGTTTTTGGGTGATGGCTTGTATTGGTTCCGCTCTTACAGCGGGTCACTTTTGAAAGGAGCCCAAAAGTAACCAAAAGGCTCTTGCCCCACCACTCGGCACCTCGCTTAGGCTCGGTGTGCCCTCACGCAGGCTTTGGACCG
>NZ_JACAQC010000038.1:0-38364 GCF_013385345.1 Pseudomonas sp. I8001
GTGGGGCAAGAGCGTTTTGCTTACTTTTGCGCTCTTCAAAAGTGAGCCGCTGTAAGAGCGGAACCAATACCAGCCATAACCGAAGAAACGGATATGTACTCCCGCCTAAGGATCCAACACCCCCCCGCTGTACCCCTCAGACAACCGCGTCCCGGTAAACTTGGCCACCACCGAACCCTGTGAAACCAGCCGCTCCCGATGCCCCGTCACCATCCGCCCGGTTTGCGCCGCATGCAGTACAACCTCAGAAGCCGGATCCCCAGGCCGCCGAATAATCCGCGCAAACCGCTCACCCTCTTCCACCTGTTCACCCAAACCTTTTTCAAACACCAACACCCCGGCACACGGTGCCAGGATGGTCTCCATGCAGCCCATGTCCACCACCTGCCCCCGCCATTGAGCAATCACCGGCGCCTCATCAATCACCCCGCTGGCGCAGAGCCAAGCCCAGATCCCATCACCATCCTGCCCGGCCAGGGCATCACTCACATCCGCCTGCCCACGCAATTCAATCGTCGCCGCCAACCGCGGCTGCCCATGATCAATGATGGTCTCCTCAAACGACCCATCACCACCCTCGTCCCAGACAATCACCACATCCACCTGCAACGCCGCCGCAAGCGCCCGGCCCGCGGGCCAAAAGCTGCGGTGGATGTAGAGATATGGCAGGGCTTCATCATCGGTGTGCAGGTCCAGCACCAGGTCAGCATCGGCGGCCAGTTGCACCAGGCTTTTCTGCCATTGCGCCAGGTTGCTGGCCGGCCGCTCCATGGCCAATGAATGATCAAACGCCCGGTTGAAATTCTGCCCGGTGGCTTCGTGAAACCGCCCCAACAACCGCCCCTGGCGAAACTGGCCAATGCCAAACGGGTTGGCCTGGGGCACCACCGTCACCGTGCCCTTGAGCCGCCCCTGATCCTGGCAGGCCTGCAAACGCGGCAGCAGTTGATGCAACACCAGCATTCCGGCGATTTCATCGGCATGCACACCGGCCTGCAGGTGCACCCGAGGCCCGCTGCCGTCACCCTCGAAGCGCCAGGCGCCAATGTGCAGGGTGTTCCCGGAATCCCCGGGGACTTGCCACGAAAGGTCTTTTGCCATGCCGTTGCCCTCCTCTTGTTGGTTCTACAGGTATATATTGAACACACGTTCAACCATGTATCTTCACCGAGGGTGTGCCTGTGGCCGAAGACCGTCGCGACCTGTTGATTGCCGCCACCCTCACCAGCCTCGCCCGTGACGGGCATGCCGGCATTTCGGTGCGGCGCATCGCCGCTGAAGCCGGGGTTTCGGTGGGGTTGCTCAATCACCATTTCGGCAGCATCGATGCACTGATCGCCGAGACCTACCACAAACTCGCCAGCGAACTGACCACCGCCCTGTGGCAGGAAGTCGACCAGGCCGTGGGTCCTGCCGCGCGGCTCGATGCATTCCTCGCCGGCTCGTTTTCCTCGCGGGTCATGGACCCGAAACTGTTGGGCGTCTGGGTGGTGTTCTGGAGCCTGATCCGCCACTCGAACCACGTGAACGACTCCCATGAAAAAAGCTACCGCGCCTACCTCGAACTGATCCGCCAGTTGCTCGACGACCTGGCCGAGAGCGAAGGCTTCGTGATCCACGACACGCGCCTGGCCGCCATCGGCTTATCGGCGATGCTCGACGGACTCTGGCTCGAGTGGTGCCTCAACCCCGGCACCTTCAGCCCCGCCAACGGGCTGCACATCTGCCGTTGCTGGATACAGGGGCTGCGTCACGGAGCATTCGGCGCCGACCACATCCTGTGACACCGGGTGCCGGGCGCTGAGCATGGCCAGGGTGCCGCTGATGGCGATCAGCACGGCGCCGAAAATCAGCGACACGTCCATCACCGTGCCCCAGACCAGGCTCGACAGCAGGAACGCCCAGATCAAACCGGTGTATTCAAACGGCGCCAGCAGCGTCGCCGTGGCCCGGCGGAAGCTCGCAAACAGCAGGAACTGGCCAACCCCGCCCACCAGCCCCGCGCCGAGCATGCCCAACCATGCCGGGGTCGGCGATGGCGTGTGGGTCCAGGGCAGCGTCAGCGCCATACAGATCACAAACACCACATTGGTGATCAGCATCTGCTCCAGCACCGAGGTGTTGTCGTCCACCTGGCGCAACTGGATATAGGTAAACGCCCAGCACAGTGCTGCCGCCAATGTCAGGGCGATTGGCAACGGATCGAGCATGTTGCTGGGGCGACAAGCGATCACCACGCCGACAAAGCCGATGATCAGCGAAATCCACTGGCCGCGACTGGCGCGCTCCTTGAGGATCAATGCCGCGAGCAACGTGACCATGATCGGTGCGGAAAAATACAGCGTGGTCATTTCCGCCAGGGTCAGGTCTCTGGCGGCGGTGTAGTACAGCAGCCAGGCCAGCAGCGACAGCAGGCCTCGGATGATCAACAGCTTGCGGCTGACCGAGTGCCAGGCGCGCTTGAGCAAACCCATTCGCCCGGCGATCACGCACGCGGCGACCACCACCAGGCTGCGCCAGAACAGGATGGTGAACACTGAATAGTCGGCCACCAGCCATTTGATCCCGGCGTCCTGCAGCGCCAGGAACGCATAGGCCAGCGAGCACAGGGCAATCCCTTGCAACGAGCGATCGGTTTTCATCCGGCAGACCTGCGCAACGGTGTGCCGCGTCGCTCGGCAATGGCGTACAGGGCTTCAATCAAAAAGGTCAGGCACAGGTAGACCCCGGCCACGAGCAGCAGCGGCTGGTAGATCTGCAAGGTCTGGGCGCGTACCACGTTGGCGGCGCCAAGCAGGTCGACCACGGCAATGGTCGAGGCCAGCGCTGTGGACTTGAGCAGCATCACCGTCTCCCCCGCCAGGGTCGGCAGCAGCAGGCGCATGGCCCGTGGCAGGCGCACCCGCAACAGTGCCTGGCGTGGCGTCATGCCGAACGCCGAGGCGGCTTCCATTTCACCCTTGGGCACGGCCAGCAGCCCGCCGCGAATCACTTCACCGACGTACGCGCCCACCGACAACACCAGGGCGAACACGATGTACCAGTAACCGTCCCGCAGGAACGGCCAGAGGAAACTCCCGCGAATCATCGGGAACTGGGCAAACAGGCTGCCCAGGCCGTAATAGAAGATGTAGATCTGGATCAGCAACGGCGTGCCCCGCAGCACACTGGTGTAGCCCAGTGCGCAACGGGCCAGCCACTTGCGCCGGGACAGCCGCGCCAGCGCTACCAGCACCGCCAGGGCGAAGCCGAGCACTGCCGAGATCACCAGCAGCGACAGCGTCGTCTGCAAGCCCTTGGCGATCAGTCCTGCGTAATAACTTATCCACTCAGGCATGTGCGGCTCACTCGACAACCGGCATCCAGCGACGAATACGTCGCTCCAGGCGCCCGGACAGGTAGTTGGAGGCCAATGTCACCAGGTAATACAAGGCGGCGGCCGTGAGGTAGAACAACAGGTAATGCCGGGTCGAGCCCGCCGCCTGTTTGGCGGTGTACAGCAGTTCGTTGGTGCCCACTACGCTGATCAGCGCGCTGTCCTTGATCAGATTGATCCACAGGTTGGACATCCCCGCCAGGGCATATGGCGCCATGATCGGCAGGGTCACCCGACGGAACAGGCCAAAGCCGCTCAAGCCAAACGCCCGCGCCGCTTCGATCTGGCCATGGGGAATCGCGAGGATCGCCGCGCGGAAAATCTCCGAGGCGTACGCGCCTTGCACCAGCCCCAGTACCAGGACCGCTACCAGCGGGCCGCTGATGTTGAACTGCGCAAACCCCAGCCACAGCATCAATGCGTTGAGACCCATCGAGCCTGCGTAATACAGCAGCAGGATCAGCAGCAACTCGGGCACCGCGCGAAACACCGTGGTGTAGCCGCGCATCAGCATGGCTATCGGGCGCGGTGCACTGAGCTTGGCGCAGGCCACCACCAGGCCGATCAGCAGCCCCACCGCAAACGAGCCGGCGGAGATCTGCAGGGTCATCCATAACCCCTTGAGCAATGCGTTGCCCCAACCTTGTTCGCTGAAGCTGAGTAGATCGAACATCGCGGCTCCCTATTTCGATGACACGCGGTGACCCTGTGACGAGGGAGCTTGCTGTGGCGAGGGAGCTTGCTCCCGCTGGACTGCGTAGCAGGCCCATTGTTTGGGGGCGCTTCGCACCCCAGCGGGAGCAAGCTCCCTCGCCACAAGCACTCCCTTTCTACCGGATTAGTTTGTGTAGGGGCTGTCGCAGACTTTGCTCACATAGGCAGGCGTGTCGGCGCGTTTGCACGGGCTGACCGATACTCCAAACACGCTCTGCGAGAGGTCGGCGTAGTCCTTGCTCACCAGCAACTCACCGATGGCCTTGTCGAGCCGGGCCTTGAGTTCAGTGTCTTCCTTGCGCAGGCCGGCCCCCACGCCGCGGCCGATGATCGGGTCGTAAGGCACTTCGGCGATTTCGGCCAGGCCCTGGGCCTCAGGGGTCTTGACCATCATGGCGATGGCGACGCCGTCGGCCATCATCAGGTCGGTGCGCCCGGCAATCAGGTCGGCGTTGGCCGATTCCTGGGTATCGTAGTACTTCAGGTCAGCAATATTCTCGTAGTACTTCTTCAGGTAGTTGGCGCTGACCGTAGAGATCTGCACGCCGATGATCTTGCCCTTCAGCCCTGCCGGCGAGACTTCGACCGTGGTGCCCTTGGGGCCGGCAATGCCCAGCAGCGAATCGTAGTAGGCGCGGCTGAAGGCGATCTGTTTTTCGCGCTCTTCGGTGACCGACATCGAGGAGAAAATCACGTCGATTTTCTTCGCCAGCAGCGACGGAATAATCCCGTCCCAGGCCACTTCCTTGATCTGGCACTCAGCCTTCATCAAGCCGCAGAGCTTATGGATCAGGTCGACTTCAAAGCCCGTCCACTCACCATTGCCGCCCTTTACCGTGAACGGTGGGTAGGGTTCTGCCGCCACCGCGAACACAATGGGTTTCTCCGCCGCCAACGCAGTACCTGCCGCCAGCATCAACACAGCACTGCTCAACCACTTTGCCAATCGTTTGGATTTCATGATCTTGCCCCGTCTTTTTTTGGAGTTAGCGAGTTTGATGCGCGTTGACGAACTGCCGGCAACGTTCACTGCGTGGGTCGATAAACACCGAGTCCGGCGAGCCGGTTTCCTCGATCAGGCCTTGATGCAAAAACGCGACTTTGGATGACACATCCCGGGCGAACGCCATTTCATGGGTCACCAGGATCATGGTGCGGCCTTCTTCGGCCAGGGAGCGAATCACCCGCAGGACTTCGCCCACCAGCTCCGGGTCGAGGGCCGAGGTGGGTTCGTCGAACAGCATGACTTTGGGGCGCATGGCCAGGGCTCGGGCGATGGCCACCCGCTGCTGCTGGCCGCCGGAGAGGAACGCCGGGTATTCATTGCGCTTGGCGGCCAGGCCAACCCGGTCGAGCAAGGCTTCGGCGCGCTCGATGGCTTCGGCCCGGCTTTCGCGCAGCACCTGGGTCGGCGCTTCGATCAGGTTCTCCAGCACAGTGCGATGGGGCCACAAGTTGAAGTTCTGGAACACCATGCCGAGTGTCGAGCGAATCCGCACCAGTTGCCTGGCGTCGGCCACCAGCGGTGCGCCGGGCCGGCCGTAGTTGAGCTTGATGCTTTCACCGTCGACGTGGATGCTGCCCTGGTCCGGCACTTCGAGCATGTTGATGCAGCGCAGCAAGGTACTTTTGCCCGAGCCGCTGGCGCCGATCAGCGAGATCACCTCGCCTTCGTGGGCGGTCAGGGAGATGCCCTTGAGCACCTCGATATTGCCAAAGCGTTTATGCAGATCGAGCACCTCGATCATCTTCTTCGCCGCCACCGGCTGTACGCTGATGATTTTCGCCGCAGGCTCGATTCGCGGTTCTCCGGCGAGCTTGGCGACGAAGCGGCTGATACGTTCACAGGCTTCGGCCAGTCGCGCTTCACCCAGGGTAAACGACAGCCGCACAAAACCCTGGGCCGGCTCGCCGAAGGCCGCGGCATCCAGCACGGAAACCCCTGCTTCGCGGAACAGCCGCCAGGCGAAATCCAGGGAGCCGAGGCCGGTGTCCCGCACATCCACCAACACGAACATGCCTGCCTGCGGGGCCCGCACGTGAATGCCCGGGCAACCGCCGAGACCTGCTACCACCAGGTCGCGGCGGCGGCGGTAGGTTTCGCGCATGCCCTGGGTGACTTCATCGTGGGCCAGCACGGCGGCGGTCGCGGCTTCCATCACGAACCCCGGCAAGCCGTAGAGCATGCTCAATACCAGGGTTTCCGCGTGGGCCACCATTGCAGGCGCGGCGACGATCCAGCCGATGCGCCAGCCGGTCATGGCATGGGACTTGGACAGGCTGCCGATCACGATGCAGCGATCGGCCATGCCCGGCAACGCGGCCAGGCTATGGTATTCGCCATCGAACACCAGGCTTTCGTAGACCTCGTCCACCACTACCCACAGTTCATGCTCGATCGCCAGGTCGGCGATCACCTGCAATTCCTGAGGGTTGAGGACAACGCCGGTGGGATTGTTGGGGTTGGAGAAGAAGATCGCCCGGGTGCGAGGCGTAATGGCGGCAGCCAGCAGTGCCGGGTCGAGGCGAAAGCCCGAGTCGGCGGAACACGGCACCCGCACCAGCGTTGCGCCGCTGGCCTTGAGGGTCGCTTCGTAGGTGACGTACATCGGGTCGAGCACGATCACTTCATCACCGGCCTGCAACAGGCACAGCGAGGTGACGAACAAGGCGTTCTGCGCACCGGCCACGGTGATGACGTTTTCAGCGTCGAGCGGGCGAGCCAGGGACTGGCTGTAGCGTGCGGCGATGGCATCGCGCAGTGCCGGGCGGCCGGGGATTTCGGTGTAGTGGGTGTCGCCCTGGCGCAGGGCCTCGACGGCGGCGTCGGTGATGAACGAGGGTGTGGCGAAATCCGGATCGCCCACACTCAGGATGATGATGTCTTCGCCTTTGCTGCTGGCCTGGAAGGCGGCGTGGTGGATGTCCCAGGCGGCTACGCCCTGCCCTGCAATTCGCTCGACAAAAGGTGAAAACCGCATGCCAGTGCCTCTCGTTCAATCAGAAAAAGCGCAAGACCGCCTGTTACCAGGCAGGGGGTGCAGCCAACATAATTGAAACTGAACACTCGTTCAACGGCAAACTTCACCGGATGTCGTTAACAGCTAAAACAGGTCGTTGTGGTGGTTTGTCCATCAGGTTGCACTGGCGGTCCTGCAGTTCTTCGGCGGAGGCCAGGTTCCATTCCTTGAGCGTCAACCGCGTGGTCAACAGTACGAAGTTGCCGTTCGCCGCCGGTGCCAACAGCAAGCTGTAACTGGCCATGGCGTCGCCCTGGGCCTGCACGTAGTCATTCAGGATGGCCAATGGGTCGCGCAGGTCGAATTCCACCGCCGACAACGTACGGGCACTGTAGGTATGCCCCTGCAGTTTTACCGGCAGGGTTTGCCAGTGCTCGTCGAGGGTTGCCGCGCGTTCGTTGAGGGTGTTGAAAATGTCGGGGCGCAGGCAGGCGATATGAATGTGCAACTGGTTTTGCGTGCGGCCATACCGCGAGTTGATCGCCAGGGATACATAACGGTCGGCAATCGGCGTTTGCAGGCCGGCCGAGAGTACATCGTGGTGTTTCCAGGCCTGGGCAAAGTAATGCGGCAACAAGTCCCGGGCCAGCGCGACGTCTTCGATTCCGGTGACTTTATCGGTGGGGATCAGTAAGTCCTGGTACGGGCCGTTGAGGTCCTTGAGCAGCGCGAACCCCTTGTCCGGATCAACCTCGAGGCAGGGGCGCGGATTCTGGTGCTGGTTCTGGTCGGGCACGCATTGACGGCTGACGATCTGCCACAGCACATCGGGATTGCCGCGCCATTTCCAGGCGGCTGCCACCGCCACCACACACAGCAAACCACCCATGATCTTGAACAAGGGACCGCGCTTCATGCCAAAAACCTCAACGCCAAAGGAATGTCTTTTGTGTTTTGCAGCTGCAAGACATCCCTGTCGCAAAGGTTAACGCTGGGCCGGGGCCATGAACTCCGGCCCTACCGGGTCTTTTATCGTGCTGGCCAGAATACGGTCGATATGTTGCAGGTCGTCGGCCGTGAGCTGCCAGCCGAACGCATCTTCAACGCCTTTGAGCTGCTCCGGCCGGCGGGCGCCCCACAGTGCAACCGTGGGGCCCTGGTCCAGCACCCAGCGCAACGCCAGGGCCAGCACAGACTTGCCGTGGCATTCGCGAGCGTACACGTCCAATGCCGCGACCGCCGCCAGGTACTGCTCAAAGCGTGGCGCCTTGAATTTCGGGTCGAGCTTGCGCACGTCATCCCCGGTAAAACCCGTGGCCGCGTGCATGCTGCCGCTCAACAAACCCCGGCACAGCGAACCGTAAGCCAAAACCACCAGTGAATTTTGCTTGGCGTACGGCAGGATATCGCTGTCGATCGCCCGCTCAAACAGGTTGTAGGGCGGCTGCACGGTGTCCAGGTGCGTGTACTGGCGGAAATCGTCCATTTGCGCAGGCGAATAATTGCTCACCCCCACGGCAAGGATCTTGCCTTCACGGCGCAGTTTTTCCAGCTCGCCGGCGGTTTCCTCCTGGGCTACCAACGGGTCGGGCCAGTGAATCTGGTAGAGGTCGATGTAGTCGGTTTCGAGGCGCAGCAGTGAGTCTTCGATTTCCTTGCGGATACGTCGGGCCGTGGCATTGCGGCGCACCGTGCCGTCGTCCCATTGCAACCCGGCCTTGGTGGCGATCACCGCCGTGTGGCGTACGCCGCGCAGGGCCCGGCCGATCAGTTCTTCCGACAGCCCAAGGCCGTAGACCGGCGCACTGTCGATAAAGTTGATGCCGCTGGCCAGCGCATGGCGAATGGTCTTGACCGAGACCTCATTATCGGCGCCGCCCCACATCGAGCCACCCATGGACCAGGTGCCCAGGGCAATCCGCGAGACGGCCTTGTCGATGCCCGGGATCTTGATGGTTTCGATACTCATGAAAAAGCCTCCGCCAGAAACAATCAGTAAAAAAACGATTACTCTAGATCATCCGTGGTTGAATCGGGCTCAACGCCGCGTGCAACCCAAACCCCATAAAAGGTGCTTGATATGGCTGCGTTCAACCGCTCCGAGTTGGCCGACCTGAATGTCTTCATGGCGATCATCCGTCGCCGCAGTTTCCGGCATGCCGCCAATGAACTTGGCGTCACCACCTCGGCCCTGAGCCACACCATGCGCAACCTGGAAACGCGCCTGGGGGTCAAGTTGCTGTATCGCACCAGCCGCGCCGTAGAGCCTACCGATGCCGGCGTGGTACTGGCGGAAAAACTCAGTGCCGGCTTTGCGACGATCCAGGACGGCCTCGACACCCTCGAACTGTACCGCGAGGCGCCGATTGGCCGCCTGCGCCTGAACGTACCCCGGGATGCCGCGGTGCTGCTGATTTCGCCGGTGCTCGGCGAGTTCACCCGCACCTACCCGCAACTGCGCCTGGACGTGATGATCGAGGACCGCATGCTCGACATCGTCGCAGAGGGCTACGACGCAGGGATCCGCTATGGCGCCACGGTGCCCCAGGACATGGTGGCCGTGCCGCTGACCGGCGAGCTGCGCTGGATCATGGTCGCCTCCCCGGCCTACCTCGCACAGGCAGGGACACCTGCAGTGCCCAGGGACTTGCTCACGCACTCCTGTGTACGCATGTACCTGGGCGACAAGACCACCTACAAATGGGAACTGGGCAATGGCGTACGCCAGCAGCGGCTCGATGTGCCCGGCCACTTCAGCGCGGCCGACACCCAGACCATCGTTGATGCGGCCCTGCAAGGCGTGGGTATCGCCTACTGCCTGGAGAATCGCGTGCTGGCGGAACTGGCCGACGGGCGCCTGGTGGAAGTGCTGCCCGACTGGGCCTGCATCGGCGCGCCGCTGTGCATGTACTACCCCAGCCGGCGTCAGTCGCAGCCGGGATTGCGCCAGCTGATCGACATGATTCGGCTGAGGACCGCGGCGCACCCTTAGCATGGGCGCGTAAAACGCCGTATCAAACTGCATGCCAGTGGGATGGAATCGCTGAGGGGGCATCGGATACGAAGAGTTACACCCGCTGGAGCGAAGCGCTGCTTGGGTGTACTCGATAAATTACCGGATCCCCCTCCTATGACAATTGCTCCTACTCAGGCTACGGCTTCTTTCATTCCTTTGAACGCACCTGACAAGCCGCTTCCCCCGGCGCGGCTCCAGGCCGCAGCGCCGGAAAATGCCGCGCCAGGCTCCCCCGGGACCAGGATCCCCAGCCCGCGTGCCGATGCCGACGGTGAACTGGCAGGCCAGGTAGCCAGCGCGCTGCGTCAGGTCAAGGGCGACGGCCATGACGACGCGATCATGGTCGAGAACATTCCGCCGAACTCAACGTTCGGGCAGTGGTGGTCGCAGTTGGGGCGTGCCATGGAGTCCCCGCAAGTCCGTGACTGGATGAGGGAAAACGGGATAAACCCCAATTCAGTGATGATTGACCCCAATACCGGGAAGATCACCTACCAGCGCAGGCCCTCCGCCGCCGCGCAACCCAACGGCCCCGATGACAAAGGCTGGGCGCAGGTGGGCGCACAGGTCAGGGACGCCGCACGCGTTATCGGCGACGGTAACCCGATCCCCTTCAAACCGCCGCTCTCCCAAAACAGCAACAGTGCCCCCCTGTGGTTGGTGAGCCAATTCTACAAAGAGCAAGAACATATCCTGCCGGATCATGCCCACGAGCGTGCAGATGAGTTGGCGCGCGACAAAGCTTTTACCGGCGTGAGCGGCCCGCGTTTTGCGGACCTGCACGAAACCCGTGGTGAGGATGAGGTTGAGCGCCAGAAAGCCCTGGTGGGCAATACCCAGACGCTGAACACCGTGGGGCGTGAACTCAATTACCTGCTTGAGCGGATTCGATCGGGCAGCATTGGGAGCGGTGACGTTCTCGACTACCTGCAAAAGAATAAAGTCGAGCTTCACCCCGACAGCGCTTACCGCCAGGTCGGGAGCACCGACTCAGGGAGCACCATTAGCCTCAAGGAATTCCTTGAGATCAATGGCTGGGACGTGCCAACCACGCCCGAGGAGGTGGAGAACCTGACGAATTATCTGCTCAGGCCTGAACTCCAGACGCCGCTCCATGGCAATTATGGCGGTGCGCTGGAATGGCAGCCCCCGCTTGCGCCCGAGGCGGCGAATCAGCTGCGGTCCGACCTGCGCCGCGGCAAGATCGGCGACGTTGATTTGAACGGCGCCAGGAACGTAGTGGAATACCTCATGCAGGGCAAGTCGTTCACGCCTTCCGAGCTGGCTGACCCGCAGCGGGTGCTCGACTCGCTGATCCGCTCCCCCAAGGGCAAGGCGTTGGGCGAGGCCCTCCAGGCAAAATTTGACGCGCAGTCCATCAAAGGCAGTGCCACTGATTGGCTGTTGGCGGCCATGAGTGTGGACAAAGACAACTCGTTCCGCGCGACAGACCCCAGGTCCAGGCATCACATCGCCGGTTTTGCCGTGACCGGGAACAGTACCTGGGGCAAACCCGCCTCCGGTATCGTCAGCCGGTTGGCCGAACATCTTGTCAGCACCGGCAAGGCATCGTCACCCGAGGCAGCGGCGCTACAAGCGCATCTGCTGCTCTCCACCCGCGCTCCGGAGTTCCTGGTTAAAGACATCCCGGACCAGGTCACCCCGGGTTCCCATAGTTGGGTCAGTTTTGTCACCGCGGTAGAACGCATCGAAGCGCAGTCTCCGGGTTCAACCGCAGGGATGTCCTACGGGCAGGTCATGCTCCACGCTGAGGTCGCGCCGGTCTCCGCCCAGGAGCGTTATGTCGAATATGCCGCCCAGCAAGAGGCGCTCAAGGATTGGGGAAGCGCGAACGGTATGCCGTATCCGGTGACCGAAGGCCAAATGAATGATGTACGCGATGCATTCGATGCGCAGATCACCGAGCTGAGCGCGGCCAGTCAAACACAGAGCATGCCGATGCCATTACGCAAGGAAATGGCCCTGGAGCAGTTGCGCAAAGCCCTGCCGGGCATGGATACGGCAACCCTGGAAGACAAGAGCATCACGCTGGAACCCGCCCATAGCGATTTCCCGGGGCCTTATTCGATCCTCGACTTGTATATGAAGGACGCGCTTCACCATCGACCTGGCGTCGAAGAACCACCGGCCGTAGGGGTACTTGGAATTGGGCCCCCGCCCCCCGCTGACAATCATTGGGTGACCTCATCCAGTACGTTGAACCTCAGCGAGGTGCTGGAAAAAACCAAAGACCTGCCAAGTATGCCGAACGTGTTCCAGGACGCGTTCGGGGAATACGCCGACGGCATCGAAAAAAGCGTCGCGACCCAGGTGAAGTGGATGGTTTCGCGGCTCCCTGAAGAAGACCGTAAAAATCTGGAATACGGCGAAATCACAGTGGTCAGGGAAGTCGACGTCGATAAGGACAACTTTGGCAAGGAAACCCGCAAGCGGGTGCCCGACGACAATTGCCTGCTGGTGAAAACCAGGCGCAACAACCAGGTGCACACCTACGAAATCAATCTCAGGACCGCGAAGATTACCGAGCGTACGGACCTGGGTGACTTCACGGCAGGCAAACAACCTTCCAACCACACCCATTACCATAAAGACCTGGAAGAAGTCATACCTTCGGGCGAGTACGCACCCGGGTTGACGGATGAAAAAATCCAGGCCGCCAACCCCAAGAGCTTTGGCAGTGCCCGAACGTCTTATATTGCCGATGCCATGGTGAAGGATGTTGATATTCGGTCATTCAAAAAAGAGGCCGAGGGGCTCACCACGCTTGATACCGAGGTTCCCTTTTACAAGAAAGTCAATGAATTCCTCCTCAACCTGATCCCCTTGAGGTCGGCAATCGTCAACTTTCAAAACGGCAACATCGGCGAAGGTGTCGGCGACCTGGCCCTGGATATATTTGGGTTTGCCGTGGGCCTCGGTGCGGCAGCCAGGGGGGCCAAGGCCGTGGCCGCCGGCGCATCGGCTTTCAGCAAGTTCGCCCAGGGCGCGAAGATTGTCGGGCGCGCGGCGCTGGGGAGTTTCAATCCGTTGAGCGGGGCTGATGATCTGGCCCGGAGTGCATTGAAGCTGGGGCGCACCACGCTGACCGCTGGACGTAACGGCGTCAATCATCTGCGTGGCGCCTTGCGCAGTGTCGACCTGACGTCACTGGCGAAAAAGCCCGGCATTGCCGAAGGCACTTACAAGGCGGCCAATGCGACCGAAGAAGCCAAGGTGTTTGCGAAGTTTGATGACGCCACCGGTAATTGGCACGCCTTGAATGTGAAAACCAGACAGCCCTTTGGCGAGCCGCTGGAAAATTTCAAAGCTGACGCCGTGCCGGTAGAAGCGCTTCGCGACAAACTGGAGAAGCTCCATGCAAAAACGGGATACACCGGGACAATCTGCTACGAAAAAACCATGTTCGTCGGGATGGCAGACAATGCACTCCCGTTGAAAACTCGCGAGGCCGTGCTGGGCAGTGTGATCAGGAGCGGGGATTCCAATTACACGCAACGCTACAAGGATCTGATGGGTATTAATGCCGAGAATACCAGCGCCGTATTCAGGCCCGCGGACATTACCGAATCAGGCGTTATCAATTTCATGAGCAATAGAGCAGACGGCAATATCGTACACACCGCCTATATTCAAAAGAGCAGTGATGGAAAGCTCTATATCTACAACACCAACCAAGCCGGCCTGGACAAAGCCATGTTCGATGCCACTGGCACTCTTGACAAATCGGTCGGTGCAACGGTATTCAGTCTTGATAATGACGGGCTGCAAAAGTTTCTCGACTCGGGGTTCACCTTTTCCTTCACCCCAAACAGCACCCTCAATGCCAACGTAACACGCCTGGCGACCTGACAAACCGCGCATTGCCCGAGCAGGCAACGCGCGTTTTTTGAACCTCTCTCTCCCGGCAAACCTCAAACGTTCACACAGACCATGCCCGGGACTATTCAATGACCTTCATCCTATGGATGGCCGTACTGGGCGCGGTGTTGCTCACCCTCGCCCTCACCTCCTCCTACCTGCGCTGGATGCCGGTCACCACCTCGGCGGTGTGCCTGTTGCTCGGCGTGGGTATCGGCCCGCTGGGCATGGACCTGCTGCATCTGGACATCAAGGCCTCGGCCAGTTGGATGGAACACCTGACGGAAGTCGCGGTGCTGTTTTCGCTGTTCGTCAGCGGGCTGAAACTGCGCCTGCCCCTCAAGCACCGAACCTGGCGCATTGCGTTTGGCATGGCCGGGCCGGTGATGCTCTTGACCATCCTCGGGACGTGCCTGGTGCTGCATTGGCTGCTGGGGTTGTCGTGGGGGGTTTCACTGCTGGTGGGGGCGATTCTTGCGCCCACCGACCCGGTGCTCGCGGGCCTGGTGCAGGTCAATAACGCGCAGGATTATGACGCGCTGCGCTTCGGTCTTTCCGGTGAGGCAGGCTTGAACGACGGCACGGCCTTCCCGTTCGTGATCTTTGCGCTGATTTTCATGCAGCACGGCGGGTTCGACGGTGACTGGCTGGGCGGCTGGGTGCTGAAAAACCTGCTCTGGGCCGTACCTGCCGGGTTGCTCGTGGGCTACTGGATGGGGCGTGGCATCGGTCGCGTCACCCTGAAGATGCGTATCACCAATGCCGACAGCACCCTGTCACCGAATGACTACCTGACGCTGGCCCTGATCGCCCTCGCCTATGTGGTGGCCGAAGCCATCGGCGGCTACGGCTTCCTGTCGGTATTTGCCGCCGGCCTCGGGCTGCGCCAGGCCGAGTTCAAGTCCACCGGCAACTCACAAACCCCGGCGGAACATCTGGCACAGCCGGTGGTTGGCCACATGGAAGTTGAGCCGGAGCATGCGTTGCATGGCGATGTCGGGCAACTGCAGGACACGCAGATCGCCGCCGGGGTGATGATGGGCGACATGCTCGCCTTTGGTGGGCTGGTAGAGCGTTCGATGGAAGTGTTCCTGGTGACCTTGCTGGGCGTGGTGCTGATCAGCCATTGGGACTGGCGGGCGCTGGCGGTGGGGGCGGCGCTGTTTTGCGTGATTCGCCCCCTCAGCGTGCTGTCGATACCCTGGGGCGGCTTGCTGAATCGCCATCAGCGCGGGCTGGTGGGCTGGTTCGGGATTCGCGGGATCGGCAGCATCTACTACCTGTTCTATGCCATCAACCACGGGCTGGTGGGCACCAGCAGTGCGGTCGCGGTGAACCTGACGCTGTCAGTCATTGCCCTGAGCATCGTCGTTCATGGTCTCAGCACGCAGCCGATGCTGGCGTGGTATGAACGACGTGCCCAGGCACAACAATGACGTCTACTCCTGGTTTTCAGTGTTGCCGACGTCAGCGGCATCATCCAGGTCGTTAAGCGGTACTTCGGCATCATCCATCAATGAACCCGGGTCTTCATTGCCCGGGTCATTGAGTTCACCGTCTTCGTCTATTTCAACTGACATCACCGTCTCCTCTAACCGCCTTGGGTATCGATATCGGCATCGGTTTCAGGCTTGGGCTCGCGCTCGGGCTTGAAGTCTGGACTGTAGTCGTTTTCCTTGGCCTTGGGGTCGCTGGCAGGCGTCGGGTCTTTCGGCGCGTCGGCCGCGGTGCCGGGGGCCGGTTCGCCGCGGTCGATGGCGGGATCGTTACGGTTGCTGGTTTGCGGGTCGTTGTCTGTGCTCATGGCTCACCTCTGTTGGAAAACGCAGACTGCGTAAAGGTAAGGTCCCGTGCGGGTCGGTGAAGTTCCAATTGCTTATGAGCCGGGATTGTCCACCTGGATGTAAAACGCGTAGGCCCCCAGCATCACCCAGAACACCATGAACAGCCAGGGCGCGCGCATCGAGAACAACAGCGACTTGCGATAGCCCTTGTGGGACGACTCCATCTCACTGAACAGTGGCGACTCATCGTAGGCCAGGCCCATCACCGGCTCGCTGCGCAGCAGTTCGCTCTGCTTGTAATGCCAGTGGTCGATGATTTCGTAGGCCGCCCGAATCCCCGGCCAGGCGTTGAGGGAACTGAGAATGCCCAGGGTCGCCAGGAACACGGGCACCACCAGGGTGAACAGCTTGCCCCATTCGGGGTTCAGGTTGCCCATGCCGGACACGAAGGCGATCACCAGGAATGACTGGGCCGTGAGGTAGGCGTCGGTGCGGTTGGCCAGGATGCTGGTTTCGTACTGGATTTCACGCCGGTAAAAGTCGAGACGGTCCTTGGGCGAACCGAAAATCTTAGCGTTGTGTTCGCTGTGGTCGGTCAGGCTCGATTCCGGGGTGTCGGGTGAGATGATTCTGGGCACATCCGTGCTCCGTGCTGGCATTTGAAGCAGTTTAGAAGAACCGGGCTGGTGCAAAGTTCAAGTAATCAGTGCACCGTTTTGAGGCGATAGGGCCGCATCGGTGGCGCGGGAGCTTGGTGCCGCTGGACCGGGACAGCGCTTCGGTGCGCAGCGGTCTGGTTCCTTTTTGGGGCCGCTGCGCAGCCCAGCGGGAGCAAGCTCCCTCGCCACCAGGTGGATGGCACAGGCATTGCTTTAGTCCTTTATCTGCCCGGATACAGGAGCAATCGTTACCCCCCGACCCAGAGCCCACCCCCAAAAGAAAGTAAGGACCAGGCCTGCTGGCACCATCAGCCACGGGCTCATAAAAAAATGCGTTTTCTAAAGCGGCAGTGCCAAAGCGCAGTTAGTCCCGGCACTGACAAGGTAATTGGAATGGCTCGATCTTTCTTTGATGAAATGAATGACGCACAAGGCGTTTGCCGTGCGCATTATCAGGAATTCTCCCGCTGGCTGGCCAACACGCCGCCAGAACTGCTGGCCCAGCGCCGCCGTGAAGCCGACCTGCTGTTTCACCGCGCCGGGATCACCTTCACCCTGTATGGCGACGAGCAAGACACCGAGCGCCTGATCCCCTTCGATATCATCCCCCGCAGCATCCCCGCCAGTGAGTGGAGTGTCATCGAGCGCGGCTGTATCCAGCGGGTGAATGCGCTGAACATGTTCCTTGCCGACATCTACCACGACCAACGCATCATCAAGGCCGGGATCATTCCCGCCGATCAGGTGCTGGGCAACGAGGGTTACCAGAAGGCCATGGTCGGCCTGGACCTGCACCGCGATATCTATTCGCACATCTCCGGGGTCGACCTGGTGCGCGATGGCGACGGCACCTACTACGTGCTCGAAGACAACCTGCGTACCCCCAGCGGCGTGAGCTACATGCTCGAAGACCGCAAGATGATGATGCGCCTGTTCCCCGAGGTGTTCGCCAAGCAACGCATCGCCCCGGTGGACCACTATCCCAACCTGCTGCTCAAGACCCTGAAAAGCTCCAGCCGCCTGGACAACCCGAATGTGGTGGTGCTGACGCCGGGCCGGTTTAACAGCGCGTTCTTCGAGCATGCATTCCTGGCCCGGGAAATGGGCGTGGAGCTGGTGGAAGGCGCCGACCTGTTCGTGCACGACCTCAAGGTGTTCATGCGTACCACCGACGGCCCCAAGGCCGTGGATGTGATCTACCGCCGCATCGACGATGCCTTCCTCGATCCGCAGGCTTTCAACCCCGATTCGATGCTCGGCGTGCCCGGCCTGGTCGCGGCGTACTGCGCGGGCAACGTAGTGCTGGCGAATGCGATCGGCACCGGCGTGGCGGACGACAAGTCGATCTACCCGTACGTGCCGGAAATGATCCGGTTCTACCTGGATGAAGAGCCGGTCCTGCAAAACGTGCCGACCTTTCAGTGCCGCAAGCCGGATGAGCTGTCCCACGTACTGGCGCACCTGCCGGAACTGGTGGTCAAGGAAACCCAGGGTTCCGGCGGCTACGGCATGCTGGTGGGCCCGGCGTCCAGCGCGGCCGAGATCGAGGACTTCCGCCAGCGTATCAAGGCCCGCCCTCACGCCTACATCGCCCAACCGACCTTGAGCCTGTCCACTTGCCCGACGTTTGTCGAAAACGGCATCGCGCCGCGGCATATCGACCTGCGACCGTTCGTGCTCTCGGGCAAGGAAACCCGCCTGGTGCCCGGTGGCTTGACCCGCGTGGCGCTGCGCGAAGGCTCATTGATCGTCAACTCGTCGCAAGGCGGCGGAACCAAGGACACCTGGGTGGTGGAGGGCTGAGTATGCTGAGTAGAACCGCCGCAGATCTGTATTGGATGTCCCGTTACCTGGAGCGTGCCGAGAACCTGGCGCGCATGCTGGAAGTCAGTTATTCGCTGTCGTTGATGCCCCAGGCCGGGCGCAGTGACGGGCTGGACGAGTTGGCCATGTCGCTGCTCAGCAGCGGCACCCTGGACAGTTACCTTGAGCGCCATCAGCAACTGGACGCCGAGCGCATGCTGCACTTCTTCGCCCTCGACGAGGAAAACCCCGCCAGTATCTACAACTGCCTGCGGGCTGCACGGGGTAATGCCCATGCGGTGCGGGGACGGATCACGGCTGATATGTGGGAAAACCTCAACGCCACCTGGCTGGAGATGCGCAGTATTGCGGCCGGCGGGTTGGCGCGGCATGGCATCAGCCACTTTTGTGACTGGGTGAAGCAGCGCTCGCACCTGTTTCGTGGGGCGACGTCCGGGACGATCATGCGTAACGATGCGTATCGGTTTATTCGGCTGGGGACGTTTGTCGAGCGGGCGGATAACACGTTGCGGTTGCTGGACGCGCGGTATGAAATGTTTGGGGAAGAGTCCGAGGAAGTCAGCGACCTTTCGGCACGCGGGTATTACCAGTGGAGCGCGTTGTTGCGGGCGCTGTCGTCGTTTGAGGCGTATACCGAGCTGTACCCGAATGCGCTGAATGCGCGGTCGGTGTCGGAGTTGTTGCTGTTGCGCAGTGATGTGCCGCGCTCGTTGCATGCGTGTATCGAGGAGTTGAGCCATATCCTGGCGGACCTGCCTGGGAGTTATGGGCGTACGGCCCAGCGTTTGGCGGCGGAGTTTGAGGCGCGGCTGAGGTATACGGGGATTGATGAGATTCTGGAGGATGGGCTGCATAGCCGGTTGACGGATTTTATCGACACCGTGCGGGAGTTGGCGCGGGCGATTCATAGCTCCTACCTTGAAGTCGTCTGATAATCGTTCCCACGCTGATCGTTCCCACGCTCCGCGTGGGAATGAATCCGGTGACGCTCCGCGTCACGACTTCAAGAGCCGACGCAGAGCGCCCTGGCGGCGTTCCCACGCAGAGCGTGGGAACGATCGTCGATCGTCGAGAGTGGGAACGATCATAGGTCTACTGGTTTTTCACCAGTACCGGTTCTGCGCGGTACTGCTCAGGGAACAATTTTTTCAGCTGGGCGACCTTTGGCAGGTCGTTGATCACGATGTAGGGGTACGACGGGTTTTCGGTCAGGAAGTCCTGGTGATAGGACTCCGCCGGGTAGAAGGCTTTGCCCATCTCGATCTTGGTCACGATCGGCTTGTCGAAGGCTTTCGCGGCGTCGAGCTGGGCGATGTAGGCCTGGGCGACTTTTTGCTGTTCGGCGTTCTGGGCAAAGATCGCCGAGCGGTACTGGGTGCCGCTGTCCGGGCCCTGGCGGTTGAGTTCCGTGGGGTTGTGAGCGACCGAGAAGTAGATCTGCAGCAGCTTGCCGTAGCTGACCTTGCTTGGGTCGTAGGTCACGGCGACGGACTCGGCGTGGCCGGTATCGCCGCCGCTGACGCTTTCGTACTGCGCGGTGCTCGCCGCGCCGCCGTCATAGCCGGAGACGGCGTTTTTCACCCCTTGTACATGCTGGAACACACCCTGCACGCCCCAGAAGCAGCCGCCGGCGAAGACCGCGGTTTGCAGGTTGTTCGCGTCTGCCGGCAGGTCCATGGCCGGCGGCGCGATGGCCACGGCGTCGTCGGACGGGCCGAAGGAGAACGCCGAGCTGTGGCCGACAAAGGCGGCGAACGCCAGGGCCGGTAAGTACTTAAGCAGTTTCATCTCAGTCACTCCGAAACATCAGGATAAATGCGGTCAACTGTGGGAGCTGGCTTGCCTGCGATTGAGGTGGTGAATTCAAGATCGCTATCGCAGGCAAGCCAGCTCCTACATTGATCGGGTTAACCATGCAAAATTTCGCTATGGGTTAGCCGAAGGTGAAGGCATAGGCCGCCACTTGCGGGTCCAGGAACTCGATGGTGAAGGTCCGGTCCTTGACCGCGCCCGGCTGGCGCACCAGTTGATACAAGCGTTGTTCGGTCACGGTGCCGCTGCCATCCGGTGCGACGTCGGTGCCGTGGGCATCCCCCGGCGCCTGGCCGTCGATGCTGACCTTGAAGCGCACCGGCTTGCCGTCGGCGCCCGGGCCCAGCACCAGGTGCAGGTCACGGGCGTGGAAGCGGTAGACGATCTTGCCGTTGGTCGCTGCGAGGGTGGCTTGCTGGCCGCCGACGTTCCATGGGCCTTCCAGGGTCCAGTTGTTCAAGGCCAGGTTGCCGGCTGCCGGGTAGTTCACCACCTTGTCGGTGCCCAGGGTGCCGGTGGTCACGAAGTTCTCGGCGCGCTGGAAGCCCAGGTAGGTTTCCGGCGACTGCACTTCGTTCATGTCCGGTGCGGCCTGGATGCCCTTGGCATCGGCTTCGATCAAGCCGCCCGCCACCTTGGTAGCGCCCGCCTCACGCAGCAGTTGCTGGATCACTCGCTCGGACTCGGCGTAGTCACCCTCGCCAAAATGGTGATAGCGGATCTGGCCCTTGGCATCGGCAAAGTAATGCGCCGGCCAGTACTGGTTGTTGAAGGCGCGCCAGATCTTGTAGTTGTTGTCGATGGCCACCGGGTAAGTGATGCCCAGGTCCTTCATGGCCTTGGTGACGTTGTTCACGTCGCGTTCGAAGGCGAATTCCGGAGCGTGCACACCGATCACCACCAGGCCCTGGTCGCGGTATTTCTCGGCCCAGGCCTTGACGTACGGCAAGGTGCGCAGGCAGTTGATGCAGGAGTAGGTCCAGAAATCCACCAGCACCACCTTGCCTTTCAACGCCTCGGCAGTCAGTGGCTCGGAGTTGAGCCATTGCACGGCACCGTCCAGCGGCGGCAACTGGCCTTCCACTGGCAGCGTGTCACTGCGGTTGGCGGCCATCATCGCGCCGCCGGCCATCATCGCCCCGCTCTTCTGTTCAGGCTTGGCGCTGAGTTTCTCCACCAGGCTTTGTTCCAGGCCACCGGTTGACGCCGTCGACAGGCGCGCCAGGATCCCGGTGTCCAGGCCCAGGGCGATGGCCGCCACACCGGCCAACATCAGGGCGCCGAGCCCACGACGCAGCCATTCACCAGCGCCCAGCGAACGCTTCATGAAACCGAAGACTTTACCGCCGACCAGCAGCGCCAAGGCCAGGGAGGTGGCAGCCCCTGCCGCGTAGGCCAGCAAGAGCAAGGTAGTGCCGATACTGGCGCCCTGCAGCGCGGCGCCCGTCAGCACCAGCCCGAGGATGGGCCCGGCGCACGGCGCCCACAGCAGCCCGGTGGCCACGCCGATCAGGAACGATGCGCCCGGACGCGGCCGCGAATCGGCCCCGGCGGCTTCCGACAGGCGACTGCCCGCGGCCACCAGCGGCCGGGTCAGGCGCTCGGACAGGCTTGGCAGCAGCAGCGTCAGCCCGAATAGCGCAACAAACAGCAACGCGAGCCAGCGACCGTACTGATTGACTTGCACCACCCAACCGCCGCCCACCGCCGCGAGCGAGGCGACCAGGGCGAAGGTCATCGCCATCCCCAGCAGCAGCGGCAAGCCACTGCGCAAAAACGGCTGCCCGGTGCGAGCGAAGACAAAAGGCAGAACCGGCAGGATGCAGGGACTGACAATCGTCAGCACGCCGCCCAGATATGCGAGAACCAAAAGCCACATGGGGTAGACCCTTATAGGAAGACATTGAATTAAGTCGCGGTGAACGTCATGGCTGCGCCATTCATGCAGTAGCGCAGGCCGGTGGGTGCCGGGCCGTCATCGAACACGTGGCCCTGATGACCGCCGCAGCGGCGGCAGTGGATTTCCTTGCGTACCACGCCGAAGGAGGTGTCGACGTGGCTGGCCACGGCGTTTTCCAGGGGTTGCCAGAAGCTGGGCCAGCCGGTGTGGCTTTCGAATTTGGTGGCTGAGGCGTACAGGGGCAACGCGCAACCGGCGCAGGCGAAGGTGCCGTTGCGGTGTTCGCTGTTGAGGGCGCTGCTGTAGGGGCGTTCGGTGCCCTCCTCCCGCAGGATCGCGTACTGCTCGGCGGTCAACAGGGTGCGCCATTCGGCGTCGGTGTGGCTGACTTCGAAATGTTCGGCGGCTTCAGCTTCGGCGATCAGGGCGGGACCGGCGTTGATTTTTTGCAGCAGGCCACCGGCGATTACCGCGAGGCCGAGGCCGCCGCCGGCGAGCAGGATCTGTCGACGTGAATACATGAGTTGCTCCTCACACAAGTGCGGATGGCTGGCGAAGCCCCTATGGCTGATAAACAAACTGTGGCGAGGGAGCTTGCTCCCGCTGGAGTGCGCAGCGCTCCCGGCTTTTTTGGGGCCGCTGCGCGACCCAGCGGGAGCAAGCTCCCTCGCCACAATGAGGGGGGCGTACTTTTGCCGTTGCGATGAGTAAGGTTAGGCCCGGGGTGGTCGCGGAATCCTCACGCAGAGTTAAACAATTCGTGATAACTACACTGTTGCAAAAGCCGCACAATGCGCGAATCAAGAAGACAGGTTTTTATCAATGGATCAGCCTAAACGTGTCCTGGTGGTCGAGGACGATGCCCATATTGCCGATTTGATCTGCCTGCACCTGCGGGACGAGCAGTTCGAAGTGGTTCACAGTGCCGATGGTGACGAAGGCCTGCGCCTGCTGGAGCAAGGCGGCTGGGATGCGTTGATCCTTGACCTGATGCTGCCCGGCGTCGACGGCCTGGAGATCTGCCGGCGGGCCCGGGCGATGACGCGCTACACGCCGATCATTATCACCAGTGCCCGCTCCAGCGAGTTGCATCGCATCCTCGGCCTGGAACTGGGAGCGGATGACTACCTGGCCAAGCCGTTTTCCATGCCGGAGCTGGTGGCGCGGGTCAAGGCGCTGCTGCGCCGGGTCGACGCCATGGCGCGCAACTTGAAGATGGACGCCGGCAGCCTCGACCTCGGCCAGTTGTTCATCAACCCGCTGACCCGTGACGCCACCCTGCAAGGCCAGCGGCTGGACCTCACGCCCCGGGAATTCGACCTGCTGTACTTTTTCGCCCGCCAACCGGGCAAGGTATTCTCGCGCATGGACCTGCTCAACGCCGTGTGGGGCTACAGCCACGAAGGTTACGAACACACCGTCAACACCCATATCAACCGCCTGCGGGCCAAGGTCGAGGCCGATCCGGCCAACCCGGCGCGCATCCTCACGGTGTGGGGCCGTGGCTACAAGTTTGCCGAGCAATCGGCATGAGGCTGACCCTTACCCAGCGCCTGTCCCTGGTGTTCGCGCTGTTGCTGCTGATTTGCAGCGGCACGTCGGCCTGGCTGCAAGTGCGCTCCAACCACATGCATGAACTGGAAGTGGTGCAAGGCCTGTCCCGCGACCTCGCCGCGCACATCGCCCGGGATACGCAGTTGATGGACGCCGACGGTCTCAAGCCGGACGCGGTGCGCAACCTGTTCAGCCAGTTGATGCTGGTAAACCCGAGTGTCGAGGTGTACCTGCTGGACATTAACGGGCGTGTGGTCGGCAACGCTGCGCCCAGCGGCCACCTGCGCCGCGACCAGGTCAACCTGGAGCCGGTGCGCCGTTTCCTCAGCGGCGCGATGCTGCCGATCCTCGGCGACGACCCACGCAGCGTCGACGGCCTCAAGGTGTTCAGCGCCGCGCCGCTGCGGGTCAACGGCCAGCAGGCCGGCTACCTGTATGTAGTGCTGCTGGGCGAAGCCCATGATGTGTTCGACGCCCGGGATGCCACCGGCATGGCACTGAACATCGCCCTGTGGTCCATCGCCCTGGTGGCATTGTTGTGCTTGCTCGCGGGTTTGACCGCGTTCGCCTGGATCACCCGGCCCTTGCGGCAACTGACCGAGAAGGTCGGCCAGTTCGATATCAACGGCGCACCGAAAGTCCCGCAGGCCGTGGCGCCCGAGGTTGCCAGCCAGGATGAAATAGCCGTGCTCGACCACGCCTTCGTGCAGATGGAGAACCGCCTGGGTGAACAGTGGCGCGCCATCACCCACCAAGAGCAGGAACGCCGGGAGATGGTCGCGAATATTTCCCATGACCTGCGCACACCGCTGGCCTCCTTGCATGGCTACCTGGAAACCCTGTCCCTGAAAGACGCCAGCCTGACCCCGCAGGAACGCCGGCGTTACCTGGGCATCGCCCTCGACCAGAGCCGCAAGGTCGGCGGGCTGGCCCAGTCGCTGCTGGAACTGGTACGCCTGGAACACGGGTTTGTGCAGCCGGTCATCGAAGGCTTTTCGTTACCCGACCTGGTGCAGGACATTTTCCAGAAGTTTGAACTGACCGCGGAAGCCCGGGCGATCACCCTCACCGCCAGCCTGCCACCGGTGGTGCCAACCGTATTGGCCGACCTGGGCCTGATCGAACGGGTACTCACCAACCTGCTGGATAACGCCCTGCGCCATACCCCGCCCAATGGCGAAGTTGAAGTGACCCTGGCCCCCAAGTCCGGTTTTGTTGAAGTCACGGTGAGCGACAGCGGCCCCGGGATTTCGGCGGATCTGCGCGAAGGTCTGTTCCTGCGCGCCTTCACCATTGGTGGGGCTCGACGCGATGGCGGCCTGGGCTTGCGCATCGTGCACCGGATCCTGCAACTGCACGGTCAGGAAATCCGCCTGATCGATGTGCCAGGACGCGGCGCGACGTTCACGTTCGCCCTAGAAACCCGAGCAGCAGTTCGTTGACCTTGGGCCCCTGCTCGTTCTGAATCCAGTGGCCGCAGTTGGGCAGGACGCTTTGTTGCAGGTTCGGCACGACGTCGGGCATGCGCTTGAGGGTGTGGGCTTCGAACACGCCGACCGGGTCGCGGTCACCGATCAGGAACAGCGTCGGCTGCAGCACCTGCCTGCCGGCGAGGAACTCGGTGCGCTGCCAGTTGCGTTCGAAGTTGCGGTACCAGTTCAACGGGCCGCGAAAGCCGTCATTGGCGAAGGTCTGAACATACACGTCGAGGTCCTGCTGGCTGCACCAGGCCGGGAGCGTACCGGGCAGCGGCATACCTTCCAGCAGCTTCGCGCTGGCGGGTTTCTTCTGCAGGAAAACGTCCTGGTCCTGCATGAACAGCCGTAATGTCCGCTCGATATCGGCATCCAGTTCCTTTTCAGCCACGCCCGGGGCCTGGAAGTACAGGATGTAATTGAAGCGATCGGCGTACAGCTCGCGCATGATCTCGATCACCGGCCTGCGGGAGCGTCCGGCGAACGGTACCGACATCGTCACCAACTGGCTGACGCGCTCTGGCTCGAGCAACGCCAGGTGCCAGGCCACCACGGCGCCCCAGTCATGGCCAATCATGACGACCCGGCGATGCCCGAACAGGTCCATGGCGCCCTGGATATCGGCGCACAGGGTCAGCAGGTCATAGTCGGCCACTTCCGGCGGCGCGCTGGATTGTCCATAGCCGCGCATTTCCGGGACAAACACCCGATAACCCTGGGCCACCAGCGCCGGAATCTGCTCGCGCCAGGAGTGCCAGCACTCGGGAAACCCATGCAGCAACCACACCGGCGGGCCGCTCTCGGGGCCGGCGATGTGCACGTTCAACTCAATGCCGTTGACCTTGACCTTCTGCTGCTGGGTTTCACTCATCACTGGGTTCCTTGTGTGGGGTTCGCTCGCGGTATTCCCGGGGAGAACAAGCCATCACGCGCTTGAAAGCATTGCTGAAAGCGCTGTCTGACTGATAACCCAGGGACTGGCCGATCGTGGACACGCTGTTGTCGCTGGCTTTCAAGGCCTGTACCGCCAGGTGCATACGCCAGCGGGTCAGGTATTCCTGCGGTGCCAGCCCTACCCGTTGCTTGAAGTGCAAGGCGAAGGTGGAGCGGGATTGACTCGCCAGGCCGGCCATTTCACTCAATGTCCAGCGCCGGGCGGGCGCTGCGTGAATTTCCCGCAGCACCGGGGCCAGCCTTGGATCCGTCAAGGCTCCCAGCCAGCCTGTGGTATGGGTGCCCATGGAAGATTGATAGAGCCGCAGGATTTGCACCAGCATCATTTGCGCCAAATGCTCGGTCATCAGCGCCGCTCCCTGCAACGGGCTGGCGTATTCCCGGGCCAGGCGATCCAGGCACCAACGCAACACGGCGGCCTGTTCGGAGTTGGCACTCACCCGCAACACCGGCGGCAGGCTGTCCAGCAACAACCGGGCGTCATCCCCGTAGATAAATCGTCCGCCGATCAAGAACAGATCCACCGTGGCACCCACCGTGGCGATGCCTCCCAGCGCATCGGCATACACCTCACGTGCATCGAGTCCTTCAGGGCACAGATTGCTGGACAGCCTCCACGGGCGTGCCTGGGTCAACAGGAAACAATCTCCCTCATACAAGCGTATCGGTACTGCCAGCCCTTCCACTTCCAGCCAGCAACTGCCCTCCACCACCGCGTTGAACTTGATGCCATCCGGCGCCGCAAAGTCAATGGCCCAGGTGCCCCCAGCCTTCAGGCCGGCGAAGGTCGAGCGATGGCTTTTTAACAGTGCCAGCACATCGGAAAGGGTATCCATAAAAGCTCCGGACGATCGCGACAGAAACACGGACTCTAGGGCATTCCGCGTCCGGGCTCCAGCGAGAGACTCTAGGCCTCCCATAAGGAGATCTTTCATGGCTGACAAACAAACCCCAATTGGCAGCGGCTTCGATGCCGGCACTACCGCCCAGCAAGCCTTGGCGGGCAGCGATTTGCGAGGCAAGACGGTGATTGTCACCGGTGGCTACTCCGGCATTGGCCTGGAAACGGTTCGCGTGTTGGTCGACGCGGGTGCGCAGGTGATCGTTCCCGCGCGGGATCCTGAAAAGGCCGAACGCAACCTCTCGGGCATCATCGGTGTTGAACACGCCAGCCTGGATTTACTCGACCCGATTTCCATCGACCGTTTTGCCGAAAACTTCCTCGCCAGCGACCGGGCATTGAACCTTCTGATCAATAGCGCCGGAATCATGGCCACACGACTGCAACGGGATACGCGAGGTTTCGAAGCGCAGTTCGCCACCAACCACCTGGGCCACTTCCAGCTAACCGCGCGGTTGTGGCCGGCGCTGCGTGAGGCTAATGGCGCACGAGTGGTTTCGGTATCATCCCTCGGCCATCGTCTCAGCCCTGTGCATTTCGATGACCCGCAATTTGAACACCGCCCCTATGACAAGTGGCTCGCCTACGGCCAATCAAAAACCGCCAACGCACTGTTCGCGGTAGCACTGGACCGACGAGGTAAAGCGGAGGGTGTGCGCGCATTTTCCGTGCACCCGGGGGAAATCCTCACCGACTTGATCCGTTATCTGGACAAGGACGACCTGGCCTTCGTCGGAGCCCTCGATGATCAGGGCAATATCCGCAGCGCCAGTCACTACAAGAGCCCCGAGCAAGGCGCCGCGACCTCGGTGTGGTGCGCTGTCAGCCCGCAACTGGAGGGCATGGGCGGACTCTACTGCGAAGATTGCGATGTGGCCGCTTCGTCGCAGGATGACACCAGCCGTAACGGCGTATGGCCCTGGGCTGTCGACCCGGAGCAGGCCGAACGCTTATGGGCAGTGAGTCAGCAGTTGTGCAATGTCACGTTGTAGTCCGGGACCCCAGCGTTCATATTTGGCAGTCATGCACTGTCAATGAGCGACCTGAACCATGCAGCCTCCTGCCAGATACCTCGTGCCCCTTGCCGCCTCCCTTTGCGCCACCCTCGCCTGCGCCGACAGCCACGACCCACTGCTCGCCAAGCGCGTGGATGCGGTGGTCGACAGCGCCATTGCCGACAATCGCCTGGTGGGCACCGTGGTGCTGGTGCTGCGGGACGGGCAGCTGGTTTATCACCGTGCTGCCGGCTTGGCGGACCGCGAAGACGGGCGCCCGATGACAGAGGACACGATCTTTCGCCTGGCATCGGTGACCAAACCGCTGGTATCCGCCGCCGCGATGCACCTGGTGGAACAAGGTCGCTTGGGCCTGGACGATCCGGTCAGCCGCTGGCTGCCCGACTTCAATCCCAAGCTGGCGGATGGCACCATCCCGGTGATCACCGTCAGCCAGTTGCTTAACCACACAGCCGGCCTGAGCTATGGATTCCTGGAAAGTACCCATGGCCCTTACCGCACCGCCGGGGTTTCCGATGGTTTGGGTGAGCCCGAGATCAGCTTTGCCGAGAATCTCAAGCGTATCGCGAGCGTGCCCCTGAGTTACCCGCCGGGCACCGGCTGGCAGTATTCGATGGCCACCGATGTGCTGGGTGCGGTGCTGGAAAAGGCGTCCGGCCAGAGCCTGCCGGCATTGCTCCGCGACTCGGTGACCGAACCACTGGGGCTAAGCGATACCGGGTTTTCCGTGACGGATATAAAACGCCTGTCCGCCGCCTATCAGGATGGCTCGCCACAGCCGTTGCGCATGGTCGACAAGGCCACGATCACCTCGGGCAACAGCACCGCGCTGTTTGATGTGCGGCGGATTCTCGATCCCCAGGCCTACCCTTCCGGCGGCGCAGGCATGGCCGGGACGGCAGGTGATATTGCGCGGTTCCTGGAAACCATTCGCCGGGGCGGCGCTCCGATCCTGTCGGCACACAGCGTGCAGTTGATGGTCACCGATTCGGTCGGCGCCAAGGCGCAAACCCAGGACCCGGGCTGGGGGTTCGGTTATGGCTGGGCGGTGCTGGATGACCCGGCGTTGACAGGCACACCGCAATCCCGGGGCACCTTTGAATGGGGCGGCGCCTACGGTCACAGCTGGTTTGTCGACCCGCAGCAGAAGCTTACGGTGGTGGCACTGACCAATACGGCTTACGAAGGCATGTCCGGCCTGTTCACCCACCAGTTGCGGGATGCGGTGTATCCGCCGCAGTGATCGACCACCAGCGCGGCAATAACTGCCGCACCCGCGCTTCGCCAAACCGGTCATCAATCAGCATTACCACCCCTCGGTCCTGCTGGCTGCGGATCACCCGGCCCGCGGCTTGCACCACCTTCTGGATGCCCGGATAAAGGTAGGTGTAGTCATAACCGGCGCCGAAAATCGCGCCCATCCGCAGCTTGAGCTGCTCGTTCACCGGGTTGAGTTGCGCCAGGCCCAGGGTGGCGATAAACGCGCCGATCAGCCGGGTCCCCGGCAGGTCGATGCCTTCGCCGAATGCCCCGCCGAGCACGGCGAAACCGATGCCCTGACTGTGCTGGGTGAACTGGTCGAGAAATGCCTGGCGTTCAGCCTCGGCCATGCCCCGTGACTGCTGCCACAGCGGGATGCGCGGGTGCCGCTCGGCAAGCAAATGCGCCACTTGCTGCAGATAATCAAAACTGCTGAAAAACGCCAGGTAGTTGCCCGGCGCCTGGGCAAACTGCGCTGCAATCAGCTCGACGATGGGCTCCAGGGACGCCTGGCGATGCACAAACCGGGTGGAGATCCGGTCGACGATATGCACCCGCAGCTGCTCGGCCTTGAACGGTGATTCCACATCCACCCAGGCCGTGTCGAGCGGCATTCCCAGCAAGTCCGCGTAGTAGTGCCGCGGGCTCAGGGTTGCGGAAAACAACACGCTGCTGCGGGCCGCTGTCAGCCGGGGCCGAATGAATTCGGCGGGCACCACGTTGCGCAGGCACAGGTTTGATGAACTGCGCTTGCCGCTGAGTTCGCGTTTGCTGATGTCGAAAATGAAGTGTTCGTTGAACAGCTCGGCGACCTTGGCAAACTGCAACGCCTCGAAGTAGAAGGCTTGCAGTTCGCCATTGAGTGCTTCGGGATGGTCGTTGAAATATTCACCCATGGCGCTGGTGCACAGGCTCAGCGCCTGCAGCAGTTTGTCGGGTTTCTGGGCGTAGGCCTGATAAGGCGCCACTTGCTCCTTGTGCAGGGCATTCCACTCACGGTTCAGGCGCTGGAGCGGCTTTTTCAGCGGCTCGGGTGCGATCTCGCGCAGGGTCTTGAGCGTGTACTGGTCGAGGGCCGCGCTGTACATCGAGCGGCCACGCTCCACCAGGTTGTGGGCTTCGTCCACCAGCACCGCGACGCGCCACTGGTTGAGCTGGGCCAGGCCGAACAGCATGGCGCCGAAGTCGAAGTAATAGTTGTAGTCGGCGACCACCACGTCGGCCCAGCGTGCCATTTCCTGGCTCAGGTAATAGGGGCAGACGTCATGGGCCAAGGCGACTTCCCGCAGGTTGCGCTGGTCCAGCAGGCGCACGCGGGAAGCAGCTTCGCGGGCCGCCGGCAAGCGGTCATAAAAACCCTTCGCCAGTGGGCAGGAGTCGCCGTGGCAGGCTTTGTCCAGGTGTTCGCAGGCCTTGTCCCGCGCCACCAGCTCCAGCACCCGCAATGGCAGATCGGGGCTGCTGTCATACAGCACCTGCGCCGCATCCAGCGCGAGTTTGCGGCCCGGGGTCTTGGCGGTCAGGAAGAACACCTTGTCCAGCTGTTGTGGCGCCATGGCCTTGAGCATCGGGAAAATCGTGCCGACGGTCTTGCCAATCCCGGTAGGCGCCTGGGCCATCAGGCAGCGGCCGGTGCTGACCGCCTTGTAGACCGTTTCCGCCAGGGCGCGCTGGCCCGGGCGAAACGCCGCATGGGGAAAGCCCAGGGCAACCGCTGCGGCATTGCGGGCTTCGCGCTGGTGCATTTCCTGTTCGGCCCAGCCGAGGAACAGGGCGCATTGCTGCACGAAGAATGCCTGCAGGTCGTCAGCCTGAAACCGTTGGCTGAGCAGCGTCTCGTGCTCGCCGACAATGTCGAAGTACACCAGCGCCAGGACAATCTCCGACAACCCGAGCTTCTGACACATCAACCAGCCGTAGACCTTGACCTGTGCCCAGTGCAGTTGCCGGTGGTTGGCCGGTTGTTTGTCCAGGTCGCCGCGATAGGTTTTCACCTCTTCCAGCTGGTTGCGGTCCGGGTCGTAGCCATCCGCCCTGCCTCGGACTTTCAACTGCTGGTATTCGCCCTCCAGCGCGACTTCATTCTGGTAATGGGCGCTGCGCCGCGAGGCCACGGTGCGGTGGCCGACAATCCCTTCCTGGGCACTGGGAGACGGGGTAAAGCGCAGGTCGAGGTCGCCGACCTTGGCGGTGAATTCACATAATGCACGCACCGCGACGCTGTAGCTCAAGCGGCCTGCCCCGCCCAGCGCACATAACACACAGTGACGGGCATCTGGTGTTCGCCGCAGAACTCCAGCCAGCGCAGCTGGTTGTCCTGCAGGCGATCACCGGGGCCTTTGACTTCGATCATGCGGTAGGTTTTTTCTTCGGGCCAGAACTGGATCAGGTCGGGCATGCCGGCGCGGTTGGCGCGGATATCCAGCAGCAGGCGTTCGAACCAGTGGCGCAGGTGCGCCGCTGGCAGGCAGTCGAGGGCCTGATCGAGCAGTTCTTCGCTGAGCACGTTCCAGAACACGAAGGGTGACTGGATGCCCCATTTGTCTACATAACGCTGGCGAATGGTGTGCTTGTAGCGCCCATCGTCCAGTTGGCCCAGGCACTCGGCGAACAGCTCGGCGCGCCGCAGATGAAAATCCTCGCTGTGCAGGTCTACCGGCCCGCGCTGGAACGGGTGGAAAAACGACCCCGGCAACGGCGCGAAAATCGCCGGCCAGCACAGCAGGCCAAACAGCGAATTGATCAGGCTGTTCTCGACGTAATGCACGGGTGCACCATGGTCGCTGAGGTGCGCCTGTACGCAATACTCCACCGACATCATCGGTTCCGGGGCCGGCAGTTCGAGGTCCAAGCGCACGATCTCGCGGGGTTTTGCCTTGGGCTGCGCCGGCTCGCCGAGCTTGCGTCGCAGCCTGGGTATCACGCGCAGCAAGTGCTGCTGTTCGGCAGCGCTTTCCGGGGCCTGTTGCGCCTCACGGGCCAGCCCCATCGCCTGGGCAAAATCCTCCTGGCGCTCCAGCACCCGGATCAGCCGCGCCCGTGCGCCGGGATAGGTGCAGCCCCGGTAGATAGCTTCCGCCAGGGCCAACTCGGCGCTGCGCTCACAATACTGGCCCACCTGGAACAACAGCTTGGCTCGACGTTTCTCCAGCCAGGGGTTGTCGGTATGCAAGGTAGCGATTTGTTCCAGCACGCCATCGAGTGCCTCGCCCGCTTCAAAGGCCTGCTGGCACTGATGCAGGAACAGGAAGCCGTGCACATCGTCACGGCTGCGCAAACCGCGGGATTCGGCGCAGAATTCGACTTTCTCGTAGGTAAAGATGCCCAGGTCCGCCAGCACAAATTCCGACCAGTCCTGATAGAGATTACCGAAGAACATCAGGCGCAGGCGGTCGCACAGTTCCATCACGGTGAGGCTGTAAAGCTGATCGGCCAGGTCCGGGCACCAGTGCTGGAAGTGACGCAGTTCACAAAACTGCGTTGACAGCGTTTCCAGCCAGTCCGCCTTCCTGGCCTTGGGTTGCTCGATCCAGGGTTTGAACGCCGCCAGGATTTCCGCTTTCTGCAACAGGCCGAACAACTCGCCGAACGACAACAGGCATTGATCCGTCACCCAACCCTGTTCCAGCAAAGGCACAACCGCCTCGTGCACCGCGCCGATCTCGACATAGTTGAGCTTGCCCGCCCGGAAATGCGCGCCCTTGCGCATCACCATGCGTACCAGTAACGCCTGGGATGCCTGCGGCAAGCTGTCAAATTGCTGAATGAAATGCTCTTCGTCCGGGGCCAGCAAATCGGCATAACGCTGCCCCAACCAGGCGAGCACTTGGCGGAAGTTATGCAGGTAATAGAGCGGATCTTCTAGGGGATTGGACATTTCAGGCACTGGATCAACCACTGTTTATGCATACAGAGTGCCGTCCCTGACCGACTGTTGCAATCAGTAATAGATCAAAGGCACACGCAACTTTTTGCGTAATAATGATCAGATGGCTGTCAGCCACATTAAATGAGTCTCCCCCGACCGCTCAGGTGCGGGGTTTTCGAAGGATCAGGGTAAGGGTTATGAGCATGAAGAATTTGGGTCTGGCGGTGGGTATGTTGACGTTGCTGGTATTGGCCGGTTGCTCCACGCAGACGGTGGTGACGTTGCAGAACGGCACTCAATACCTGACCAAGGACGTGCCCAACGCGAAAACGGCCGATGGCTTCTACGAATTCACCGATATCGCCGGCAAGCATATTCGCGTCAAGGCCGATGACGTCGCGACCGTGATGAAGGAGAAATAAAAAGTGGGAGCCCGTCGGCTCCCACTTTTCTTTGCAATGATCGTTCCCACGTTCTACGTGGGAATGCATCCCGTGACGCTCCGCGTCACCACTGCGCAAGACATGAACCGTGGGTTGGCCGTTGGACGCAGAGCGTCCGGGGCGGCGTTCCCACGCAGAGCGTGGGAACGATCAATCCGTGGCGCTACTTAGCCGATGGAAACCCCATCGCCCCAAACCCCGGCGAGCCCAACGCCAACCAGCGTCACCGAGTCCGCGCCAAAACTCAGCACGGTATCGCCCCCCACCACCTTGGCGTGGTCATGCCAGTCCGCACTGCCCTCCACGTCCCGGAACACCAGCTTGTCGGTCGGCTGATAACCAATCACCCGGTCCTGCCCAAACTGCCCACCGAACAGAAAGGTGTTATGCCCGCTGTTGTCGCGGATCGTGTCATTGCCCTTGCCGCCCTCGATGAAATCCACACCCTTGCCACCCTGGATCAAGTCATCGCCATCACTGCCGATGATGAACGTGTTGCCCTTGTGCGGCTCGGCATTGCGGTTGAGGTCCTGCACCCAGGTATTGGCCCGGGCCGGGTCCGACAGGTTGGCCACGATAATCGTCGAGTCCCGGCTGGTCAGGTCGTAGAACTGCGAGTCCAGGATCCGCGTCATGCCATCCCCATACCCGGTGGGCAAATGAGAAAGCCAGGTGGGAACATTGACGATGGAAAACGGCAGGACATTCCACAGCGTCGACGCGTAGTGATCGTTGAAGCTGACGATATTGTCCGTGGTCGACTCATGGGGCTTGTCGTGCACGCCCAGTGAGGAGAAGTTGAACGACGAGCCGTCCAGCGCGCGAAACACCGGGTCGTTTTCATAACCGATGTTCAGCACCTTGTCGCCGGCACTCTGGGTTGGCGAGGCATAAGCCACATAGTTGGAGTCCTTGTAGAACCCCGACCATTTATTGCCGCTCAGGTCGGCCATGCTGTTGACCGCCAGGCCACCCAGGCTATGACCGCTGACCACCACGTCCTTGCCCGTCAGGCCATGACTGCCGGCATACGCCGCGACATCCTTGAGCAAGGTGCCGAAGGCTTCGCCGGCGTAGTTTTTCGCGTAGTCCTTGGGCCCCAGCGCCGCCAGCAGGTCACTGACCAGATCGCCGATGGAGTCGCTGATCAAGGTTTCCCGAGGCCCCGAAGTCCCGCGAAAACCAACGCCGATTTCCAGCAGCTTGCCGTCGCCATCGTACTTGCCCAGCACTTCCACCTGCGCGGTGGTGTAGCCGGGCTTTTCACCGAAGAACGTGCCCCGGGCGTCCACCTTGCCGCCGTAGCCCAGGGTACTGGCGCTGATGGGCGTCCAGCCGGCCTTGTTGACCGCCTCGAGGGCGGCTTTTTCCGAGTCGGGGTTCCAGGGAATCCCTGGAATAACCCCCTGTGAATCGGTGCTGCCCAGCAGCGCCCCCACCAGAGTGGCGGGCAGCCCCAGGCCAAAACCGTTGTGCTGGTAACCCACGGCAAAGCCGTTGTCCAGGTTGTGATAGGAGTACAGCGTGATCGCCATGGCATCGGCGAACAACGCTTTGGAGCCCTCGGTGCCGAGGTTTTTATAGTCGAAAACACCCATGGTATTGCCTCTCTTTTGTTGGAATTGTCGAGAAAGCCGAATCTGCACAAATGGACGATTGGAACCGGATCAATGTGGGAGCGGGCTTGCTCGCGAAGGCGGTGTGCCAGTCGGTGGATGGGTTGACTGATCCACCGCTTTCGCTAGCAAGCCCGCTCCCACATTTCCAACTGCGGTGTTTAGAAAGCCCAGTCCAGGCTCAAACCCACCCCATGGACTTTCTCCTTGCTGGCCAGCAGGCCGTTGTAATCCAGATTCACCTTCGCATCCTTGCTCAGCGCCAGGCTGACCCGCGCCCCCACCAATGCCGCATCACGCACCATCGACGAACTCTCCACAGTGAACGAAGGGCCGCCCGAGGCAAACGCCAGGTGCCGCTCGGAATCGACGCTGCTCAGGTTGTGCTGCCAACCCAGGGTGCCGGAAAGCTCCAGTTGCTGATGGTCATTGATATTCAAGGTTTTCAGCGCTCGAGCACCCAGGGTACTCAACACCACATCGCGGCTGTCATCCCGGCCCTTCAAGGCCGCCGCATCACCCTTCTCGGTAAACCCATCGGCATCCAGATGCACGTACGCCAGGTTGGCGAACGGTTCCAGGGCCAGGGGTTGCAGGTTCAGGCGATACGCCGCTTCGGTAAACACCTGGGTACTGCGGGCATCCACCTTGGCTTTCTGCTTGCCGGCGACTTCACCGTATTGCAGCTCGCGCTTCACATCGGCGCGGTGCCAGCTGTAGGTCGCACCACCGCTCAAGCGCAAGGCACCGATTTCATGCCCGGCATACGCACCCAGGTGATAGCTGTCCACCGATGCCCGGGAATGGGTGTCGCTGCCCATGTTCAGCGATGTATCGCTGTACCCCGCCACCAGGCCTACACGGGTGTCTTCATCCAACGCGCCGTCCACACCCGCCAGCATGCCGCCGATGGAGGTGGTGTAGCCCGCCGTATCGCTGCCGCTGTCGGTCTTGCCCCAGGCGCCCAACGCCTTGACCCAGACGTTGCCACGGCTGTCGACGGTCTGGCTCGATGCGCCCATTGCCCCTTGCTGCAAACGCTCGCCCACGGCTTCGCGCAGGTAGCGGTTGTCATTGACCAATGCGGTTTCCAGCGCCGGGTAGATTTCCCCGGACAGCTGCTGGAATGCACCCTGGGCCGAAGCCGCATTCGGCGCCAGCAACAGGCTTTCGTACACGGCGTTGCCCGCGCCCAACTGCTCGGCAGCAGCGGCCACCGAACGTTGGTTCGGGGTGGCGGCCACACTGGCAAAGGTGTTGGCATTGCGCCCCACATCCAGCTGCACGCCGTCGGCGGCGTAGTTCAGGGTGCCGCCGATAAACAGATAGTTGGGCAGCACCGAACCGAAGCTGCCGGTAATCCCGCCTGCAGCCTGCAGGATGTTGTACTGGCGACCGATCAGGCTTTCGGCCTGGGTCTGGGTCAGCAGCGTCGGGCTGTTTTCCAGGGCCAGGGTCACCGTGCCGCCGCTGAGGGTGGCCTTGCCACCGGCGACGATGCGATCACTGTTGGTGGCCGACAACTCCACCGCATAGGTGGAGCCCGCCGCGAAGCTCACATCCCCGGCCACGTTCAGGGTGCCGATGGAATTGCCCGGCGCCACGGTACCGCCGCTGTTCGCTGTCAGCGAACCAATGCGCCCTGAACCGCCCACTACGCCGCTGCTGCTGACGGTAACGTCGGAGGTGATCGAGCCATTGATCGCCAGCAACCCTTGGTTGACCAGGGTCGGGCCGCTGTAGGTGTTGGTGCCGGTCAGTACCAGCGCGCCAATGCCCTGCTTGGTCAGGCCGCCATGCCCGGAGATATCGTTGCTCCACACATCCAGCCCGCAATGCACGTCGGTGCACGTGCGCTGGGTCGGTTTGCCGGCATCCACCACGGCGCCAATTCCTGGCAGGTCCGCGACAAACTGGCCGGAGCCGTAGGCGCCGTCGATACGAAACTCCGCCGGGATATCCTCAGCCGTCACAAACATCCCCGGGCCGTTGATGGCCTTGCCCAGGTTGATCATGCCCCAACCGTACAGCGAGTCGATGCCCGGTGCGCCGAGGTCGGTCGCGGTGGTTTTCAGCAGCGTGGAGATCTGGTCGCCGCTCATGTACGGGAAGCGCTCCATCAACACCGCTGCACTGCCGGCCACATGCGGCGCGGCCATGGAGGTGCCGTTGAAATTGGCGTAGTCGGTGGTCAGGTTTTCCAGGGAGGTGCCGTTGATCACCGAGCTGTAGATCTTGGTGCCAGGGGCCGCGACGCAAAAGCTGGCGGCATACCCGCAGCGCGAGGAAAACGTACTGATCACGTAAGGATCGGAACTGGCGGTGTCGGGATTCTGTTGCAAGGCCGCCACCGACAGCCAGTTGGGTGCAATCTCCGGCACGAAGTACGCCAGGCCCGAGATCGCATCCGGGTTGTTGCGGTTGTAGTCGTTGCCGGCGGCAAAGATCGTCAGCACGCCGCTGCGGGCCGCATCAATGGCGCCCTGATAAGCGCCACCTGCGATCGTCCCAAGGATCGGCCGAATGTTATTGAACTGGGCCTGGGCTTCATTGACCGTGAAGTTGGGGAATGCCGGATCTCGGCCGCCCTTGGCGTACTGGTCACCGATGCCGATGCCCCAGCTGTTGTTGATAATGCGTGCGCCGCTGGCCACCAGCGCGTCCCAACCGGCTTTGTAGACCGCACCGTCGTTGCCCAGGATGATCCCGTCTTCGGGGCCCGGGTCACCGTTTTCGGCGCTGATGATCTGCGCATCGAACGCCACGCCGTGCATTGGCCCACCGTCGCGGTTACCCGCAGCGATCCCGCCTACGTGGGTGCCGTGATTGCCGAGCTTGCCGTTGGAACCCAGGGAAGGCGTGCCGTCGTAGCGAAACGCGTCCCCGGCTTTCACCGGGATGTACGGGTCGGTGTATTGGCGAATGCCTTCGGTCACGAGCGTGACCACTTTGCCGGGGCTGGCGAATTCCGGATGCTGGGCATACACCGGCTGGTCGAAGATCCCCAGCTTCACGCCCTTGCCTGTGTAGCCGGCGGCGTAGGCGGCGTCTGCATGCACGGCGCCCAGGCCCCAATCGGCCTTGAATTCATTACTGCGCCAACTGGCAGCATCTCCCAGTTTTCCGGTTTCCACGTAGGGTGCGGCCTGGGCGGTACCCAGGCTGGCCAGGCAACACAGCAACGCGCCGTATGGCACGCAGCTCAGGGCCTTGAGCGGGTAGCCCGGGCCTGTTGGGATGGCGGATTGAAACCCTCGTTTTGTTTTTTTCACGGTGACCTTCCTTAGTTTTTATTGCACTTGTATAAATCACGTTTCTCCCAAGCGTCGCCGACCCCATGTGGGAGCGGGCTT
>NZ_JACAQC010000038.1:38415-101901 GCF_013385345.1 Pseudomonas sp. I8001
CTTGCTCAGAACTGCCAGTTCAGGCTCAACCCCACGCCCTGGATTTTTTCCCGGCCAGCCAATTGGCCGGTGTAGTCGAGGTTGACCCGTGTGCTTTTGCTCAACGCCAGGCTCGCCTGCACGCCCACCAATGCCGCGTCGCGCATCAACGGCGAGCTTTGCACCGCAAACGACGGCCCTCCGGCGACAAACGCCAGGTGCTCTTCGGATTCAACGGCACTCAGGCTGTGCTGCCAGCCCAGCGAGCCGGAAACGTCCAGTTGCTGGCGGTCGTTGAGAGGGAACGTTTTTGCCGCCCGCAGGCCCAGGGTGCTCAGCACTGCATCGCGGCTATCGCTGCCACGCTCCAGCGCGGCGGCGTCGCCTTTCTCGTGAAAGCGCTCGTTGTCCAGATGCACGTAAGCCAGGTTGGCGAACGGCTCCAGCGCCACCGAGGACACGTTCAAACGGTAGGCCGCTTCGGTAAATACCTGGGCACTGCGCGCATCCAGCTTGGTCTTCTGCTTGCCGCTGACTTCGCCGTACTGCAAGTCGCGTTTCACGTCGCCGCGATGCGAGCTGTAGGCACCGCCGACGCTCAAGCGCCAATTGCCCAGCTCATGCCCGGCGTAGGCGCCGAGGTGGTAGCTGTCGATGGACGCCGATGAATGCGTGCCGCTGCCCATGTTCAGCGAGCTGTCGCTGTAACCGGCCACGAGACCGGCACGGGTCTGCTCGTCCAGCGCGCCGTCGACACCGGCCAGCATGCCGCCCAGTGAGCTGGTGTAGCCTGCCGTGTCGCTGCGGCTGTCGGTCTTGCCCCAACTGCCGAGCGCCTTGACCCACACGTTGCTCTCACCGGTAACCGGCGTATGGCGCAGGCGCTCGCCCACGGCATCGCGTAGCTGGCGGCTGTCATTGATCAGCATTGTGCCGATGGCCGGGTAGATTTCTCCCGATAGCTGCTGGAAACCCGACTGCGCCGTGGCTGCCGAGTCTGACCGCAGGATGCTTTCGTACACCGGATTACCGGCGTCCAACTGCTCGGCGGCCGCCGCCACCGAACGCTGGTTACGAGTGGCACCGACACTGGCGAAACTCGCATCACTGCGGGCAATGCCCAGTTGCACACCGTTGGCGGCATAGTCGAGGGTACCGCCGAGGAACAGGTAGTTGGGCAACACGGCACCGAACTGGCCCTGGATCCCGCCAGCCGCCTGGAGGATGTTGTACTGGCGCCCCACCAGGCTTTCCGCCTGTTGCAGGCTGAGCAGGGTCGGGCTGTTTTCCAGGGCCAGGGTCACGGTGCCGCCGCCGAGGATTGCCTTGCCCGTGGCGACAATCCGGTCGCTGGTGGTGGGGGTGAGTTCGACCGCATAGGTGGAGCCGGCGGCGAGGTTTACATCCCCGGCCACCTGCAAGGTGCCCACGGAATTGCCCGGCGCCACGGTGCCGCCGCTATTGACCTGTAACGCCGCGATGCGACCGGAGCCGCCCAACGTGCCGCTGTCATTGACCGTCACCGCGGACGTCAGCGAGCCATTCACCGCCAACCGGCCGCCATTCACGGTAGTCGGGCCACGGTAGGTGTTGTCGCCCGCCAGGATCAGGCTGCCCGCACCGGATTTGGTCAGGCTGCCTTCGTAGATACGCTGGGCCGCGGCTGCAGCGCGGGCAGTGCCAACGGCATAGTCCGTCTGGTCCTGCTGACTCGCGCCGGCGCCCACGCCGTTCTCCCAGCCCTTGTCGCGCAGGGTTTGCTGCCAGGCCAGGGTTTCGGCGCTGTCTTCGGCCTGACGCTGGATCAGCGCCTTGTCGGAGATCGCATTGCTCCACACATCGCCCTGCCCGGCCGCCAACGTGACATTCATCGGCCCGAGCAATTGCCCGGGCCCGTGCATTGCTCGGCCAAGGTCCGGCACGCCCCAGCCCACCTGGGTGGTCGGTGCATCGGTGACCGCGCCATTGAGCTGGGTGGCCGTGGTCAACAGCACCTGCAAGGCCTGTTCGTTGTTCAGGTATGGATAGCGTTCCATCACCAGCGCCAGTGCGCCGGTGGCATGGGGCGCCGACATCGAGGTGCCGGATTTCACCCCATAACCGCCATCGGGAATGGTGCTGTTGATCAACGCCCCGGGGGTGGAAATGCACCAGTACTTGGCGATGCCGCACTGGTTGTATTTCTGGTTGTTCGCCTTGTCCAGGCCCGATACCGCCAGCCAGTGGCCTTCCAGCTCCGGCTGGAAATAAGGCAAGGCCGAACGCACGCTGGCGTTGGCGTAGCCGCTGTTGCCAGCACTGAACACGTTGATCACCCCGGCCTTGGCCACCTCCGCAGCGGCATCCAGCCAGGTGTTCTGGTTGTAGTGCTGGGCATAGGCAGCGTGCAGGTCGCCAATGGTCTGGTAGCTGACATCCTTGGGTTGGCTGCCCCAACTGTTATTGATCGCGCGCACGCCGGAATCCACCAGCGCGCTGTACACTGCCTTGAAGTACTTGGGGTCTGGCGTGGGGCCGAACAGGAAGCTGTCGCTGGCGTTGGTGTTGCCGACGTAGATCTGCGCGTTGTACGCCACGCCGTGCATGCCCACGCCATCGCGGGCCGCGCCCATGGTGCCGGTGACGTGGGTGCCGTGGGCGTCATTGTTTGGGTTGAGCGCGCCGGTGGTCGTGAAGGGGCTGCCATCGACATAGGTGCCACTGGCGGTGACCGCGTGATAGCGGTCTTTTGAGGCTTCGGGATGGTTGGGGTCGAAACCCGAGTCCAGGGCGCCGATCTTCACGCCACTGCCGGTGATGCCGCTCGCATAGGCCTCGTTGGCTTTCATCCGCTCCAGGCCCCAGTCGCTCTGGAACTCGGCGGTGCGCCAACTGCCGGGGTCGCCGACTTTTCCGGCTTCGATGTACTGCCCGTGGGCCGCCACTGACAGCAGCAGCAAGGAGCCTGCGGTGAGAGGTTTGAAGCGAGGTGAACCAGTGATCATGAAGAGTCCCTTTTCTTATTGTTGAGATACCTGTGGCGAGGGAGCTTGCTCCCGCTGGAGTGCGCAGCGCTCCCAAGATCTTGGGGCCGCTACGTAGCCCAGCGGGAGCAAGCTCCCTCGCCACAACAAGCGCCCTTGCCAAAACAAGCGCCCATGCCACCAAGCTCCCTTGCACCAAGTACCACTCGTCCAGGCATCAGCGGCTCTCAGGACCAAACGCCTCGTCCACCTTGGCCAGGTCGGTGTCACGCAAGTTGCCCGCGTAGTAATGCAATTTGGTCCAGGCCATCAGGTAGTCGTACCGTGCCTGGGCCAGGTCGCGACGGGTGCTGTACAGCTGCTGCTCGGCGTTCAGCGCATCGAGGTTGACCCGCTCGCCGCCGAGGATGCTTTGCTTGGTCGAGACCACCAGCGCTTCAGCCGAAGTCAGCGCCTTTTGATACGCCCGCAACTTGCTGACGCCCGACAGGCAAGCACTGAACTGGCGTCGCAGTTCGATCAGGGTTTCGCGAGTCTTGCCTTCCAGTTCGTACTCGGCCTGCTCCATGGCGCGGCTGGCCTGGCGGGTGGAAGCCGAGACGCCGCCACCGGCATACAACGGCATGCTGACTTCGATGCCGATGGTGTTGGTGTCGTAGCGCTGGTTGTAGGTGTTGCCGCTGTCGGATTCCTGCTGGCGCGAGCTGGCATACGCCGTGATGCGTGGCAGGTGCCCCGAACGGTTGCGCTCCACTTCATAACGCGCCACTTCCACGGACTGGCGTTGCGAGGCCAGGTTGGGGTTGTTGGTCAGCGCCAGTTCGTGCCAGGTGTCGTAATTGGCCGGGGTCAGGGTGAAGGCGGCAAACCCCGGGTTCAGCGGCGCCAGGTCGTTGATATTGACGCTCTGCACGCCAATCAGCGCCCCGAGTTCGCGCAGCGAGGCGTCCTGTTCATCCAGCGCCTGGATTTCCTCGGCAGTCGCCAGCTCATAACGCGACTCGGCTTCCAGGATGTCGGTGCGGGTGCCCTCACCCTGCTGGAACAGATGCTGGTTCTGCTGGAACTGCTGCTCGTAGGCCTTTTTCTTGGCGCGGGCAATGTCGATCTGGTCCTGGGCAAACAACGCCTGGGTGTAATAGGTCAGCACCCGCACCAGCAGCGCCTGGCTCTTGTCGCGGAAACTCTCGTCGGCAAACAGTGCCTGGGCCACGCCCTTGCGGTAGTTGGCATAGGCTTCGTAGTCGAACAGCGGCTGTTGCAGGGTGAACGTGGAGCCATAGCTGTTGTAGTTGCGGTCATCGTGATAATTGCCGCCGCGCCCGTCGGGCAAGGTGGCCTGGGAGTTGTTGCGGCCCTTGTTGTAGTTGTACGAGAGCTTGGGCAGCAGGCCGGCGCGGCCGATGGTGCGGTTTTCCAGGCCGGCGTCGCGCTCCTTGATGGCACCAAGGAATACCGGGTCGTTGCGCAGGGCCTGTTCGTAGACATCGAACGGGCCCATGGCGGCCTGGGCGCTGCCGCAGGCGAGCAGCAAGGCGATGAACATCGGCTTCATGCTCATTCCTCGGTCAACGCCGAGCCGGCGCGGTCCAGCAGCGGCTTGAACAGGTAATTGAGCAAGGAGCGCTCGCCGGTGCGGATGAACATCTCGGCGGGCATCCCCGGCTTGATCACCAGGCCATGGAGTTTCTCCAGGGCGCTGCTGCTGACGGTGGTGCGCAGCACGTAGTAAGGCATGCCGGTTTTTTCGTCGAGCATCTGGTCGGCGGAGATCAGGCTCACCTCCCCCGGCACCCGCGGCGTGCGGCTCTGATTGAAGGCGGTGAAGAGAATGTCCACCGGCAAGTGCGCACCGACCTTGTCCACCAGGTGCACCGGCAGGCGCCCTTCGACTTCCAGGCGGGTGTCCTGGGGCACGATTTCCAGCAGGGTTTCACCGGCACGCACCACGGCGCCTTCGGTGTGCACGCCCAGGTTGACCGCGATGCCATCGGCGGGCGCGTTGATCTCGCTGTGCTGCAGGTCGAAACCGGCGGAGGTCAGTTGTTGTTCCAGGGTCAGGCTGCGCAGCTGCGCGTCGGCCAGTTGGCTGCGCACTTCCTTCTGGTACTCCTCGCTGTGCTGCTGCAACTTGAGGCGCGACTCGAGGATGCCCTGCTCCACCCGCCCGCTTTCGCCGGTGTTCTGCGCCAGGTCCTGTTGCACCTGGGACAGTTGCCGCTGGTATTCCATCAGCCGGTTGCGCGGGATGTAGCCGTTGTCGGCCAGGGGTTGCAGGTTGTTCAACTGGTCTCGCAGGGATTGCGCCTGGGCGGTCAGGTCACTGCGGGCGCGGCGCATGCCGTTCAGTTGCGCCATAGCGCCTTCGATACTGGCGCGAATCCCGGCCTGTTCCCGGGCAAAGGCTTCGCGGCGGCTGCTGAACAGTTGACGCTGGCCTTCGAGGACCAGTGCCAGGGCTTGGTCCGGGTTGCCGCTCAATTGCGCCGGAAAGGTGATCGTCGACTGGTTATCCCGCTCGCTCTGCCACCGTGCCACGCTGGCCCACGCCATGCGGTACTGGGCTTGCAGCGAGTGCACGTCGGCCTGGTTCTGCGTCTGGTCGAGACGGAACAGCGGCTGGCCCTGCTTCACCGCCTCGCCCTCACGCACCAGGATCCGGCTGACCACGCCGGGGCTCAGGGTTTGCACCGCCTTGCGCTTGCCCGATACCACCACCGTGCCTTGTACCGGGATCCCCTGGTCCAGCGGCGCCAGACTGGCCCAGAGGAAAAACCCGCCGGCGCCGACCACCGTCAGCAGCCAGCCCATGCGGGCGAAGAAACGCGCGTCGTGCTCGGGGTGGGTCTGTTCGTAATCGCGGTTGATTTGAATGCTGCTGTCGCTGCTCATGCGCCTGGATTCCTTCCGGCTTGATACTGACGGCTGAGGCTGACCCCGGCCTTTTCTCGTGGTGCTTCCTGCTGGCCGGACAGTGCGCGCAGCACGTCCTGGCTCGGACCAAATGCCTGCAAACGACCTTCGTTCAGCACCAGCAGCTTGTCGGCCTGGGCCAACGCCGAGGAACGGTGAGTCACCAGCACCACCGTGCTGCCCTGGGCTTTCATCTGCATGATCGCGCTGGCCAGGGCGGCTTCACCCACGGTGTCGAGGTTGGAGTTGGGCTCGTCGAGCACGATCAGGCGTGGCCCGCCGTACAGCGCGCGGGCCAGGGCGACCCGTTGTTTCTGTCCACCGGACAGGCCGCTGCCCTCGTCACCGAGCACGGTGTCGTAGCCGTGGGGCAAGCGCAGGATCAATTCGTGCACGCCTGCCTGTTGGGCGGCCTGCACCACCAAATCCGGGTCGGCTTCGCGAAAGCGCGCGATGTTGTCGGCGATGCTGCCGCTGAACAGTTCGATGTCCTGGGGCAGATAACCGATATGCGGTCCGAGGTCGTCGCGGTCCCAGCGATGAATGTCGGCTCCGTCCAGGCGCACGGTGCCTGCCAGGGTTGGCCATACGCCCACGAGCACGCGGGCCAGGGTTGATTTGCCGGAGCCGGAAGCACCCAGCACGCCGAGCACTTCGCCCGCAGTCAGGTTGAAGCTGACTTGATGCAAGGTCGGCACACGTCGCCCCGGCGGGCCTGCGCTGACTTGCTCGAAACTCACATTGCCCTTGGGCGCCGGCAAGGCCATCTGCTCGCCCTGGGGCGGAAACTCGCGCATCAGGTTGTCCAGGCGCTGGTAGGCCAGCTTGGCCGAACTCCATTGCTTCCACACGGCAATCAACTGGTCGATGGGGCTCAACACCCGGCCCATCAAAATGGAGCCTGCGATCATCATCCCGGCGGTCATGTCGCCCTTGATCACCAATAGCGCACCCAGGCCCAGCACCAACGATTGCAGGCACAGGCGCAGGGATTTACTCAGGGAACTGATGATCGAGCCGGTGTCGCTGGCCTTGTTCTGCAGGCCCAGGAACTGCGAATGCACCTTGAACCAGCGCTTGCGCAATGCACCCAGCATGCCCATGGCCTGGATGGTTTCGGCGTTGTGCAGGTGGCTGGTGGCCAATTGGGTGGATTGCTGGGAATAACCGCTGGCTTCACCCAGAGGCTTTTTGGTCAGGTATTCGTTAAGGCACGCCAGGGCTATCAGCAGCACGGCACCGGCACTGGCCAGCACCCCAAGCCATACGTTGAACAGGAAAATCACGAACAGATAGATCGGAAACCACGGCGCGTCAAAAAACGCGAACAGCGCAGGCCCGGTGATGAATTGGCGGATGTGGGTCAGGTCCCCCAGGGATTGCCCGCCATGGCCTTCGCCCCGTTGCAGGTTGCGCTCGAAAGCGGCCTTGTAGACCCGCAGGTTGAAACGCCGCTCCAGCTGGCTGCCGATGCGAATCACGATAAAGCTGCGGATCACCTCCAGCACACCGATAAAGGCGAAGAACCCCACCACCATCAGCGTCAGCATCACCAGGGTGGTTTCGTTCTGTGAAGACAGCACGCGGTCGTAGACTTGCAACATATAAATCGACGGCACCAACATCAATACGTTAATCAATGCCGTGAAACAGCCAATACTGATCAGAATACTTTTGTAGTCGCCGAGTGCCTTGAACAGTGGTGCAACGGGAGTGGTCTTCGCCATGTTGCCTGATCTTCCCTGAGCCGAATGACGCGCAATAGTTTACCGAGCGCCCCAATAAGGGGCGGGCAAACATTAAAATCGGGTTATATCGTTATAACGAACTATTACGGTGCACGTTGCAATATCAATACCGCGCCGGTTTTTGCGCGACCTTCATATTCGCCTTCTTTCTGGCGATTCAAATGGGTTATGCCGGTGCCTTCGGCATTCATCAGCCAAATACCATCGGGAGTAGGCGTCCAACTAACGGGGGCTTCCCCCAGCCATTGTCCGGCGCACTCCACATCGCCCCCTAACGCGTTAGCCTGCTCAATCAAGTCCAGTGCGCACACCTGCTCTTGCTGGTGCAGCGCCCAATGCCCGGCCAACTGCGCGGAAGTAGGTAAAACCAGACTGCTTGCCATTGCTGTGGCTCCTGCCGACATAAGCAACACCTGGAAACTCCAGGCCACGGTACTGCGAAATAGCGTCATCACCTTCGCCCGTTCATGGGGTGGATGCAAGGGCAGAGGGCGGCGCGTGTGCGCCACCCTCCTTTACGCGTGTATCAGGCCACGATGTCGCTGACGGCTGCCTGGCCAACGGTGGTGACGAGGAAATCCGCCACGCCGTGCCCGGAGAAGTCCACGGCCAATGTGCCCAGGTTGGTACCCGAAGCGTAGGACAGCACCGCGTCGCCGGCATGACCGGTAAACGCGTTGACGAAGGTCAGGCCTGCACCTTTGGTGATGCCGGTGAGGTCGATCTTGTCGGAACCCGAGGTGAAGTCGAAGATCTTGTCCGCCGCACCCGGCTTGGAGTCGGAGCTGGCGCCGAACACGAAGGTGTCGTTGCCTGAGCCGCCCCACAGCTGGTCTGCACCGCCGCCGCCGAAGATGATGTCGTTGCCGGCACCGCCCTTGAGGACGTTGGCGGCTGCGTTACCGATCAGCAGGTCGTTGCCCGAACCGCCGATGGCGTTCTCCACGGTCACACCCTTGGCGATGGAAACGTTGCCCACCAGGCCGCCAACGTCGGAGAACGAGGTTTCATTGAGGTTGATCTTCTGGTTCTGGGTAAAACCGGAGAAGTCCAGGGTGTCGTTGCCGCCACCGTCCCACACCGAGAACACCAGCTTGTCGGCCGATGAAGTGGCGCTGAGGAAATCACGCCCGGTGTTGGAGTTGAAGCCATAGGTGGTGTCACCGGCACGGGTGTTGTAGTTGGCGCCGTAGAGCTTCTGGATCGCGGCGATGTCGTCGATCAGCGGGCCGGACGAGTAGGCTTCTACCCCGCCTTTGCTGAAGTTCTGGTTGGTGTTGCTCTCGCTCCAGTAACTCATGACGCTGTAGCCACGCGTGTCCTGTCCATAGTCCGCGTCTTTGTACGAAGGGTTGCCGGTCCCGGCGTTGTAGTCGCCAGGGTGGTCCAGGCCCAGGGTGTGGCCGATTTCGTGGGTCAGGGTCTGCCGGCCATAGTTGTTCAGGTCCGGGGTCTTGTTCGGCGTGTAACTGTTGTTCGTCAGGTACCAGGAAGTGCCGTCAAGGCCGCTTTCGTTGTACTTGGCGTTGGTGCCTGGCAGGTAGGCAAAGGCCGCTGCGCCGTCCTGGCCGCCGCTGTAGTTGCCGAAGGTCATGTGGAAGTCACCGCCCGAGGCTTTCTCGGTGAAGGTGACATTGGCCACATCGGCCCAGGATTGCATGGCCAGTACGGCCTGTGCTTTCTGCTGGGTGTTGAACTGGCTGAACCCGGTGATCCCATGCTTGTTCATGGTCGCGTTCGAAGCCGAAGTCAGGAAGGTGTAGGTGAGATCGATCTTGCCGTTGCCATCCACGTCCCGGTACGCGGCGTTCTCACGCAGCAGGTGGTCGGCGGCCTGGTCAACGGTGAACGAGGGTTTGCCATTGACCGTGAGGTTGCCACCGCGGTCGTATTGATGGCTAAAGCTATCGATCTGGGTGTAAGCGGTACTTGCTTGAGCCGCCGACACAATAGCTTTGTCTTTTACTTTTGACATAAACGTACTTCCTTGTTTGCAAGTGGAACAGTTTTTGTCCGACCGGACCCACTCTGGCGAGTAAGTCCGATCACTCGCCCCTTTTGAAGGCGAAAGAAAACTGACACAACCTGAAATCATTCGTCCAGCGGTTTTTATCCAAGGATAAAGTTGGGCCGGTGAACAAAACCTGCAAACACTGGTAAATAGCGCGTTATTAAAATCCAGCTATTTAAATATTAAATACTCCTAAAGACATTTAGCCACGAATGGATCCAAAGTATTGACTGAGGTGCACTAAGAAAGTGTCACCGTGTCATTGTTAGTATTGATTGGCCACTATTTAAGTGTTTGTCCCGTATTACCGGGACAAGACTTAGTTTACTTACTGGCCGCGCCAGCCGGTTTGGCGCAATGCCTGCAGGAGCGTGTGGGCATCCAGCGCGGGCACCCGCACACCCTGGTCGGTGGTCATGTCTTCGCCGGCCACTATGGCATTAATGATCGCCTCTTCCACGGCCTCCGCCGCCGCGCTGAACAGCGGTGAAATGTGGTCGTTATTGACCATTTGCAGGGCTGTGCTGAGGGGCGAGCCCTTGCGCCCGTAGTCGGCCACCGGCAAATCCTGATTGCCGGTGGCGAACGCCAGGAACAGGTCCCCGCTGGAGTCCTCGGTACCGCCACCCGTGCGCGCGATCCCGATGGACGCGCGTTGTGCCAGGCGCTGGCATTGATGGGGCAGCAACGGCGCATCGGTGGCGATGATCACCACGATGGAGCCCATGCCGGGTGTGCCGCGATCGGCAAAGGGTGACGGGATGTCCATCAATTGCCGGCCTACCGGGTAACCATCCACGCGCAGTTCCTGGCGCTTGCCATGGTTGGCCTGCACCAGCACACCGACGGTCCATCCACCCTGCTCCGCCGGCAAGCGCCGTGACGCGGTACCGATGCCCCCCTTGAACTCATGGCAGATCATCCCGGTGCCGCCGCCCACGGCGCCCTCCGCCACCGGCCCGGATTCGGCGTTGGCCAGCGCCTCGCGCACATGCTCCGGGCCGACGTGCTGGCCCCAGATATCGTTGAGCAAGCCGTCGTAGGTTTCCATCACCACCGGCATGCACCAGTACACGGCGGGGTCTTCGAGGCTTTCGCGCTCCAGGGCGATCAGCGTGTCGCGCACAATCCCGATGCTGTGGGTGTTGGTGATCGCCAGCGGCGTGGTCAGCAACCCCGATTCGCTGATCCACTCAAGGCCCGTGGCGTCGCCATTGCCGTTGAGCACGTGGTAGCCGGCAAAACACGGCTGATACCGCGCGGCACCGGCCCGGGGCTGGATCGCCGTCACGCCGGTACGTACCTGTTTGCCGTCGATGCGGGTCTTGATCGTACTGTGGCCGACCCGAACCCCTGGAACGTCGGTGATGGCATTCAACTCACCGGGCGTACCCAGTCCCAAGGTGATGCCCAATTGACGTGCACGCATAACCACTCCTTACAATTTCTGAAACGCCGGACTCAACCGGCCACTGATGCAATACAGGATCACCGACAGTGCCAACAGGCCGATGATAATCATGATGTCGCGAACCGAGGCGGCAATCGCCAGGGTCACCAACAGGTAGCCGGCGCCCAGCACCGCCAGCAAGGCCGGCACCGGCCACAACGGCATGCGATACGGGTGCTCGCGGTCACGCAGCAACACCCGGCTCATCAACGCGCTCAACGCCACGATCAGGTACACCAGCATGATCAGCAGCACGCTGAAAGACGTCAGGTCCGCCAGGTTGGAGCTGAAGCTGAGCAATGCCGAAGGGACCGCCAGGAACAGCGTAGCCAACCACGGGGAATCCCAGCGTGGATGAATCCGGGTGAAGAGTTTGTTGATGGTGGGTGTCCACAGCGCATCGCGGCCGCTGCTGAACACCACCCGGCCAATCTGGATGACGATGGCGACGATGGCGTTGAATACCGACAGGAAGATCCCGGCGCTGACCAGCCGCGACAGGGTTTCGTTACCGTGGCTGGTCAGCAGGTAGCCGATCGGGTCGGGGCTGCTGATCATCGCGCTGAGGGATGGCGCACCGATCAGCAAGGCGGTGATCGGCACCAGCTCGATGACCACCACCAGGCCCAGGGACCACAACACCGCCTTGTGCACGCCCTTGCCGCCGCATTTCATGTCTTCGGCCAGCAAGACGGCGGGACCGTAGCCATTGAACGAGAACAGGCCGATGCCCACCGCGCCGATGACCAGCGCCCAGGGCGCCAGGTGCAGCACGCCGTTCTCGACGATTTGCGGTTGCAACAGCACGCTGACCGGCTGCACCGGGTTGCCGAAGCCGATAAACACGATCACCAGCAACGCCGCCACTTCCAGCAGCAGGCAGGTGCCGGTGATCCAGGCATTCAGCTTGATATTGAGGATACCCAGGGCGTAGCTGCACACCACAATCACCAGGGCCACGGTTTGCGAATCGAATTGGGTGCCGAGGGCGTTATTCAGGTAAGTCGCCGCCCCGGTGGCCAGTACCGGCGGGATAAACAGCAGCATCACCAGTACCGTGAGGAACGTCGCGTAGCCGGCCATGCCGCCGAACACCCGCTTGGCATACACGTATTCGCCGCCGGCGCTGTTGTGGGCACGCCCGAGTTCGGCGTAGCAAAAGGCGAACATCAGCGCGAGCAAGGCGGCCATCACAAAGGCCAGGAACACCCCGCTGCCGGCCTGCTGGATGGCAAACGGCGCAATCACGAACACTGAACTGGCCGGGGTGACCGCCGAGACGGTGATGGCCACTACATCGAATACGCTCAGGGTGGGTTTCAGCACGCCGTCGGGCGTGGAAGGAGCACTCATATCGTTATCCTCTTGATTGTTCTTGGTTTGAGGCAGAAACGAAAAGGTGAAGCGGCGCAGGGTATGTTCCCCACTGACTGACGGCCAACTTAAACACTCTGTGTAGATCGGCCAATTCCCCTATTGGAGTACTCCCCTTGACGCCGCCGGGCAAAAGTCGAACCCTTGCGGCCTGAATCCTTAGCGTGGAGCTGCACATGAGCCTGTTCAGGGAAGTCGGCATGCACGCGGGCCTGGGGCGTACCGTCGCACAGATCGGCACCGGGCGTTTCTGGAAGCAACTGGTGCTGTTGCTGCACCAATGCCTGCCCTTCGACAATGCCCTGGCGATCTTCTACCCCGCCGATGGCCCGCCCGAAGCGCTGGAAGAATACGACGCACAACCGAGCAGCAAACCGGCGTCGATGCTGGTTTATCTGAATGGCTTGTACCTGTTGGACCCGTTTTTCCAGGCGTGTCGCGAGGGGTATGCCAGTGGCGTGTACCGCCTTGAGGAAGTGGCGCCGGATCATTTTCGCCAGAGTGAATACTTCCTCAATTACTTCCACGACAACGTGCTGGAAGACGAGGTGCAATTCATCCTGCAATTGCCGGGTGCGGGGACGTTATCGCTGTCGTTGGGAATGCAGCGGTTGTTTACCGGCGAGGAAACGGGGTTGATGACCATGCTCGCGGCCTGGGTGTTGCCGTTGATGCAGCAGCATTGGCAGCAAAGCACCCAGCGAGTGGCCGCGCCGGCGGAAATGGCCAGCCAGATACGGGACGCGTTGAGTCATTTCGGCTGTGGCGTGTTGTCGGAACGGGAGCTGGAAATAGCGCGATTGGTGTTGCGCGGGTTTTCGTCAAAAGCCATGGCCGAACGGCTGAATATCTCGCCGGATACGGTCAAGGTTCACCGCCGGCACCTGTATGCCAAGCTGGATATCTCGTCGCAGCCGGAGCTGTTTTCGTTGTTTATCCAGTCGTTGGGGCATGACTTGGAGAATCCTTGATTCCGCGGCGTGGGAACGCCGCTCTGGACGCTCCGCATGCGCTTTTGAAGTCGTGACGCGGAGCGTCACAGGATGCATTCCCACGCGGAGCGTGGGAACGATCATCAACGCCCGGTACGAATGGTGTTCCACACCCGCGTACGAATCCGGTCGATGTTCAGTGGCATTGCTTCCAGTGCGAACAACTTGCCCATCATTTCCGGACTTGGGTACACCTTGGTGTCGCTCTTGATTGCCGGGTCCACCAGGCTGTCCGCCGCGGCATTGCCGTTGGCGTAGTGCACGTAGTTGGTGATGCTGGCCATCACTTCCGGGCGTAGCAGGTAGTTCATGAAGGCATAGCCGGCTTTTTCATCCGGGGCATCGGCGGGCATGGCGACCATGTCGAACCAGATCGCGGCGCCTTCCTTGGGAATGTTGTAGCCGATATTCACGCCATTCTTGGCTTCCTTGGCGCGGCTTTCGGCCTGGAGGATGTCGCCGGAGAAGCCGACGGCCACGCAGATGTCGCCGTTGGCCAGGTCGGCGGTGTATTTCGAGGAGTGGAAATACGCCACGTACGGCCGCACTTTCATCAGCAGGTCCTCGGCCTTTTTGTAGTCTTCCGCCTTTTTGCTGTGGTGCGGCAGGCCCAGGTAGTTGAGCGCCGCCGGCAGCAGCTCCGGGCCGTTGTCGAGGATGGCGACGCCACACTTCTGCAGTTTTTGCATGTTCTCGGGCTTGAAGATCAGGTCCCAGGAATCCACTGGGGCGTTGTCGCCGAGTACCGCCTTGACCTTGTCGATGTTGTAGCCGATACCGGTGCTGCCCCACAGGTACGGAAAGCCGTGGGCATTGCCCGGGTCGTTGTTTTCCAGGGCCTTGAGCAGCACCGGGTTGAGGTTCTTCCAGTTGGGCAACTGGCTCTTGTCGAGTTTCTTCAGCGCCCCGCCCTGGATCTGCCGGGCCATGAAGTGGTTGGAGGGGAACACCACGTCATAGCCGGATTTGCCGGTCATCAACTTGCCGTCGAGGGTTTCGTTGCTGTCGTACACGTCGTAGGTGAAACCGATGCCGGTTTCTTTCTGGAAGTTCCTGGTGGTGTCGGGGGCGATATAGTCCGACCAGTTGTAGATCTTCACCGTCTCGGCGGCTTGGCTGAGGGTGGCGACGAATACCAGCGGCAACAGGGCAATGGGTCTCATGGTTCGATTTCCTGGCGGTTTTAGGGCTGTTTTTATGGCAGGCGATCAAAGATCAAAGAATCAGAGGATCAGTACATAGGTCTTGCGCACGGTTTCCTGGATGTCCCAGATACCGGTGCTGTTGGCCGGCAACATCAGTGCGTCGCCGGCTTCTATGTGGAGCATTTCCCCGTTGTCGGGGGTGAAGGTGCACCGTCCCTGGATAAAGTGGCAAAACTCCTGGGCTTTGATCTGCCGGCGCCAGCGCCCGGGCGTGCATTCCCAGATGCCGGTTTCGACGCCGTCGCTACGTTCCACGCTCAAGGTCGAGGCCACCGCGACCGGTGTGCCCAGCGGCACGGCGACGGGCGAGGAATCCGGCAAATGGGCGCTGAGTGTGTCTTTGAACTGGGTAATGCTCATGTTCATACCTGTGGTGATTGAAACGACTTAGTGCATGAAACCTTCCATGAACCCGGCAACCCCGCTGGCCAGTTTGCGGCGCCACGGGGCGGTATTGGGGTTGGCCAACACCTGGTCCTCATGCACAAAACTGCGGATGATCGCGTTGTAGCCCAGCCAGCGGCAGGGTTCCGGTTCCCAGGCCTTGAGCCCGTCCAGCCGGCCCGGCTGAATCACCCATGGCTGGAGAACCAACGGCGTATCGAGTCCCAGGATCAAGTCCGCCAGGGTGCGGCCACCGAGGTTGCTGGCGCCTACACCCTCGCCGCCGTAACCACCGGCCAGGGCGATGCCTGCCGCGTGATCGCAGAGCATGTGCGGCTTGAAGCGCCGGGACATGCCCAGGTTGCCGCCCCAGGCGTGGGTGATCCGGACTTTCTTGAGCTGCGGGAACAGTTCGCCGAACAGGTAGCGACGCAGTTCGACTTCGCTGTCGGTGAGCTCGAAGTTGTGCCGCAACTTGCCGGCAAACTGATAACCCCCGCGAGCGCCGAACACCAGGCGGTTGTCCGCCGAACGCTGGCCGTAAGTCACTTGCCGGCTGCTCTCGCCGAACGCCTGGCCACGATTCAGGCCGATCTCGTCCCAAGTGCTGGCCGGCAACGGCTCGGTGGCAACGATCAGGCTTTGCACCGGCAACTGATAGCGCCCCAGCGGAGCCAGCGTGGTGGCATACCCTTCCACTGCCGGCACCACCCAGGAGGCGCGCACCGAAGCTTTGTCCGTGCGCAGGCTGCCGGACTGCCAATGAGTGACGGGACTGTTTTCGTAGATCTTGACGCCCATCCGCTCCACCAACCGCGCCAGGCCGCGCACCAGCTTGGCCGGGTGAATCGTGGCAACGTGGGGTGCATAGATGCCGCCATAAGACTTGGCGATACGGATCTGCTCGGCCAGTTGTTGCGGGCCAAGCCAACGGTAATCGTCGTCGGTCAGGCCCTGGCTGTGAAGTTTGGCCAGGTACGCACGCAGGGTGGCTTCCTGTTCGGGGTAGCGCGCGGCGCAATACAGCACACCACCCTTGCGGTAGTCGCAGTCAATGCCTTCGCGCTCGATCACTTGCGCGACTTCGTCGGGGATGGCGTGCAGCAGGTCGAACGAGGCCCGGCGCTGTTCCGGGGTCAGGCCGGCCAACAGGCGGTCCTCTCCCAGCAGGTTGCCCATCAGCCAGCCGCCGTTACGGCCCGAGGCACCGAACCCGGCGGTTTGCGCCTCGATGATTGCGATTTTCAGCTCGGGCGCCTGGCGCTTCAGGTAATACGCGGTCCAGAGCCCGGTGTAGCCGGCGCCGATGATGGCCACGTTGACGTCCAGGTCCTGCTCCAGGGACGCGCGTGCCAGCAGCGGCTCGTCCAGCTGGTCCATCCATAAACTGATATTGCGCCATGCAGGCATGCCAAGCTCCACCACCACACTTCGATGGCAGTGATCCTAGAGCCTGGCCTCAGGGGCTGTCTTGCGCGCGTGCACGCAGGGAAATTTGTTTGACGTAGGCCTTGGGCGACTGGCCGGTGTGCTGGCGGAAGCTGCTGTAGAACGCCGACGTCGAATTGAAGCCGGCGGCAAACGCCAGTTCGTCGATGCGGATCGGCGGCGCGGCCATTTCCAGTGCAGCCAGCAGATGCTGGAGGCGTGCCTGGTTGACGTAGCGATAAAAACTTTGCCCCAGCACCTGGTTCAACAGGTAGGAAATCTGGTTGCGGCTATACCCGCACTCCTTCGCCACCCGTTGCAGGTCCAGCTCGGGGTCCAGATAGGGTTGCTGGCGCTCGAAGTACTGTTGCAGGTCGTTGGCCATGTAGCTCAGTTGCTGCGGCGACAAACCCAGGCGGCTGACGGTCGGGCGTGTGGTCTCGCGGCGGCTGGCAGACTGCTCGTGGACCAGGGAGGCGTACTCGTTGACCCGCCAGATCAAGCCATCGCGCACGGTAATCGCTTCGCTGGTGCGAAACGACACCAGGCCCTGGCCGCCACGCAAGGTGATGCGGTATTGGATGAACGCGGTGTCGCCGTCGGCGCGGATGCGGTCGGTGTGTTCGATCGCTTCGTCGGCGCCACGGGGCATGCTGGCTTGCAGGTATTCGCGCAGCTCGCCGGCACCCACCACGCGGTTCTGGAAGAAATCGTGGTACTGGATGTCCGGATGGTAGTACGACATCACTCCATCCAGGTCCCGATCCCGCCAGCACAGATGGTGACGCAGTACCAGCTTGGCCGTAGCTTGGGTTTTCTGGGAGTCATCCGGAATGATGTCTTGCATTGAGCGCTCTACGCCGGTGAAAAAAGAGGCAGCTTGCCCAACTGCCCGTACCCGCTCAACGGCCATTTGATATTTCCGACTAATGGCCTTTCGCTTAATACCACGCAGCACGTGACCCATATCAACGTTATTGAAAACAACTGCCGGACGGGACGAAAAAACTCCCATGCCCGATGCGAACGAATGCTATTTTTAGTGCTCACGACGGCCAGGACCAGTGACGGTCATGGCGCCCCTGCAGCGAGCTAAAGGAAGCGCTCAATGAACAAGGTGGGCAACATGAACAAAGTGACATTCCCCAATGCCTGCCAGTTGATGCGCTGGCACTTTCATCCCATGGGCTTTGAGGCGAGCATGGATGCTCCCGGCAGTATGATCGCCCGCCTGTTCGACCGCGCCAGCGGGGAAACCCTGATTGCAATTGCCGGTATCCCTTGCGCCACGGTGATGAACGCTGCTGACGTGGAGCGGATCATCGAGGCGGTTGAGGATGAACTGGAGTCGTTTGTGCCGCCGCTGTCGCTACGGGCTTGATCTGGCAACGCAGGTATCCTGTGGCGAGGGAGCTTGCTCCCGCTGGGTTGCGTAGCAGCCCCAAAATCCTGGGAGCGCTGCGCACTCCAGCGGGAGCAAGCTCCCTCGCCACAGCAAGCTCCCTCACCACAGGATTCAACGTCACCCCTTATGATTTGCTGATGCGCTGGTCGTCAAAAAACGGTTTGTCCCCGGCAACCCGGTCCGAAGCCTTTGGCACATTCACCCCTTGGCCATCCTGGCCGTCGACATACCAATAGCAATGGCTCACCGCCCGGGTAATGCCCACGTAGGCCAGGCGCAGCACTTCGTCTTTCTGCGCGCTGTCGTAAGCTTCGGTATCGCCGTCCTTGCCCAGTCCTGCCATGCGGTAGACCTGGTTCTTGTACGGCGAACTGGTCAAGTGCTGGCAGTCGCCCAGCAGGAATACCGCATCCGCCTGCAGGCCCTTGGCGCTGTGATAAGTCAGTTGCTTGAGCCGGCGGCTGTCGTACGGCAAACTAGAATCCACATTAACTACCGACTGAATATGCTCTTGCATCAATGACTTATCGCTGCTTTTTCGATACAGCATTAACACCGAATCACCCTTTTGATAGTGCGCCAGCAGTTGTTGGCCCAGCGCCGCATCGTCACGGTCACGCACCGTGACCGGCACCAACTCCTTCGCGGTTCCACTGGCCTTGGCTTTCTTGCCGCTGATGGCCGGGGCCGCCCGCACAATGTGCTCGGCAGCATCGATCACGTGCTGATGGCTGCGGTAGTTCTCGCCCAGCATCACCCGGGTGGTCGTGGGTGACGGGAACTCCTTGTTGAACTCCATGAAATACTTGGGCGAACTGCCACGCCAGCCATAGATCGACTGCCAGTCATCGCCCACGCACAACAGCGAAGAGCGCTGGGCCCCACGCCCCACGTGCATGGCCGGCCCGCGGCTGCGGATCTCCCGCAGGCTGGCCCGGATCCACGAGACGATCTGCGGCGATACGTCCTGGAATTCGTCGATCATCAGGTGCGACATCGGCCGTAGCAGCGGGTCGCTGAGCAACTTCAGGTTCTCCGGGGTGTTTTCGCCAAACAGCGAGAACATCCGGTTGTAGGTCATGACCGGTGGCGACTGGTCCAGCAAGTGATCTTCGAGGGCCTTCCAGAAAATGCTCAGTGCCTCGAAGTAAAAACGGTCTGGATCATCCTTGGCAAAACTCATCTTGCCCACGGCGGTGGGCACATCCAGCCCGAGGTTCTCGATGAACCCGGCGGCGGCAACAAAGCTGTCCAGCAACGGTGCCGAACCCAGCTCGCCCTTGACCTTGTAATCGAAGCCCGGGCCCGATGTTGCGTCACCTGCCAGGCTGCTTAAAAGCCGCTTGGAGGACTCGTAGCTTTCTAGCCATATCAATGGCTTACGGCAGAAAGCTTGAAATAGGGTTCGCTTTACCGCCCATTCGGCACGTACTGACAGCTTGGACCCGGGTCGACTGACCTGGGCATTTTCCCGCGGGTCGAAGCCCAGTACGACCCAGGCATCCAGTTCGGCAATGTAGCCATGGCAGTGAAACTTCGCGCCGTTGATATCGAACGTCTGGCGATTGGGCTCGATGCCCTTGATCGGCCAGGCGCCGGCACGAAACCACAGGTCTTCGATCACATCGCAGAGTTCTTCATCGCGCTTGGCCGCCAGTTCGGTCACCGCCACGCGTTTTTGCACGTCCGGGTGATCGCGCTCCAGCTCCTTGAGTTGCAGGGCATGGCGCGCCAGCGGGGCGATCAGTTCGCGGAAGCGTTCATGGCGGCCATGCAGCCGGTGATAGCAGGCATTCAGTTGCTGGCGCTGGGCGTCGTTGATCCGCAATTCGAAGGGGTTGCTGTCGGCCTCATCAAAGCCCGCTTCGGTCCGCGCATTGAGGTTCTCGAACGCCTGCAGCCGTTCAAGGCCCGGCAGGCTGCGCACCATTGGCAGGATGCGTGAGTGAAAGGTCCGCACCACCGCTTGCGCGTCTTTCATACCAAGGGGTTGGCCCCACAAGGCGAGAATTTCCATGAGCTTGTTGATGAAGTCCTTGCGCGACTCACGGGTGAAGGTCACCACCGTCATCGAGCTCAGCTCGAAGCCCAGGTAATGGGTCAGCAGCAGGATACGCAGCACCAGCGAGGTGGATTTACCCGCGCCGGCGCCGGCGATCACCGAGGTGGACGGCGTATCGCTGAAAATCATCTTCCATTGCGCCGCACTCGGCTGGGCATGGGCCGGCAGCAGGCGCGCCACATCAGCCTTGATGCGTTTTTTCAACTCGGCGGTCAGCGGCAGGCGCCAATCATCGAACAGATTGTCGTCAACACCCGGCGCAGTGTGCTCATCCGGCCGGAAGTCACGAATCAGCAGGACCTGGCGGCCTTCTTCGATACCATCCGCCTTGCCTTCCTTATAGCCATACTCCACGCCGGCCGTGTGGCCACTGCGAAAGCCGTCGGCCTGGCCATGCAGCCATGAGAAACGGTGCTGTGCCCGCAGGCGCGTCAGGCCGTGACCGAATAATCGGGCGGCGAGCCGTTTCAACAGGGGCATTTCGGCCAGTGGCCGCAGTTCGGGAGGCAGATCGGGGGTGTGTTGCGGCACGCGGACTCCTGCGATGCTTTAACTCGGACAAGAGCCCTATGGTCGCCGCAAATGCCCCACAGTTCCAGCCAATTGCTTTGCGCTCATGCAGTTAGGCGATGAAGTGAAGACAAGTCCTGAGCATCGGCATCGAAGCATTCGATAGGAATCCAGCATTTTTTACGCTTTTTATCGATCTGGCGCTGCTGGATGATGGCTCCCATCCACAGGAGACGATCATGCTTGAACTTCGACCTTTCAACACCCTGGGCGGCGCCAATCACGGTTGGCTGGACGCTCACCACCACTTCTCGTTTGCCGAATACCATGACCCCAAGCGCATGCACTGGGGCAACCTGCGGGTGTGGAACGATGACCTCATCGCACCGGGCACCGGCTTCCCGCAGCACCCGCACCGGGACATGGAAATCATCACCTATGTGCGTGAAGGCGCCATCAGCCATGCCGACAACCTGGGCAACCAGGGCCGCACCGAGGCCGGCGACGTCCAGGTAATGAGCGCCGGCACCGGGATCGCCCACAGCGAGTACAACCTGGAAGCTACGCCGACCAAGATTTTCCAGATCTGGATCATTCCCAATGAGGCCGGTTTGCCGCCGTCGTGGGGCGCTAAGCCGTTTCCGAAGGGTGACCGCGAAGGGTTTGTGACCCTGGCCAGTGGCAAGGCCGGAGACAGCGAAAGCCTGCGGATTCGGGCCGATGCACGCTTGGTAGCGGCAAACCTGAAAGCCGGTGAAAGTGCCGAGTATCGGCTGGACAACGGACGCCGGGCGTACCTGGTACCGGCCACCGGGGTGATTGAAGTCAATGGCTTGCGTGCACAAGCTCGAGACGGTGTGGCGGTTGAGGATGAGCAGGTACTGCGGGTGACAGCGGTTGAGGACAGCGAGATCGTCTTGGTCGACCTCGCCTGACCGAGCTTGAATGTGGTGAGGGAGCTTGCTCCCGCTGGGGTGCGAAGCGCGCCCAAAAATGGGACTGCTGCGCAGTCCGGCGGGAGCAAGCTCCCTCGCCACAGGTTAATCAGTCACTTTGGTATCAGTTAGCCGAGATCGCCCCGTCCACCAACACCTGGGCCTCTTCCACCAGTTGCTTGAGGTGATCTTCGCCGATAAAGCTCTCTGCGTAGATCTTGTAGATGTCCTCGGTGCCCGATGGCCGTGCGGCGAACCAGCCGTTTTCAGTCATGACTTTCAGCCCGCCGATCGCCTGGTCATTGCCCGGCGCGTGGCTGAGGATCTGCTGGATGCTTTCCCCCGCCAACTGCGTGGACGTCACCTGGTCTGGCGACAGCTTGCCCAACAAGGCCTTCTGCGCCGGAGTCGCCTTGGCATCCACCCGAATGGCGAACGGCTCGCCCAGTGCATCGGTCAGCCCGCGATAAATCTGGCTTGGGTCCTGGCCTTTGCGCGAGGTCATTTCCGCCGCCAGCAGCGCCGGGATCAAACCGTCCTTGTCAGTGCTCCACACGCTGCCGTCCTTGCGCAGGAACGAGGCGCCGGCACTTTCTTCGCCACCAAAACCCAGCGAACCGTCAAACAGGCCATCGGCAAACCACTTGAAGCCCACCGGCACTTCGTACAGGCGACGGCCAATGCGCTTGGCCACGCGATCAATCAAGCCGCTGCTGACCACGGTCTTGCCCACCGCAGCATCAGCGCGCCATTCGGGGCGGTTCTGGAACAGGTAGTCGATGGACACGGCCAAGTAGTTGTTCGGCGCCAGCAAGCCACCGGACGGCGTCACGATGCCATGGCGGTCGTGGTCCGGGTCGCAGGCGAATGCCACGTCATAACGGTCCTTGAGGCCGATCAACCCCTGCATGGCGTAGCTGGAGGACGGGTCCATGCGGATCTGGCCGTCCCAGTCGACGCTCATGAAGCGGAAGGTCGAATCCACTTCGGTGTTCACCACGTCGAGGTTCAGGCGGTGATGCTCGGCGATGGCCGACCAGTAGCGCACCCCTGCTCCGCCCAGCGGATCGACGCCCAGGCGCAAGCCAGCGTTGCGGATGGCATCGAAGTCGATGACGTTGACCAGGTCGGCCACGTAGGTGTTGAGGTAGTCGTGGCGATGAGTGGTGTCGGCCTTCAGCGCCTGGGCATGGGTGATGCGCTTGACCCCGGCCAGCTTATTGGCCAGCAGTTCGTTAGCCTTGGCTTCGATCCACTTGGTGATGTGGGTGTCGGCCGGGCCGCCGTTGGGCGGGTTGTACTTGTAGCCGCCGCTTTGTGGCGGGTTGTGGGACGGCGTGATCACGATGCCGTCGGCCAAACCACTGGTGCGGCCGCGGTTGTAGCAAATGATGGCGTGGGAAATCGCCGGTGTCGGGGTGTACTCATCGCCTTCGGCGAGCATCACGTGCACGCCATTGGCGGCCAGCACTTCCAGCGCACTGGCGCCGGCCGGGGTGGACAACGCGTGGGTGTCGAGGCCGACAAACAGCGGGCCGTTGATGCCCTGGGCTTCACGGTACAGGCAAATGGCCTGGCTGATGGCAAGCACGTGCCATTCATTGAAGCTGAGGTCGAACGAGCTGCCGCGGTGCCCGGAGGTACCAAAGGCGACGCGCTGGGTGGAGATCGCTGCATCAGGCTGGCCGGTGTAATAGGCCGTTACCAGTCGCGGGATGTCTACCAGCAATTGAGCTGGTGCCGGCTTGCCCGCAAAAGGACTGAGAGTCATGCATAAACCTCGGAAAGAGAAGGATTCGGAAAAAAGTGCAGTTTACTGGGACTTGGACTGCTCCGCGACGTTATAAATCCTACAGCAATCAGCGAAATTTCATTCAGCGCCGGTCTGTGCCTGCCTGAGCGCCAGAGCCAGTTCATCCAGGGCGTTCTCCAGGTTATGGGCGCCGTCAACGGCATGGCTCAGCCGCAGATGCTGGCAGTGCAGGCCACTGAGGCTGAACAACTCCCCCGGCGCAATCACCACCTGCCGGGTGAGCAGGCGCTGGAACACCTGGCGCATATCCACCGGGGCCTCTGAGCGCAACCAGAAGGTCGCGCCAGCGGCGGGCATTCGGTAGCTCACCTGGTTGCCCAGATGCGTGTCCAGCCGCAGGCCCATGAGCCGGGCCTGCTCTTTGAGTTGCGGTCGCAACTCCCGCAGATGCTGGTCGATGCGCCCGCTTTGATAGAGCCGCGCAATCGCGCGCTGGCGGATAGAGGACAACCGGAATGCGCGCAACAGGAACTGGCGCTGCAGCTCGCCGCTGAGGTGGCGCGACAGCAAATAGCCAAACGGCGCTTCCGGCCCGAGCATCTTCTCGAACGTGGAAAACACCATCAGCCGCTCGGGATTGGCCAGGTCCCGTAACGCGGTGATTGGCTGCCCGAAGCCGAGGTCACCATGGCTGTCATTTTCTAACAACCAACAGCCATGCTGGTCCAGCAATCGCACTAGCTGCAGGCGGTCATGGGTGGACAGGACTACGCCGGACGGCAGGCTGACACCGGATGACAGCAACGCCAGCTGCACCGGCTCGGTGCTGAGCAATTGCTCGAACAACGCCAGGTCCAGGCCGTCGTCCGCCGTGAATGGCAATTCGAGAACCCTCACGCCTGCCCCCTGCAACAACCGCAGGATCAGCCAGTCACACGGGGATTCGACGATGATCGCAGCGCCCTTGAGACCCAGCACCTCGATCAGGATTTCCAGTACCCCGCGCAAGTCGGCGCCGATGTATACCTCGTCCGCCTGCCAGCAACGGGTCGGCGACGAGGTATAGCGCGCCGCGAGCGTCGCCCGCAGTTCCCACACGCCACAGGGCTGCGACCATGGCTGCAGATGATGCGGGTAATGCCGCAACAGTTCGCGCTCGAGCAGCAACAGCGCTGCGTCCAGTGACGCCGCAAGTGCCGGCTCATCGGCGCTGAGCACGCGCATTCCCGGACGTCGCGCACTGGCATAGAGGCGCTCCAGCAGGTCGCCACCGCTGCTGCCTGGCGGTTTATTCAACACCGGCCAGGCGTAGTAGCCCGACTTGGGCACCGAGTACACCCGGCCCTCCTTCTCGAGCAACGAATAAGCGTATTGAATGGTCGAAATCGACACATTCAGGCGCTCCGCCAGCTGCCGCAATGATGGCAGTTTTACCCGGGCATCCGTGCCCACCTCGCCGATGAGGTTGATCATGTAGCGATACACCGCCTGGTAGGCGAAGTCGGTTTGCCGGTCGTCCCTGAGGTTCATCGCTGGTCACCCGCCGCCACCCGCTTAACGCCCCGCCAGTTGGTAGGCTGCCAGGGCGGGAGCATCTTGCTGTGGCGTCTCGGCCATGCCCGGCACGCCGGTGGCTGGCCGCTTGCGATAGAGATGTTGCAGCAGGTCGATCGGCAACCCGCTGATGTCGATGGCCCATTGCACCAGCATCTCGGCCACCGGCTTACCTTGCAGCGCCTTGTGCAGCTCGGGGAGCGCCACCAGCATGCCGGGGTGGCATTGGCGCAAAAAGCTTTCGAGACGCTCGCCGTGACGGATAAACGGCGAAAACATCAGGCAGTTCAGTTGGCTTTCATCCAATCGGAACATCGCCTGGGCGTAGTCGGCCGCCAGCGCTCGGCCATCCTGGGTCGCTGCCTGGGCAATCAGGTGTTCGGGAATCTGCTTGCGCCGCATGAACAGCGCGGCCTGCTGCATGAAGCCCTGTGCGCCCTCCTCGTAATCCAGTTCCCGCAGGCACTCGGCCTGCAAGCCCCGCAGATGGGCCATCAGCAACGGGTTCGCATAGCTCGCGTGGCTGAAATGAAAGCCAAACTCGTCCGGTTCATAGCCCATGAACTGACGCAACAGCGGCCCGGAGGAGTATTCGGCCGCGTCCTTAAGGTCGGCAGCGCCGATATAGGCCAAGTGGCGATGGTTGTCCGTGTCGGACTTATCGGCGACGGCGTAACGCTCGCCGTAAAGGTCGCAGTAATAGGCGTTGCTCCACTCATCCATGCGCGCGAACAGTCCGCTGAGCACCAGAGGCTGGCGCGGCGGGACCTCTGCACCGCTCGCCAGCGCAGCCTTCTTCAGCCACGCCAGGTACTCCCGCTGCTTGCGCGCGGAGTCACCACTGACCAGCGCGTGCACGCCGCCATTGCAGGTGGTGACGCGCTGGTAAAAGTCACCGAGGGCCAGGTAGGCGTCGTTGCACAGGGTTTGGCGAAGATCTCCCGAAGTCAGGTGCCCCACCATCAGCATATTGCGCCGGCTGGTATCGCGCGCCGCACTGGAGGCCGGCCGCAGGTGGTTGAACGGCAAGACTTCCTGATTCTCGACCATCAGCAATTCGACACGCGCATCGTCATGCAGGAACAGCGCGCTGTAGCCGCGATGCAGCGTGTCCAGGGCATTTTGCGACATGCCGGCATGGCGCAAGGTCGCGACCCGCAGTTGAAACGTCCGCGGCGCCCGGCCTGCAAGCGTCAGCTGGGCTGCCCGCAACAACGCCAGGACATAGCTGCTGCCGGCGCCTGCGCCGTGAGCGACCAGCACCTTGTATTCACCGATCCGCTCCATGCCGCCTGCCGCTACCACGATTCGTTGAATCAATAACTGGAGCGAGGTACGTTCTGTTCGAGAGAAATGCCCTATCAAGCGTTGCAATACTTGTTGATAGACATAGTTCATGGCTTGTTCGTGAATAGCGCTCATAGTTCTACTACCTGAGTTGAAATATCAGTTTCGGGCAATCGTTGACGGCATTTGCCTGACCTGTTGTTTCTGTAGGGGCGTTACAACATGTGACATTAAATGGAGATTAGCACCGGGCCCTACCTGCCAAGCCTGCCTTTGGGGGCTTCCAGTCCCGAAAAGGCGCCATGCCAAGGGGCACGCAGCCCAAACCGAAAGTCTTAGGAACGCTCTGACAACTTCCTACGCTGCTTTAACTTACAAACTAGAGAAGCATCCGACATAACCCACTTCAATATTGATGTTCCGGCAAAACAGCCATGGGAAACATTATTGGGCTTGACGGATGTACGGGGTGATTTCATATATTCAATCATTGCTCAATCCTTGAGATAAAAGTGACGGGGCAATTATCGGCACTTGAATAATGATTAACAGATACAGAACGCCGGCTAAAACCGGTTCAGATGGGGGCTTGCATGGGGTATCGAGTGTGCAGACACGACAACGCCGCGCTGGGATTCAGGGCGGCGTCAGGGGCATACATCTGGTTTATCGGGCTGAAGTGCTGAAATCCCGATTCAAGCGGTGGGCAGGTTAAGTCCTGTCAAATGGCGCATTTGCCCCATGCGCCCGGGGGCAGGAATACTCGCTTGAGAATATTCCCACAGATCAAACAGTTTCTACCTGCAAGGCAACCCGTTCACGACACGGACATTCGTCCATATAGCGGTGCGCTTCAACGAACTGGCTGAAAGGAAATACCGTGGTTTTCAGCGGTACCAGCACCTTGTCGGCGGTCAGTTGGTTGATGTCACGCAAGGCTCGCTGCAAGGCCACCTGGTCCTGGATGATGCCCAGTTCCGGTTTGCCGGTGAAGTTGCCGATGCAGTGCACAAAGAACTGAATGTTCTTCTGGAACGCCGCACAGGCCGGGAATGGCGTCTGGTTGCCACCTTGCAGGCCGTACAGCACCAGGCTGCCACGCGGCGCCAGCACATCACCCAGCAACGACATCTGCGGGCCACCCAAGCCATCGAACACCACGTCTACGCCGCGGTTGTCGGTGAACTTGTTGACTTGCATCAGCAGGTCCTGCTCTTCGGTGACGATGACCTTCTCGGCCCCGAGGGACAGCAGGTATTCGCGCTCATCACTGGTCTTGGTGGCGGCAATCACCCGCACCCCCAGGGCTTTGCCCAGCTGCACAAACGATGGGCCGGCACAGTGGCTGGCGTCCGTTACCAGGGCGAATTGCCCGGGTTTGACCCGCGCCAGGTCCATGTACGCAAAGTAGGCAATCAGCAACGGCGTGTAGTGCACGCTGGCTTCGATCGGGCTCAGGACATCCGGGTAGCGGGTCAGGGCCGAGCGCGGCAGGACGATCTGTTCGCCGTACACCGGGTAGTCATTCGGGCTCTCGGCCGGGAAGCTGGCGACCTTGTCACCCACCGCCAGGTCGTCGACACCCTCGCCAACGGCCACAACCACGCCGGCCATTTCATGGCCAAGGCCGGAAGGCAAGCGGGCATGGGACGACGCCAGGTTCTGGCGCCACAGAATGTCGTACCAGCTGATGCCAATCGCCTCGACGCGCACCTGCACTTCGCCCGGTGCGGGCTTAGCGGCTGCATGCTCTTCGCATTTGAGCACCTCGGCCGGACCAAACTTGTGAAAACGGATCGTGCGGGACATCGCAAACCTCGTCAAAGTAACCTCTATTGCCATGAACTCTATCTGGGCTTTCGGGGCAAGACCACCGGTCGCCGTTAATAGTCGACATGCCTGTCATTGATTCCGCACATACGGAAAAGGTGCCAAGCCATGTAGGAAAACTGAATTAGCCGGTGCAGAGTACCAGCCTTTCCCCGTAAGATTCATGCCGGTCATTGTTCTTATATGACCGCTCCCGTCAAGTTTACTGACGCCGCCTGGGACACAAGATGAACCGTAACGACCTGCGTCGTGTCGACCTCAACCTGTTGATCGTATTCGAAACCTTGATGCATGAGCGCAGTGTGACCCGCGCTGCCGAGAAACTGTTCCTTGGCCAGCCGGCCATCAGCGCAGCCCTGTCACGCCTGCGCGGCCTGTTCGACGACCCGTTGTTCGTGCGTACCGGACGCAGCATGGAGCCCTCGGCCCGTGCGGTAGAAATCTTCGCCCTGCTCTCCCCGGCCCTGGACTCGATTTCCACGGCCGTCAGCCGCGCCTCCGAATTCGACCCGGCCACCAGCACCGCGGTATTCCGCATCGGCCTGTCGGACGACGTCGAATTCGCCCTGCTGCCGCTGCTGCTCAAGCGCCTGCGGGCCGAAGCCCCCGGCATCGTGCTGGTAGTGCGCCGCGTCAACTACATCCTGATGCCCGGCCTGCTGGCCTCCGGCGAAATCTCCATCGGCGTGAGCTACACCACCGATTTGCCGGCCAACGCCAAACGCAAAGTCCTGCGCCGCAGCAAGCCGATGCTGTTGCGAGCCGACAGCATGCCGGGCTCCATGAGCCTGGATGACTTCTGCGCCCGGCCCCATGCTCTGGTGTCGTTTGCCGGGGATTTGAGCGGGTTTCTGGATGAAGAACTGGAAAAACTGGGCCGCAAGCGCCATGTCGTGCTGGCTGTGCCGCAGTTCAATGGGCTGGGGACGTTGCTGGCGGGCACCGATATTGTCGCGACCGTGCCGGACTATGCCGCTGAAGCGTTGACTTCAGCGGGTGGCTTGCGGGCTGAGGAGCCGCCACTGCCGGTGCGCACATTTGAATTGCACATGGCGTGGCGTGGGTCCCAGGACAATGATCCGGGGGAACGGTGGTTAAGGTCGCGGATTCAGATGTTCTTTGGCGACCCGGACAGCCTATAAAGCAACAGCACCGCCGGGCATCACACCGAACTCGTCACTTCGCTCCGAATAGATTGCAATTCCCCGGGAACCGGCTCATCGCTGGCGATCGGCCTTGGGCCTTGAATCACGGCCAGGCGCCCGGTGCTCGGCGAGCTTTTTTTGCTCTTGTTTGAATTGCTGTTGCCAGCGGGCCAGCGCCTCAGCCCCGTCCGATGCCTGCACCGCCATTGGCACAGACACGATCATCCCGAAAAGCGTCCAGATAAGGAGTTGCTTCATTTCATCTCACCTTCGTTGTTGTAGCTGAAACTGGTTCGGATATCGGCACGCTGGTATTGGTCGAGCAACCCCGCCAAATCCCGGTAACAAGCAGCCAGGTCGAGGGCACCAAGGCGGAACAGTGATCTCGACGTACGCCGGGCCTGGGCCGCGCTGATCGCTGAATCGAAGGCATATCTGGCAATACGCCGATCGCCCGCTTGCAAACACCTGGCGATTGATGAATCAGGCTTCAGGTCGCGTGTCTTGCGGTGCAGCAACCTTAACTGTCGACCCAGTTGAAGCGAGACGGCACCGGCCTCATCGGCGCCCGACAGCGCTTGCAGGGCAACCATCCGGTGCTGTTGCGTGGCCTGCCACTTCAGAAGATCCATGCGGTGCCAGCGACGCAGTAACCGGCGCGTGTCTTTGCGCAGCGCGGTCCTCAGGACGTCGGCGTGGCTGGCGGGTTTCCCCGGCAGCAACTGGAAGGCCAGCAGGCAGATAGCAAGCGTCACCATCCAGGCCAGGGCTTGATTCACGAAGTCAGCGAAGTCGTATTGGGCGGTCCCGGCGGTGCCGACCAGGGTGTTGAACGTAATCAGGTAGGCGACGCCTTGCAGGGCATGGCGCGGCCGGGTCGTGGCATGAATCCCGACCGCCCAGAACGCAACCAGCACCACCGTGAGCAACCCGAACCCGCTGATGTGCGGCAACAGCAGGAACTTGCACCCCGCCGCTGCCAGGATTGCGTAGAAGGTTCCCCTGGCAAGGCTCGCAATGCCTTGCTCGGGCGCCGCGCTGGTGGCCAGCAAGGTGCAGAACGGACCCAGTACGGCCAGCAAGGTTGGCCCCTGGTCCCAGCCGGTGAGGTACCAGACAGCACCGGTCGCCAGCGTGGCCAGCAACGCTCGCACACCGTTACGCAGTGCAGCGCCGTAGTGTCGGTGAAACCCCACGGCGCGGGCCGGCGGCAGGGGCGCGCGCTCAAGGCAGGCAAAACTCGACAAGGCGCTGGCCAGTTCGGCCAATGGTTCATTCAGACGCCGCTGGCTCGCGCCTGGTTCAAGGCTGGCTTGCAGCTCCCGGACACGATCGGCCGCCACGCAAAACCCGGGCATGGCTTCAGCCAGCTGGCGCAACTGTGCGCCGATTCCAGCGTGCGAAGGTATCGCGCATTCGTCGAGCACCACGGCATGCAGATACGCAAGTCCTGCCTGCAGGGTCGCCAGCCTGGCGCGGATCAGCACCGACTCGCCCCGACCAATCCCGAGAAGGTCGTCCACTTTGCTGATATCGATGGCCAGCGGGTCCTGCGCACGCGCCGGCCCGCCGTCAAACCGCACGGCCAATAACCGCAGGGTGCGCGACGAGACGTCGCGAAGTGCCATGGTCAGTGTGCGCTCGACGGTCTTGCGGCTGAATAATGTGGCCACCAGGCTCAGGCTCAACACCCCCAGAACAACGGCCGTGCCCCGCCCGACGATATGTTCGAAACCTTGCTGCGGCGCGACGATGGCGGGCCCCAGGGCCAGGCAAACGGTGTAGCCGGCGACCACCGCCGCCGTGGCCTGGTAGTGCCGAAGCACGGTCATGGCGCCGACACAAAGGCCCAGCCATACCCCGATCCCGAGGATAAACAGCAGCATTTGCTGGGCGAACAGGCTGGTCAGGACCAATGCCACAGCCAACCCCACCAGGGTGCCCAGTGCCCGGTGGAAGCCCTTGCCAACCACTGCCCCCTGCAGCGGATGGATCAGCAACAACACGGTTGAGGCGGCCGAGAACGGCGAATCCAAGTGTAATTGGAACCCCAGCCACAGGGCCAATGAGGCCGCCAAAAGACTACGCAGCACATAGCCCGAGGTAGCAGCTTCCCATGCCCCCAGCATGCGCAGTGCACGGACCATTACATGAACTCCTGAAGCCATTGCACCAGCCTCCAGCGCGGCGCCGTGCCCTCCTCGGCAACCTCGATGCTGGCGGTCATCCCCGCCGCCAGCTCCACACCGGGCGGCACCTTGTCCAGTTCAATCCGCACGGGCACGCGCTGGGCCAGGCGTATCCAGCTGAACGTAGGCGCCACCTGGGGCAAACCACTGTTACTGCGCAGCTCGTTACCGTCGGCAATGCCCCGACCAATGCTCGCCACATGCCCTTCGAGCAGCGGTGAAAAACCCATCAGCTTGATGGACGTCGCAGCCCCCACCCGAACACCGGCCAGCTTGGTCTCCTCGAAGTAACCGGTGACCCAGAAGCTATGGCTATCGACCACAAAGATATTGGTCTCGCCCGCTGCCGCGTAGTCACCCGGCTGCAGCCGCAACTGGGTCACATAGCCGTCGACCGGCGAACGAATCGTCGTGCGGTCCAGATCCAGCCGCGCATGGGCCAGTTGGCTGCGGGCCGCATCCAGGCGCGCCCTGGCCACCGCCAGGTCCCGGGCTGCGTTGTCGGTTTCCTCCCGCGCAATCGCATCGCCGAGCTGGTTGCGGCGTTTGAGCTGTGCACTGCGCTGCTCGAAAACACTGCGCGCCTCGGCAAGCTCGGCCGTGCGCTGTTGCTGGGCAAGCAAGTAGCTGCTGCGATCGATCTGGTACAGCAACGCGCCCTTGGCGACCCATTGGTTGTCGCCCACCAGCAGGTGTTCGACCTGGCCGGACACCTCGGGGGCGATACGGATGACTTGCGCGCTGACACGCCCGTCCCGCGTCCAGGGGGCCAACTCATAGGCACGCCACAGTTGCGTGCAGAACAGCAATGCGGCCAGCCCGAGCACCAGGGTGACGAGGGTCTTGAGGATGTGTTTGATGATCATCGCGCTGCCCTCAAAAGCTCAGAACCAAGGTCGAGAGCACGATCAGCGACACAAAGAAACGCGCCAGGCTGGGGTGCCAGGCCCAATCCAGCCAGCGCCGCAGGGCCCGCTCCAGTAGCCCGTACACCAGGGCTGCAACGCCGACGTAGAGCAAGAACGGAGGAATGTAGAGGTGGGCAATCGTGATTTCGCTGAGCATCGGTTGAATCTCGCAGTCGGCAATCACCTTGATCGCCTTGATGAAGATGGTAGGGACTGCAAGGTCGTGCCGATATTGAGTATGCTGCCAGGATATAATCAATTTCAGACAATCGAGGCGGTGCAACATGGGCGAGATGAAGCTCCAGGGCGTTGATCAATTCGAACTGGACAGTTTTGATCAGCCCGCCGTCGCGTTGATGCTCGGCAGCCAGCGCAACGACACCGAATTCCCCGTGCACAGCCACCGCAAAGGCCAACTGGTGGTGGCGTATCACGGCGGTATCGTGTGTACCGTAGAGGATGGCGTGTGGATGGTGCCGTCGGGCTTCGGCGTGTGGATTCCGGGCGGTATCGCCCACAGCAACCGGGTGACCGCCAACGGCAGGATCGGCTATCTGTTTGTCGAGCCCGGCGCCGCCGCGCTACCGGAGAAATGCTGCACGCTGGTGCTTTCGCCGCTGGTCCTGGCGTTGATCCTGCACCTGAGCGCCCAGCCCCAGGATTATCCGCCTGCCTCTGCCAATTCGCGCGTGGCGAGCGTGCTCCTTGAACAACTGGAACTGGCTCCTTCGGAGCAGTTGTACCTGCCGCTCCCCGCTGCTACGCAGTTGCGCTTCATCGCCCGCGGCCTGGCCCAGGACCCGTCAAACCGTTGCACCATGGCCCAGTGGGCACGCCAGGTCGCCATGAGCGAGCGGTCCCTGGCGCGGCTGGTCAAGAGTGAGACCGGCCTGACATTTGGCCAATGGCGCAAGCAATGGCAAATCATCGTGGCCTTGCAGAGCCTGGCCGAGGGCGAATCGGTGCAACGGACCGCCGAGGCGCTGGGGTACGAGTCGGTCAGTTCGTTCATCAGCATGTTTCGCAAGACACTGGGCTCGTCGCCGGCGCGCTACATTCGCCGTACGGCAACGCGCTAGCCTCAAGGTGCCTCAATCACTGCCAACTGCTCCGCCAACAACCCCGGCAATCGCGCCTGCAAAAACCCGACCCACGTCCGCACCTTGGCATCCAGAAAGCGCCTTGATGGATACACCGCGAAAATGCTCCGCTCCCGTAGCCGATATCCGGGCAACAGCCGCACCAGCGAGCCCTCGCGCAGCGCCGGGTTGGCGCTGAAGAACGGCAACAAGCTGATGCCCATTCCTTCCTGCGTCGCCTTGACCATCGCATCCGCGACATTGGTCCTGAAGGTGTCACCCGGCGAAATCGCAATCTCGCCCTCTTGCCCCTTGAACAACCACGCATCCTCCTGGAAATCCTGCAGATGCAACCGTCGATGCTGCATCAACTGCTGCGGATGCTCGGGCACGCCGTACCGGGCCAGATACCCCGGTGCCGCACAGGGCACACTGAACAACTGCCCGATCGTCTGACTGACCAGCGCCGAATCCGGCAACGAATGGGCGATGGAGATCACCACGTCGTGACCCTCTTCAAGCGGGTCCGGGTTGTGCTGGGACAGGGTCAACTCGATGGACACGTCCGGGTATTGCTCGATGTAGCGGGCAATCAGCGGCGTGATCAGCACCCCCAACCCGCTCATGCAATGCACCCGCAATCGCCCGCGCGGGTTAAGGTGCGCGCCGCTGGCTTCTGCCGAGGCTTCCCTGACGTCTTCAAGAATGTCGCGACAGCGCAACAGAAAGCGCTCGCCCGAATCGGTAAGGCCCAGGCGCCGGGTGGTGCGTTGCAACAGGCGGGTCTGCAGGTGTTTTTCCAGCTCGCAGATCAACCGTGATACGTGTGCCCCGGACAGGTCCAGCGCCTCGGCCGCTGCGGCAAAGCTGCCAGTGTCGACAACCCGGGCAAACACCTGCATGCCATTGAGCAAATCCATCAACATTGCCCCTCGATTGCTACGTGATACGTACGAGTCATTCACCTGTTCCTGTCTTTATCCCGCTGCGGCAATCACTAAAATGAACCCTACTCACAGAGGAACTCATCATGAATATCAAATGGCTCAGCCTGCTCCTGTTTTTCACCGCCGCCGGCGCCATGGCGGCCGGCAGCAATGAAGCGCTGGATATCCAACACGTTGTTTCAATCACGCCCGTGCCGGGCAGCTGCCAGGTAGAACCGGCGACCATGGTGTATATCGACAGCCAGGGCGCCAGCCATACCGTCCACTACCAGGTCATGGGCACGTGCCAGGGCGGGGTTTAAAGCAGCTTCCAGGTGTAACTGAGGATCAGCCGGTTCTCGTCGATGTCGCTGCGGTAGTTTGAACGGGCCATGACATTGCGCACCCGAATGCCCAGGCCGCTCAATGTGCCGCTTTGCACCACATAGCCGATATCCAGGTCGCGCTCGCGATCCTTGCCTTCATAACCCGCGCCGGTGGTCACGTTGTTGCCGGTGATATAACGCACGGTGGTGGTCAGCCCCGGAATGCCCAGCGCCACGAAGTCATAGTCGTACCGCACTTGCCAGGAGCGCTCGTCGGTGTAGGCAAACTCGTAGGTGGGTACTTCGTTGCCCAGCGGCGTGATGTTGGCGAAGACCCGCGGGAAGGCACTGTCGCCATACATGGCTTGATAACCGACGTAGAAGATATGGCCGCCATGCTTGGCCGACAGCAGCGAGAAAAACGCCTGGTTGTCGATCTTGCCGAGCAGTTTGTCGCCGTCTTCCCGGGCATCGTAGTAGCCGAGGTTGGCGCCGAGCGTCCACTCGCCCATTGGCTGGCTGTGCTTGAGGCCGACAAAGTCCTGGCGGTAGATGTCCTTGAGTTGGCCATGCCAGTAGCTGACGCTGGTGCGGTTGGTGTTGAAGGCGTAGTCGCCGCCGACGTAGTTGAACCCATCACCTTCAGCGCCGCGTTGCGGCACATGGCCGAGCATGGCGATCATTTTCTCGTCGCCGGCTTCGTTGCGCAGGCTGGTGGTGGTCAAGTGCCCGGCCTGCAGCGCAAGGCCGGCGATTTCGCCGGAGCTGACACTCACGCCCTGATAGCTCGGCGGCAGCAAGCGGATATCGCTGAAGGCCAGCACTGGCAGGTTCGGTTGCAGTTCGCCGACCTTCAATTCGGTCCTGGAAAACCTGGCCTTGAAGGTCAGGCCCAAACGGCTGTAATCATTCGGGGCGCTGCCGTCGCCCTTGACCGGGAGCAGGCCGGTATTGGTGCGGTCCGGGCTGCTGTCGAGCTTGAGGCCGAGGGTGCCCAGGGCATCCAGGCCAAAGCCCATGGGCCCCGGCGTGTAGCCGGATTTATAGGTCAGGATAAAACCCTGGCCCCACTCCTCTGCCTTTGATTGCTTGTTGGCGCCGACGATGTCCGAGAAATCGCGGCTGAAGTAATAGTTGCGCGCCTGCAAGGTGGCGGTGGAGTCCTCGAAAAACCCGCCCTCGGCCGCCGTCGCCGCAAGGGGCACGCCCAACAGGGATAGCCAGATACGTTGTATGTTCATGTCGTTGCTCTTAGTTATTGTTATCGACAGTTACTGCGCCGGGGCGGCGATCACCTCCTGCCGGCCCCGACGTTCATTCAGCGCATACGCCGTCATTGCCAGCACGGCGATGGCCCCGGGGATGGCAAAGGCCATGAAGTTCAGGTGCAGCGGCAGTTCAATCCCCATCAGCGCGCCGCCCAGCAGCGGGCCGACGATGGCGCCGGTACGACCGATACCGGAAGCCCAGCCCAGGCCGGTGGCTCGAATGTTCAAGCCATAGAGTTGTGCGGCGCCGGCGTACAGCAGGATTTGCGTGCCGATGGTGGTGGCGCCGGCAAAAAAGATCAGCAGGTACAGGACCGGCATCGGGCTCTTGATACCCAGCAGGCTGATGGAGAGCAGCGCGGCGATAAAGAAACCGATCACCACCTTCACCAGGTTAAGCCGGTCACACAGCCAGCCACCGACAAGCGCCCCGGCGATGCCGCCAAAATTCAGCGCCAGCAGGAACGACAGGCTCGATCCCAGGCTGTAACCGGCACCCGCCATCAGTTTGGGCAGCCAGGAACTCAGGGCGTAGACCATCAACAGGCAGCAGAAAAACGCGACCCAGATCGCCGCCGTCCTCAAGGCCAGGCCGTGTCGGAACAACTCCAGCACCGAAGCGCCCTTGCCTTTACCGGCGCTGACGAGCAGTTGGTCTTGCGGGTCGATCCGGGTCTGCGGCGACAGGCGCTTGAGCAGCTCACGCGCCTGTTCCTTGCGGCCCTGGCGAATCAGGAACCCGATGGACTCAGGCAGCCAGTACACAATCAACGGCATCAGCAGCAGCGGGATCGCCGCGGCGAAGAACATGGACGACCAGCCAAAACGCGGCAGCATGAAAATCCCCACGCCGGCCGACAGCATGCCGCCCAGCGAGTACCCGCCAAACATCACCGCCATCAGGATGCTGCGCATTTTCTTCGGTGCGTATTCGGTAATCAGTGCGGCCGCATTGGGCATCAGGCCGCCACAGCCGAGCCCGGCAATAAACCGGCAGATTCCGAACTCAGTCGGGTTGCTGGCAAAACCGTTAATCACCGTGGCGACGCTGAACAAGGCAAAGCAGATGGCGATGCCTTTGCGGCGACCGAACTTGTCGGCCAGGCTGCCGAAGACCAGCGCGCCGAACATCATCCCGAACAGCGCATAACTGCCCAGAGCGCCGGCCTGCAGGGGCGATAGTCCCCATTCCTTCATGATCGACGGCAAGACCACGCCGTAGATGAACAAGTCATAACCGTCAAAGATCAACAGCACAGCACACAGGCTGACCACCAGCCAGTGGAAACGATTGAAATGGGCATTATCGATAATCGAATTGACGTCATGGGTACGCATGGCAGTGCTCTCATTATTGTTGTTGTGAGTCAGTGTCTGCAGGTACGGCGCTGGGTCAGCCGAGGTCGCCGCCTCCTACCGGCAAGGTGACGCCCGTGATGTAGGAGGCCTCATCAGAGGCCAGAAACAGAATCGCGCCGGCTTGTTCGTCGATGCTGCCGTAGCGCTTCATCGGGCTGCTGTCGAGGGTCTGGTCGACGATCTGCTGGTACCAGACGAGCTCCTGGTCGCTCTGGGGCTGGCTGTTGCGCGGGATCCGCCGCGGTGGCGCCTCGGTGCCACCGGGTGCGGTGCCGTTGACCCGAATGCCGCTGCCGGCGGTCTCCAGGGCCAGGCACGCGGTCAAGGCGTTGACGCCGCCCTTGGCCGCGCCATACGGCACACGGTTCACTCCGCGCGTGGCCACGGACGAGACATTGACGATGGCACCGCTGCCCTGCTCCAGCATGTAGGGCAACACGCAATGGCAGCACCACAGGGTCGGGAACAGCGAGCGGCGCACCTCGGCTTCGATTTCGTTCTCGGCGTAGTGCTCGAAGGGCTTGGCCCAGATAGTCCCGCCGACGTTGTTGACAAGGATGTCGATACGCCCGAACCGCGCCTTGGCAGCGGCCATCACACGGGCACATTCGGCATGCTGCTCCAGGTCGGCGGTGAGGATCAGCGCCCGCTCATGCTGCAATTCATGCACGAGTTCCGAGCGATCGACGGCCACCAGCCAGGCGCCCTCTTCCAGCAAACGCTCGGCAACCCGCCGACCGATGCCCTGGGCGGCGCCGGTCACCAGCGCAACCTGGGTGTTGAAACGTGGAGTCATGGGGGATTCCTCAGGCGGCGTCGCCGGTGACGATGGCGTTGGGGGTGAACTTCTCGTAGTGGAAGCTGGCGGGGATGACGCCCTGGTTCTTGAAGTGCTGGCGTACCGCGTCGACCATCGGTGGCGGCCCGCACAGGTACACATCCACGTCGCCATCGTTCAGCACGTCAGCGGCCATGTGCTGGGTGACATACCCCTGCCGGGGGTGCGCGGTCTGGGGGTCGGCCACGCAGGTGACAAAACCGAAGTTGGGCAGGCGTTGGGCGAACGCCTCCAGCGCCTCGACCATCACCAGGTCCTGGTCCCGCGTCACGCCGTAGATCAGCGTGACCGGCCGGGTTTCCTCGCGCTCGGCCAACACTTCAAGCATCGACAGGAACGGCGCAAGCCCCGTACCACCTGCCAGCAACAGCAGTGGCCGCGCCACTTCGCGCAGGTAGAAACTGCCCAGCGGCCCGGTCATCGGCACCGCGTCGCCCGGCTGGGCACGCTCCAGCCAGCCACTCATCAACCCGCCGGGCACATGCTTGATCAGGAAGCTCGCGCGTTTGTCGCCGGGGCGACTGCTGAAGGAGTACGCGCGGGTCTGCCCACTGTCGGGCACGCCGATATTCACGTATTGCCCCGGCAGGAACACCGGCGCCTGATCCAGTTCGAAGCTGACTTCCAACGCTGCATCGGCATGCCGGGTAATACTCGCCACCGTCGCGGCAAATTGCGCGGTGCCGGTCTTGCAGGCAACGGACGGCACCGGCACGGCAATCACGCAGTCCGACTGCGGCACCATCTGGCAGGTGAGCACCTGGCGCTCAGCGGCTTCATCCTCGCTCAGAGCGTCTTCGATGTAGTCGTCGCCCAAATCATAGGCGCCGGTTTCACAGCGGCATTTGCAGGTGCCGCACACACCGTCGGAGCAGTCCATGGGCAGGTTGATACGTTGGCGAAAGGCCGCGTCGAGGACCTTTTCACCCACCTTGCAGTCGATGAAACGGGTTACCCCGTCCTCGAAGTTCAGGGCAATGGAGTACGTCATGGGCGTGTCCTCAGATGTGGTAGATATCGATGACCTGATGGATGTAGTCGTTTTTCAGCACCACCTTCTTGCGCGTGATCAGCGGCTGTTCGGCGCGGATGTCGAGGCGATAGAACGAGGTACCGAAGTACGTATCCGTGGTCTTGTAGCGATGGCTGAGGGTTTGCCAGTTGAAACGCAACTCCACGTGCTGCCCGTCGTCGGCCAGCACTTCGAGGTTGGTGATCAGGTGCGCGGTGCGCGGCTCCGGGGTGCTGGCGCTGGAGCGCTCGGTCTTGATCCGGAACACCCGGTCTTCCAGGCCGTCGCGGCTGGGGTAATAGATCAGCGAGATTTCTCTCTGGGGGTCTTCGGTCAGCGTGTCGTGGTCGTCCCAGGCCGGCATCCAGTACTCGACCTTGGGTGAATAGCATTCGAGCCACTCATCCCACTGGCGGTCATCCAGCAGGCGGGCTTCGCGGTACAGAAAGTCCAGCAGGCGGTCACGGGAAGCACTCATGCCAGCACCTCCTTGTCCGTCGCGATCAAGCCTTGCTGCTCCCGTTCGATAGCGCGTTGCAGGCTCTGGGCCCAGTGGGCGTGCTGGCGCACGAACAGGCCTTCGTCCTCGGTCTTGACGCCACTGAGCTGCGGATTCATGCCCATGGCCCGGGCGTTTTCGTCAGGGCCTTCGACCCACTGTTTGGCGCCGCGGCTGAGGTCATTCCACAAGGTGGTCGCACCCTGGTAGCCGGTCTGGCAGGCGCGGAACTCTTCCAGATCGTCCGGTGTACCCATGCCGCTGACGTTGAAGAAATCTTCGTACTGGCGGATGCGCGTGGTGCGTTCCTCGGCACTTTCGCCCTTGGGCGCCATGCAATAGATCGTGACTTCGGTCTTGTCGACCGCGATTGGCCGTACCACGCGGATCTGCGTGGAGAACTGGTCCATCAGGTACACATTCGGGTAGAGGCACAGGTTGCGGGTTTGGTCGACGATAAAATCGGCGCGTTCCTGGCCCAGGCGCTCGGCCAGCGCCTCGCGATGGGCATGCACCGGACGCACTTCGGGGTTGAGCAGGCGCGTCCACAGCAGGATATGGCCATGCTCGTAGGCGTACACGCCGCCCAGGCTTTTCGACCAGCCATTGGCATCCACGGTGCGCGTGCCTTCGGCTTCGTAATTGCGCCGGCCCATGGTCGCCGAGTAGTTCCAGTGCACGGAGCTGACGTGATAACCGTCGGCGCCGTTTTCGATCTGCAGCTTCCAGTTGCCGTCATACACATACGACGAGCTGCCCCGCAGCACCTCCAGGCCCAGTGGTGCCTGGTCGACCATCTGGTCGATGATCACCCGGGTCTCGCCCAGGTAGTCGCTCAGCTCCGGCACCGTCTCGCTGAGGCTGCCGAACAGGAAGCCGCGATAGCTTTCAAAGCGGCCAAGGCGTTTCAAGTCGTGGGAGCCGTCACAGTCGAAGCTGTCGGGGTAGGCGCCGGTCTTGGCGTCCTTCACTTTGAGCAGCTTGCCGGCGTTGCTGAAGGTCCAGCCGTGGAAAGGGCAGGTAAACGAGCCTTTGTTGCCTTGCTTACGGCGGCAGAGCATCGCGCCACGGTGGGCGCAGGCGTTGACCAGGCCGTGCAGCGTGCCGTGTTTGTCGCGGGTGATGACCACGGGCTGGCGGCCGATCCAGGTGGTGAAGTAGTCGTTGATCTCCGGCACCTGGCTTTCGTGCGCCAGGTAGACCCAACCGCCTTCGAAAATATGCTTCATTTCCAGGGCAAACAGGTCGGGGTCGGTGAAGATGTCGCGGCGGCAGCGGAACACCCCGGTGGCGGGATCTTCCTGGACGGAGTCGCGCAATTGTCGGGCGAGTCGGTCGAATGTGCTGATCATGGGGTAGGCCCTCGGTTGTTCTTGTATCAGGCCCCCCCACCTTATGTGCTTGCCCTACCCCTCAATATCCGCTGACTGCAATTCGTTATCCGCCTGGCGCGAGCCGGCGCTTCCAGGTTTGCGAAGGCAGCTCGCCAAAGCGTTTGCGATAGGCCTCGGAAAACCGCCCCAAATGCACAAACCCATGATCCAGCGCCACCTCCGTCACGCTGCGCGCCGTGGCCAGTTGCAGCATGGCGTGCACCCGCTCCAGCTTGCGCTGGCGCATGTAGTCACGGGGTGACAGGCCGACCTGGCGTTCAAACAAGGTATACAACGAACGCTCGCTGACCCTGGCGATGGCCATCAGTTGTTCGACGCTGATGTCGTCGGCCAGGTGCTCCTCGATGAACTGACGCACGGCTTCAAAGCCCCCACCCTGATCCGGTCGCGGAATCACCCGCAGGACGTTGCTGGCCAGCAGCGCCAACAGCTTGTTCGCCACAATGCGCTCGTACAGGCCCTGCACTTCGGGTTCGGCGGCGTTTTCGGCCTCATGGCAGATCAGCCCCAACAATTGCAGGAACCCACCCATTTCGGCAAGTGCGTGGCGCGGCGCCGCAAAACGGATGCCCGGCTGCGGCAACGTCCAGTGCTGCTCAAGGCAGGCGTTTTCCAGCAGGCGCACGGGCACCTTGACGATGAATTTTTCGCAGTCGGCGGAATAGGTCAGGTCTACCGGGTCATCCGGGTTGATCAGCAGCACTTCGCCGGGGCCCAACACCTGTTCTTCGCCACGGGAGCTCGAGCGGCAGTGGCCGTGCAGCAGGATCTGCAGGTGGTAGATGGTTTCCAGCGCCACCGAGGTCACCCGCACCGGCGCGCCGTAGCTGATGCGGCACAGGTCCAGGCTGGAAAAGGTCCGGTGGCTGATGCTTGCCTGCGGGCGGCCCTTGGGCGGCAGGCGGATGCAGTGGCTGCCGACATGCTGGTTGACGTAGTCGGACACGGCATAGGCATCTGCACGGTCGAAAATCTGGCTGCGCTCACTCAATAGCACGGTCATGGTTGCGCCTTTTATTGTTATGGGCCCTGCGTATGTACTTCACCGCAGAGTGATGCGGGGGACGCAAGCCGTCCAATATTCAATAGGTGTTGCTTCATACCCCGAAGGTATCGTGGGTTCACTTTCGCTGCAAAACCGACTCACCGGCCTGGGGCGGCAGCCGCAGGTTATCCAGCAGCGCCACGCCGGCGATCACCGCCACTAGAAGAAACGTCAGCTGGAAATCGGCGGTGGCGGCCTGCCCGGTATTGCCGTGAAAATTCATGGCAAAACGTAACAACAGCGCGCCAATCGCCACGCCCATGGCCATGCTCAGCTGGAAGAACATGCTGAACAAGGTTGAGGCGTCGCTCATCTGCGCCTTGGGTATATCAGCGAACCCCAGGGTGTTGAACAAGGTGAACTGCATGGAGCGTGACAGGCCACCCACGAACAGAATGAACAGGATCAGCGCCCAGCTCATGCGCTCGTCCAGCAGCGCACAGGCCGCAATCGCGAGCACGCCAAGGATGCCGTTGATCATCAGCACCGAGCGAAAGCCCCAGCGCTGCATCACCGCCGTGGTGAACGGCTTCATCGCCAGGTTGCCGGCAAATACCGCGAGCACCAGCAACCCCGCATCGAATGCAGAAAGGCCGAACGCCAGTTGAAACATCAGCGGCAGCAGGAACGGCAAGGTGCTGATGGCCACCCGAAAAATCGACCCGCCACACAGGCACACACTGAAGGTGCGCACACTCACCACACCCAGCGCCAGCAATGGTTGGGCATGCCGGCGCATATGGCGCCAGGCAAAGGCGCCGAGCATTACGCCTGCAGCGCTGAGTAACAGGCCCTGCAACAAGCTGCCACGGCTTTGCCCGAGCAGTTCCACGCCGTACAACAGCGCCGCGCTGGCGACACCCACCAGCAGGAAGCCGCTGAAATCGAATGAGCGGGACGTGACCTCGTCGTGTTTGGGGATCAGTACCAGCGTGGCGATCAGCGCCAGCAGGCCCAGCGGCAGGTTGAGGTAGAAAATCCACGGCCAGGACGCGTGGGTAACGATAAACCCGCCCACCGGCGGCCCGAGTATCGGCGCCACCAGGCCGGGCCAGGTGATGAATGAAATCGCCCGCACCAGGTCTTTTTTCTCGGTAGCCCGCAGCACCGCCAGGCGCCCCACCGGCACCATCATCGCGCCGCTGATGCCCTGCAACACGCGCGCGGCGACGAAGGCCTGCAGGCTGTCGCTCCACCCGCACAGCAGTGACGACAGGCTGAACAGCACGATTGCCCAACCGAATACCCGCCGCGAGCCAAAGCGGTCGGCCAGCCAGCCGCTGATCGGAATGAACACCGCGACGGCGAGCATGTAGGCGCTCATACCGATGTTCACGTCCACCGCGCCCACGCCGAAGGTTTTGGCGATGTCCGGCAACGCGGTCGCGATCACGGTGGCATCGAGGTTCTCCATGAAGAAGGTGACGGCGACCAACAAGGCAATCAGGGTTGAGCGGCGTTGGGAGGTCGACGTCATTGCTGTTCACTCATGGTTTCGAACCGGCACTTTATCAATAAGTGCGTCCTTTATGGTCCGCGAAATGCCTGCCTCACAACGTGGCGCCCGGTAACGAATTGCCCCGAATTGGGGTGCGCGCTTACAAAAAATGGCTGTCTCACGCGTCAAAACCCATCAAAAACCTGGAAAAGTCATTAGTTGGCACGATAACCGCTTATTAGCTAATGCAGAATTGTTGAACAATCCAAATCTCCCTGCATCCAGCAACCGAGGCGACGAACATGCAAAAAGGTCTGACGGGCAAGAACACCCTGCGCACATTGGCGCTAGCGATCACCCTGGCGTGCGTGACGCCGCTGCTGTCGGCTGCCGAAATCAAGGGCACCCTGAAACCGGGCGAGCTGTCCATCGGCTCTGACCTCACCTACCCGCCTTACACCTACCTTGAGCAAAAGACCCCGGCCGGTTTCGACCCGGAGTTCATGCAACTGATGGGCAAGCAACTGGGGCTCAAACCACGTTTTCTCGACACCCGTTTCGCCAACCTGATCCTCGGCGTCAACGCCCGGCGTTTCGACGTGGTGGCCTCGGCGCTGTACGTCACCCCCGAGCGCGCCAAACAGGTGGATTTCCTCAGCTACTTGAAGACCGGTTCTTCGCTGATGGTGCTCAGTGCCGGCGACTTCAAGCCCCAGCGCCCGGAAGACCTGTGCGGCAAGCGCGTCGGGTCGATCAAGGGCGCGTCGTGGGTGCCAAAGCTGAACAAGGTTTCGGCGGACTACTGCCTTCCTGCGGGCAAGCCGGCGATCGAGTCGCGTGAGTTCCCGACGTCTCCGGAAGCCGCCCAGGCCCTGCTCGCCCAGGCGGTGGACGTGCAGATGGAAGACGCGGCGGTTGCCAAGATCACCGTGGAAAAACTGCAAGGCAAAACCGTGATCAGCTCCAGCGAGTTGATCTACCCGGTGGTGGTCGGCCTGGCGGTGCGCAAGGAAAACCCTGCACTGCTCCAGGCGCTGACCGGTGCCCTGAGCCAGATCAAGCAGGACGGCAGCTACGGCAAGCTGCTGGCGCGCTACAACCTGGCCGAGCCGAACGCCGCCGAGATCAGTGCGGCACTGGGTAACTGAAACGCGGAGCACCTTTATGCAATTCGATTGGCACTACACCCTGGGCTTGTTATGGAACGGCGACTTCTGGCGAGCCGTCGGCACCGTGGTCGAACTGAGCCTGGAAACCTGGCTGCTGGGCATTGTGCTGGGGTTTTTCCTGGCCCTGGCGCGGCAGTCGGAGCGCCGCTGGCTGCGGGACTCCGCCGGCGTCTACATCTGGTTCTTCCGCAGCCTGCCGTTGCTGGTGCTGTTGATCTTCGTCTACAACCTGCCGCAGGTGTTTCCGTCCACCAGCGTGGTGTTGTCCAGCCCCTACTCCGCGGGCCTGATCGCCCTGGTGCTGAGTGAGGCGGCCTACATCGCCGAGATCCATCGGGGCGGCCTGCTGGCGGTGGTCAAGGGGCAGCGCGAAGCCGGCAAGGCGCTGGGTGTTGGTTATCGCGGCGTGCAGCGGTTGATTGTGGTGCCGCAGGCGCTGCGGGTTGCGTTGCCCACACTGGCCAACGAATACATCACCATCGTCAAACTCACCTCGCTGGTGTCGGTGATTTCGCTTTCGGAAATCCTGCTGGTGGGCCAACAACTCTACACCCAGAACTTCCTGGTGATGGAGACCATGCTGGCCGTGGCGTTCTATTACGTGTTCATCGTGACGGTGTTCAGTTGGCTGTTGCGGGTGCTGGAGAACCACCTGGACGTGACCCGGCGCAAACCCAAGGCCATCGCCCCCGCCGTGCTCGACCAGGTGGCCACGCGTCGTGCCCCCGGCCAGGCCGAGCCCGGTGAGTTTGCCTTGCAGGCTCGCGGGGTGCGCAAGGCCTATGGCGAGCTGGAAGTGCTCAAGGGCGTCGAACTGAATGTGCGCTGGGGCGAGGTGGTGTCGATCATCGGCCCGTCAGGCTCGGGCAAGACTACGCTGATTCGTACCATGAACGGCCTCGAAAGCCTCGACCGTGGCGAAATCACCCTGCAAGGCCAGCCGTTCCTGCGTGGCAGCCAGGAGCCGCAAGGCGCGCTGGGGCACAAGGTGCATATGCGCGGCATCGTGCATGTCGGCATGGTGTTCCAGGGGTTCAACCTGTTCCCGCATAAAACCGCCCTTGAGAACGTGATGCTCGCGCCGGTCTACCATGCCCATGGTAGCGGCGAAGAACTGCGCCTGTTGAGCCTGGCCCTGTTGCGCAAGGTCGGCATGCTGGAGCACGCCGGCAAATACCCGCACCAGCTATCCGGCGGCCAACAGCAACGGGTGGCGATTGCCCGCGCCCTGGCGATGCGGCCTTCGGTGATGCTGTTCGATGAACCCACCTCAGCCCTCGACCCGGAACTGGTGGGCGACGTACTGGCGGTAATCGAGGAATTGGCTCGCGAGGGCATGACCATGGTCATCGTCACCCATGAAATGAACTTCGCGTTCAAGCTTTCCGATCGTGTGGTGTTCATGGAAGGCGGCGAGATTATCCAGGACGCCGCACCGCGTGACATGCTCGAGCAACGCAGCGAACGCATGACCAAGTTCCTCAAAGACGTCCAACTGGCGTGAGCCCAAGGAGCCCCGACGTGAGCCAAGCCAAGGAACCCAGCCTGTCGCTGGCCGACCAGGTTGCCATCGAACTGCGCGAAGACATCATCGGCGGCCGCCTGCTGCCCGGCATGCCGCTGGTGGAAAGCGAACTGGTGAACGCCTACAACGCCTCGCGCAACACGGTGCGTGAAGCCTTGCACCACCTGGGCCGCGAAGGCCTGACCAGCTACGTGCGCAACAAAGGCGTGATCGTGCGCCGCCTGGGGGTGGAGGAAGTGCGTGACATCTTCAAGGTGCGACGCACCCTGGAGCTGCAGGCCATCGCCGCCAGCAAGCCGCTGCGCGAATACCAGTCCGACCTGATGCTGGAGTCCATCGAGGCTGCGCAACTGGCCCAGGACCGCGAGAACTGGCAAGCCTTCGGCACCCACAGCCTGCGCTTTCATCAACACATTGTCGGGCTGATGCGCAGCCCGTTGCTGGACGAGTTTTTTACCCATATTGCAGCCCAGATGCGCCTGGTGTTTTCCAACGCGCCCAGCGAGGAAACCTTCCAGAAGCCCTGGCTGGAGCGCGACCGGCAGATTCACGACTTGCTGGTTGACGGCCACAAGCAAGCCGCCGGCGAAGCCCTGGCCAGCTACCTCAATGACTCCGAATCGCTGCTGCTGGACATCCTGAGCAGCATTCCAAAACCCTGAAGCGAGGACCCACCATGTACAAGGACTACCCAGCGGCCTACCAAGTCAGCAAAGGCGCTGCCTTGCAGGTCGACAAAGCCTTCTATGACCGCGTGCGCGAGTCCCGGGACGGGCGCACCCTGATCGAGCAATTCGAAGTGCCGATCCGCACCGGCCGAGCCTGGAAAGTACCGGCAGGCCATGTGTTCCGCGTGACCACGCCGGTTGGCCCGCAGGTTGGCGACTTCAACGTGTGGAGCGCCAACGACCCCCGCGAACGCATGTGGGCGGCACGCACCCGCCAGCTGCAAGGCGCGCACGTCACCACCTACGACCGCCTGTGGTCGAACCTGCCGTTTTTGCGGCCGATGGTCACCATCACCGATGACAGCCTGGCCGACTATGGCATCGACGAACACGGCGGGCGCCTGCATGATTTGCTGGGCACGCGCTGCGACCCTTACGTGAACAAGATGCTCACGGGCGAAGACTTCCACCACCACTGCCACTCCAACCTGACCCGCGCCGTGCTGCCCCATGGCCTGACCGAGTTCGACGTGCACGACGTGCTGAACATTTTCCAGTGCACCGGCCTCAATCACGACGACATGTACTTCATGAAAGCCTGCCCGGCCAAGCAGGGCGACTATCTGGAGTTCTTCGCCGAAATCGACCTGCTGTGTGCCCTCTCCACCTGCCCCGGTGGCGACCTGTCGCTGCCGATGTGGGGCCCGGATGCGGAAGACCCGTTGAAGGTCTGCCGTCCGCTGGGGGTGGAAATCTACCGCCTCGACGACGCGCTGCTGGAGGGCTGGAAACAACCCGAGCGCGCCGCCTATAACGGCAACCATGGCCTGTTGATTGCCAAGGCCGACTGGGAAAAGTAAAGGGCAGGCCCGCACCTGGGGCGCCGCGCCTCAGGTGTTCTGCGCAATCCTGCGGCTGACAAAACTGAAGGCCAGCACGATAAAAATCAGCACGCCGGTTGCCACCTGCTGCCAGTAGAAGTTCCAGCCGATCAACAGCAAGCCATTGGCGATGACGTTGATGAACAGCACCCCCAGCAACGTGCCCGGAATATTCGCGCGGCCCTGGCGGTTCAATGTGGTGCCGATAAACACCGCACCAATCGCATTCAGCAGGAACGCATTGCCCGACAGCGGCACGTAGGCGCTCACCGTCGAACTGAGCAGGATCCCCGCCACCGCGCACGCCAGCGCCGCCGCCAGCACCGTGGTGGTGACGATGCGCCGCACCGACAACCCCGAGTAATACGCCAGCAGCGGCTGGGTACCCTGGGCCAGCAGTTCGCGCCCCAGGCGTCCACGGGCCAGCAACAGGCCGTAGACCACGGCCAATACCAGCACGATCAACAGCGGCAAGGGCACGCCCAAAGGGCTGAAGCTCGCCAGTTCCGGCTTGAAACCCTGGGCGATATAAATTGGCTGGCCGCCGTCCGAGAGCAGTTGCTGGGCACTGGTGCCGATAAACAAGGTGCCGAGGGTGGCCAGGAACGGGCTGATCCGCAGCCCCGCGATCAAGCCGGCATTGAACAGTCCTACCAGCAGACCGGCGGCCAACGCACCGGCAATCGCCACACCCAGCCCGTGCCCGGCGTTAAGCAACACCACGAAGCTGAAGCTGGCGAAATCCAGTGCGGTGCCTACCGACAGATCGATGCCACCGGCCGCCACCGCATAGGTCATGCCGATCGCAACAATCGCCAGCAGCACGAAGTTATTCAGCACCAGGCTTTTCAGGTTGCCGCCACTGAGAAACCCCGGGGCCTGCCAGGCAAACACCACCACGATGGCCACGAACACCAGCGGCAACGTCAGGGGCAACAGCGAACGCCAGCCGCCATGGGCTTGCAGGATGGATACCTGACTCATGAATGTTCTCCCCGGTTCAATGCGCTGGAAGCGGCGACCACCAGCAGAATCAGCACGCCCTGGACACCGCTGACCCAGAAGCTCGATACGTTGAGCAACTGAAACCCGTTGATCAAAAAGCCGATCAACAGCGTCGCGAGCAAGGTGCCGGGGATGCTTGCTACCAGTCGCCGGGAAAACACCACGCCAAGAAAGGCTATGGCGACCACCGACAACAGCATGTCACCGGAGCCGGTGGTGCTGCCGCTGAAAAATGCCGCTGAACACAAAGCCGCCACCGCGGCACACAGCCCAGACAGCAAATAACTGGAGAGTACGTAGGCCGGCACTCGAATCCCGGCGGCCTCGGCAGCGTGCGGGTACTCGCCGACGGCATGCAGGCGCAGCCCATAGGCGGTGTGCTGGATCAGCAGCGTCAACACAAAGGCCGTCACCAGCAACACCCAGGCGAGTGCCGGCACGCCCAGCCAGGTCCCGCCACTGAGCAGGTCGAGCAACGGTGAGTCAGTCGAGACCACGGTGTTTTCGGTGAGGACCAGCTCCAGCCCGGCCAGTACATTCATGCTTGCCAGCGTTGCGAGCAACGGTGGCAAGCGCAGCACCACCACGGCCAGGCCATTGAGCAGGCCCACCGCCAGGCCGCAACCCAAGGTCAGCAGCAGGCTTGCCCACAGGTCGAGGCCTGCGTTGTTGAGTCGACTGAACACCGCCGCGCACAAGCCCAAATTGGCCGCCAGCGACAGATCAAGCCCGCCCGCCACCACGTTGGAGCCGCCGCCGATAATCACGCAGGTCAGGCCGAAGGCAAGTACGCCGAGGATCGCCGACTGGCTGAACACATTCGCGATATTGCCGACTGAAAAGAAGTTCGGCGCGGCGACGGCAAAGCCCAGCAAAATCGCGAGGAATACGCCCACCGAGCCGCGCCGCAACAGCAGTACCCATAACCGTTGGGACAAGCCAGGAGTAGCAGCTTCAAGCAGGGACATGCACCACCTCCGGTTTCACCTGCACAGCCACTGTGGACTGCACCGCACCCGTGGCACACGCCAACAGTTGATCACTGTCCGCCTCACCGGCATGGAACTCCCCGGCTATTTCGCCTCGATGGAGCACCAGGATGCGGTCGCAGATCCCCAACAGCTCGGGCAAATCCGAAGACAGCACCAGCACCGCTGCGCCCTCTTCCACCAGCCGCCCGATCACGCGATAAATCTCGACCTTGGCGCCGACGTCCACACCTACGCACGGTTCGTCCAACAGGTACACCGCCGAGCGCCGGCTCAGCCATTTGCCCAGGGCGACTTTCTGCTGGTTGCCGCCGCTGAGCTGGCTGACGGCAGCCTGCGGGCCCGGCGTCTTGATCGCCAACTCGTCGATCAGCCGCAGGCTTTCGGCCTGCTCCTTACGCTGGCTCAGTAACCCCCAGCGACTGAAACGCCCAAGCCCGGCGAGCGTGAGGTTTTCCAGCACCGACAGCAGCGGTGAAATCCCCTGGCTGCGGCGTTCTTCCGGCACCAGTGCAATCCCTTGGGCAATGGCTTCTCCGGGTGAACGCAGGCGCAACAAACGCCCCTCCAGATGAATGCTGCCGCTGTCGGCGCGCACCAGACCGAACAGGGTCTTGAGCAGGTCCTTGGCGCCCGACCCGACCAGCCCGGTGAGGCCGACGATCTCGCCCCGACGCAATTCCAGGTCGATCTGCCGGTAGCGCCGGGCCAGGTTCAGCCCACGCACCTGCAGCAATGGTTCGCCAAGCTCGACCTGCGCCTTGGGGTACATCTCCTGGACCTCGCGGTTGACCATCAACCGCGCAATCTGCGCGCTGGAGGTGTGCCGTGGCTCAACCACGGCCACATCTCGACCATTGCGCAACACCGTCACTTCATCGCACAGGCTGTCGATTTCCTGCAGGTAATGGGAGATGTAGAGAATCGACAAACCCTGGTCCCGTAGGCGCTTGACGATCCGCAGCAGTTGGTCGACTTCGCGCTTGACCAGCGCCACGCTGGGCTCGTCGAACACCAGGATCTTCGGCTGGCGAATCAACGCCCGGGTGATTTGCAGCACCTGGCGCTCGGCGCTGTTCAGCTCGCCTACCAACGCGTCGGCGGGCAGTTGCAGCTCAAAATATTCCGCCAGCAAACGTTCGGCCTCGCGCTGCTGCCGGCGCCGGTCGACAAACGGACCACGGCGTAATTCATGGCCGAAAAACAACGCCTCGCCCACGGTAAAACTCGCCGGCAACAGCCGCTCCTGATGGATGAACTGCACGCCCAGCGCGTCCACCTGGCGCGGCGACAGTGCGGCATACGGCTGGCCGTCAATGCTCACCTGCCCCGAGTCCGCTTTGTGGATCCCCGCCAGGACCTTGATCAAGGTCGACTTGCCTGCACCGTTCTCGCCCACCAGGCCGTGAATGGTGCCGCGCTCGACCTTCAGGCTCGCATCATCCAGCGCCAGGGTGGCGCCGAAGCGTTTGCGCAGGTGCTGCAAGTGCAACGCGGCCATCAATCACCCCGCAGTTGCTGGACCTGCGCCAGGTTGGCGGCGGTGGTCAGCAGCGTCGGCACATGGGTTTCCTTGGGCAGGTCGCGCTGCCCGGCCAGGTAGCGGGCCACGTTCTGCACAGCAGTCTTGCCGATCAGCGCCGGTTGCTGGGCGACTACCGCGCCCACCGGCGAATTGGCCTGGCCGAGCAGCTCCAGTACCTCCGGCGTACCGTCCACGCCGTAGGTCTTGATCTCGGTGCGCTTGGCGTCGATCAACGCCTTGCTTGCCCCCAGTTGCGGAATGTCCCACGCCGCCCAGATCGCCGAGACACTGCCGGCCGGGTACTTGTTGAGCAATGCGGACACCTGGGAATAGGCATCCTGCACGGTGTTGGGGATCACATCCCGCAGCTCCGGCTCGATGATTTCCAGTTGCGGGTGATCCTTGAGCGCCAGCTTCAACTGGTCGTAGCGAATCGCGCACACCGGCACGCCGTAGAAGCCGTTGAACACCAGGATCTTGCCCTTGCCGCCGGCATCCTTGATCAACTGATCGGCCAGGGCCTTGCCGGTGGCGACATTATCCGAGGTGGTGTTGTTGAGGCTGTACTGCGACGGCGCGTCGATGGTGAACAGCGGGATGCCGGCCTTGCTGATGCGCTTGAGCCACGGGTCGATCACGCTCAGGGTGCCGAGGGTCTGGATCACCGCATCGGGTTTCTGGGTGACCACGGTTTGCAGTTGGGTCACCAGGTTCTTGTCATTGCGCCCGGCGTCGAGGGTGATGGGCGTGCCGCCGAGGCGCTTGATCTCGTCGACCTGGGCCTGGAAGGCCTTGATATCGAAGTAGTGACTGGTGCCGGTCATGCTCACGGCAATGCGCTTGCCGGCCAGGGACGGCACCGCGTCATCGCCCTCGGCGGCCTGGGACACGGCGGCGTGGCCCAGCAACAACGCTGCGCCGAGCAAGATGTAACGTGAACGCGAGAAAAAGGTGCAAGGCATACAGGGCTCCGCTGAGCAACGGGTGAAAGGGTTCACCTGTGTGCATTGCAGAGCCCATGCCATAAATTATTTCGAATAAAATCAAGCAGATGAAAACATTGGATGACGTTGCGCTGTCCCGCCCAAACCACAACTGTCCGACTGCTGTTGCCCAGCCAACAGTTGGCCGGGAAATCCGGCCAGCCACCTCAGGCCGCCGGGTAAGCAAAGATCAGCTCGACCCTGATCCCGTTGGGGTCTTCGACAAACAATTGGTGCTCGAACAGCTCCGGCACCACCCGCTCGGTAAAAGGCAGCCCTAGCGTGTGCAGGCGTTGCCGGTGAGTTTCAAGGTCATTGCAGCGCAATGCAATGTGATCGAGCGCACTTGAGCCGTCGCCGGCAGCACGCACCCCAAGATACGTTTCAAGCTGCGCGGCGCTGCCCTGCAGGCTGGCGATATGCAGCAGCGGGCGACCTGCTGAATAAAGCCAACTGCCCGGAAAAGGAAACGCCGGGCGCCAGCCCTCCTCCAGGCCGAGGGCGTCACGATAGAAACTCACCGTCGCGTCGACATGCTCCGTGCGGAGCGTGAAGTGATCAAGGTAGTGAACGGTCATGTGCAGAGCCCTCCCGTCAGAGCGCACCCAACTGCTTCATCAGCGTCAGGTTGTCTTCGATGTGCCAGTTGGCGACGATCTTGCCCTTGCCGATCTGGTAAATGTCGGTGGCAATAAAGTCTACGACCTGCCCAGTGCCCTTGATCTGACCAAAGGAACCGGTGAAGTGCCCGCGAAAATGCAAATGTGCCACCACGCGGTCGCCGGCAATGATCATTTGCTCTACTTCACAGCTCAGGTCCGGCACCGCGCCGCGAAACGCACGGGAGGCCAGCAGCGGTCCCTCCGGCCCTTGTTTGCGCCCGGCGGGCGGTGTTTTATCGATGAAGTTGAGCGCCAGCGCTTCACGGGCCAGGCTCTCGTCACCGGTATTCCAGAAAGTGTCGTAACGCCGGGCGACAGTTTCCATGATCTTCAGTTGCGCGGCGGTCAGGCTCTTGTCCACCACCAGGACACCCGGCGTCACCAGTTCGGTGGTGGCAAACGCCACGCCGGAGAGGGTCAGGGCCAGGAATCCGGCGGCGATAAGGGGAATGGAACGTTGCATACGGGCACATCCTTTAAAGGCGAAGAGAACGAACTCAGATGGTTTCGCTTTCCCTGAGGCTGAGGGGGCTTTTCAAGGTGTATTGAGCGATGGCGTCCTTGCGCATGAACGCCACGCCGGGATGGCTGTTGGCGTACCGCAGAAACTCGTCCCAGACCCTGACCATTTGCGGCGTACCGCTGATGCGATCGTGGGCACTGATCGCCATCATGCGGCGTCGGCTTCCGGCTTCCAGGTAGAGCTGGTCGAACTCCAGCTTGACCTGTTGAAGGAATTTCGAGGGCGAGTAATTGCGCCCCTCAATCAACACGATGTCGTTGTTGCGCAGGGTATACGGGACCACGACAAAGTCCTTGCCATTGACCTGCTCGATAAACGGCTCATCGCGACTCACATCATCAATGTGATAGACGTAGCCCAGCTCCTGCAACAACGACAAGGTATTGGGCCCGCGCCGCAGCCAGTTGCAGTTGTAGCCGGTGACCGGCTGACCGGTGACGTCCTGCAACATGCTCGCGGCCTGGCGCAGGAAAGTGCGCTCTTCATCCCGGCTCATGGCAAATTGCGAGCTCCAGTGCGGGCCATGCCCCGAGGCTTCGTGCCCACGGGCGACGATCTCCCGGGCCAGCGCTGGGTTGCGCTTTACGGCGTCGCCGATCATGTGGCAGGTGACTTTCACCCCATGCCGGTCCCAGAGATCAAGCATCCGCGGAATACCTTCACGGTAGCCATAGGCAAACCAGGTATTGGTGGCCACATCCTCCGGAACACTGTCGGGAAAATCCACGTGGGGAAACGGACTGTCAGTGCCCTTGAGCGGTTGGCCGCCTGCCTCGAATTGCATGGAAATGGACACCACCAGCCGGGTGTCCCCTGGCCAGAAACGCCCGATTGCCTTGCCGGCAGTCGCCGCGGGGGCAGCGTTGCCCGGCCCTGTCACCGCAGCTTTGGCAGCGGCCGGGCCGAGCAGCGATCCTGCGGCCAGAACAGCAGCACCTGCGCCGGCCTGGGCGAGGAAAGTACGACGATGCGGGTTATCGGTTTTGTCCATGTTGGTTCACCTCATACTGAATTCAGGGGATCAGGCAATCGCTGCAGGCCGGGTGGCTTTACCCGCGCCTTCCTGGGAAACAATGAACAGCACACCGAGCAATGGAATCGCCGCAGCCGCAAACGGAATCGCCGCCGAGCCCCAGTGGCTGTCCACCACGATGCCGCCGATGATGCCGCCCAGGGCGTTGGCCAGGTTGAAGGCCGAGATATTCGCCGTGGCAGCCAGCTCCGGGGCCTTGCCGCCGTGCTTCATCACGCGCATTTGCATGGATGGCACGTTGGCGAACGAGGCGATACCGAAGAGGAACGCGGTCACCAGGAACGGCCACTTGTAGGGCGCCACAAGGCCTGCGGCGATCAGTGTCACGATCATCGCCGCCGGCCAGAACATCAGCGAAAAGCGCAAGTTGGCGTCTGCGGTACGCGCCCCGAGACTGTTGCCGACTACCAGGCCAATGCCGACCACGACCAGCACAGCGGTCAGCATCGTCGAATCAAACCCGGCCACCTGTTCGGCGATCGGCGCGATATAGCCATAAAAGGCCATGAACCCGGCCCAGCCGAGCACCGTGAACATCAGACTGGCCAGCAGGTTGCGGTTACGGAACACCGCCAACTGGTTGATCAACGACACTGACTGCTCGGTGCCCTGGCGCTTGATCGACACAATGATTGCCAGCAACGCGAGCACGCCCAACGCGGCGACTATCAGGAATGCGGTGCTCCAGCCATATTGATTGCCAATCCACGAGCCGGCGGGAACGCCCAGCACGTTGGCCAACGTCAGCCCGGCAAACATCTGGCCGACGGCGCGGCCTTCCATGCCGCTGGCCACCAGGCGCGTCGCGACCACCGCGCCGATCCCGTAGAACGGCCCCTGGGTCAGCCCGGCAATCGCCCGGCTGACCAGCAACACGCTGTAGTCGCTGCTGAGGGCAGTCATTACGTTGGCGCCGACGAACACCGCCATCAACAACCACAGCACCGTGCGTTTTTCGTAGCGCGAGAGCCAGATGGTCAGCACCGGGCCTCCGACCACGATGGCCAGCGCGTAGGCGGTAATCAGGCTGCCAGCCTGCCCTTCGCTGATGTTCAAGCTGTGGGAGACCTGGGTCAGTAATCCGGCAATCACGAACTCGGCGGTGCCGATGGCGAAAGCCGCCAGGGTCAGCACCCAGACCTGGATGGGCATTTTCGAAGAATTGGATGACATGTCAGTCACTCCGATGGTTAACGATGGATGCAAAACTAGTTCTTTTGGCTTAACTTGATAATTGAGTCGAAATCAAAAACCACTTTCGGAAATACCGAACAATGCTGCTGAAGAACCTTGAGTTGTTTTTGCTGATTGTGGAAAAAGGCGGGTTGTCGGCAGCGGGTAGAGAGCTGGGACTGTCACCCGCCTCTGTCTCGGAAAGGCTCGCGCAGTTGGAGGGTTTCTATGGCGCCAGCCTGCTCAACCGCACCACCCGGGCGATCAACCTGACGGACGAAGGCCGCTTGCTGGTGGAAGGCGCCCGCCGCTTGCTGGCAGAGGCCAACGAGCTGCACAGCAGCATTCGCCATGGCACCCACACCCTGTCCGGGCCGATTCGCCTCAGCGCCCCGGAAGACCTCGGGCGCCAATACATCGAACCGATCCTCGCCGCATTCATGCTGGAGCATCCCGAGATCAGCATTGACCTGAACCTGAGCGACGGCTACGCCGATCCGGTGAGCCAGGGCATCGATTTCGCGGTGCGCTACGGCGAGCTGGCGGACAGCACCCTGCATGCCAGGCCGATTGGCGAAAACCGTCGCGTGCTGTGTGCGTCACCCCACTACCTGGCGCTCAATGGTACGCCCCGACACCCCGAGGATCTGGCGCGCCACGAGTGCCTGGTGATGCGCTTCGGCATCAATATTTCGCGGGAATGGACCTTCAAGCGGCACGGGCACGCCCATCGGGTGCTGGTCCAGGGCCGGCGGGTGGCGAACGACGGTGCGCTGGTACGCCAGTGGTGCCTGGCGGGCCATGGCATTTGCCTGAAATCGGTGTGGGACGTGCGCGCCGACCTTGAGGCCGGGCGATTGGTCGAGCTGCTGGCTGACTATGATTTGGGTAGTACCGCGCTGAACATCATCTATCCGCCGACACGGGTTCAACCGCGCCGTGTCAGGGTGTTGATCGAGCGGATAGTGGATGAGCTGTCGCTGCACGATCATTCAATATCCGGCCAGCCGTTAGGCCTAACTTAAGGCTCCAATGTCCTGAAACCCTGGAACCTAAAATGCCCGCCTCCCACGCTTCGACGAATTACGCCTCGATCAACTTCGCCCAGAAATACGCCCTGTTCAGCGAGCAATGGGCGCCCAAGGTCGTCGCGCAGATGAACGACTACCAGTTCAAGGTGGTGAAGATCGAAGGTGACTTCATCTGGCACGACCATGCCGACACCGATGAAACCTTTATCGTCCTCGAAGGCACCCTGCGCATCGACTTCCGCGACGGCGTGGTGATCATCAGCCAAGGGGAAATGTACGTGGTGCCCAAGGGCGTCGAGCACAAGCCGCACGCATTGGGTGAGGTGAAGTTGCTGTTGATCGAACCCTGCGGCGTGCTGAACACCGGCAGCGAGGGTGGCGAGCGCACGGCAATCAACGACGTGTGGATTTAGCGCCTTCCGGCGTTGCCCGTTTGGGCTAGTCTTTACCTCACAGTTACTCCAGACCAGGAGCACGCGTGATGAACAGGCAGCTCAGGAAAACCTCAGCCCTCGTGATTGCCCTGATGGCGTTGATGGGCAACGTCTACGCTGGCACTGGCGCCTGCCCGCCCACCGATGCCCTTAAAGATACGTACAAAAAGACGCCGACCGGCGAAGTGGTCGCCTACACCGCGTCCGGCACGGACGGTCGGCAATGGACCGGGCAAAACCCGATGACAGAGCAGAAGGACCTGCACCAGGTCCACTTTGAAAAGGCGGTGATCCAAAGCAGCCAGGGCCAGTCGTCTGTGGCATGCCACTACCTGGATCAGAACCATGAACCGGTAAGCATGACCCTGAAAAACCAGCTCAATGCCAGGCCTCTGGGCAGCGCATGGTCAGGCAACGAATGCACGGCAACCAACCCGGCGCTCTGTACATTTGAATAGCAGACACGCCCGACAATTTATGCGGCGCGCTGTTCCTTGCATCTTGCGCAACAGTCCTTTGTCATCAACAGCATTGATAGCTCCCTAACGAAAGCCCCATGCTAGAGGGCTCGCTTTACGCTTATATCATTCCGAATGATAGTTACCTTTGTTTCATTCGATTCGTGAGATAGCACCCTGCCGAGCATGATCCGCCCATCTTAAATACATTGGCGGATGCACCTCATGGAACAGTCACTCAAACATTTGCGCTATCCCTTGGCCATTTTGGCCGTGATGGTGATGAGCGCCTGCGGCAAAGCGCCCGAACAGGCAGCCGCCATGCCACCAAGCCACGTCAGCGTGGCCAAGGTGCTGGAACAACCGGTCAATGAGTGGGACGAATTCACCGGCCGGCTCGAAGCGCCGGAAACCGTGCAGATCCGTCCGCGCGTGTCGGGCCAGATTGATCAGGTCGCCTTCACCGAAGGTGCCTTGGTCAAGAAGGGCGACCTGTTGTTCCAGATCGACCCACGCCCATTCCAGGCCGAAGTGCGCCGCCTCGAAGCACAACTCGCACAAACCAAGGCCGCCGCCACCCGCAGCGATAACGAAGCCCAGCGCGGCGAACGCCTGCGCCAGAGCAATGCGATCTCCGCCGAGCTGGCCGACTCGCGCACCACCGCCGCCCAGGAAGCCCATGCGACTGTCGCCGGCATCCAGGCGCAGTTGGACCTGGCCAAGCTGAACCTGAGCTTCACCCGTGTCAGCTCGCCCATCAGCGGCCGCGTCAGCCGTGCCGAGATCACCGCCGGCAACCTGGTGACCGCCGATGTCACCGCGCTGACCAGCGTGGTGTCCACCGACAAGGTCTACGCCTACTTCGACGCCGATGAACGTGTGTACCTCAAGTACACCGAGCTCGCGCGCCAGGGTCGCCGTGGCGCGACCACCCCGGTGTACCTGGGCCTGTCCAATGAAGACGGCAACCCGCACCTGGGCCAGATGAACTTCGTCGACAACCAGGTCAACCCGGCCACCGGCACCATTCGTGGTCGCGCCGTGTTTGATAACAGCAAGGGCGAATACACCCCAGGCCTGTATGCGCGCCTGAAGCTGGTAGGCAGTGGCACCTACTCCGCCGTGCTGATCAGCGACGAAGCCGTGGGCACCGACCTGGGCAAGAAATTCGTGCTGGTGATGGACGGCGACAAGCCTGCCTACCGCGCGGTGGAGCTGGGTCCGAAGATCGAAGGTTTGCGCATCGTGCGCAGCGGCCTGACCAAGGACGACACGATCATCGTCAAGGGTTTGCAGCGCGTTCGCCCGGGGTCGCCGGTTGCACCGGAAACCATCCCGATGGCCAGCAAGGAAACCCTCGCCGCCTTGGCACAACAACGACAAGCGCTTGAAGCCAGCAACCTGGAGCAAGTGGCGCCGGATAAAGCCGCGCCCAAGCTCGCCAGTGTCGCGACTCCACGCGGTTAAGGGATACGACTCAAGATGAATTTTTCCAAGTTCTTCATTTCGCGGCCGATCTTCGCAGCGGTGCTATCGCTGTTGATCCTGATCGCCGGCGCGATTTCACTGTTCCAGCTACCGATCAGTGAATACCCGGAAGTGGTGCCGCCGACCGTCGTGGTCCGTGCCAACTTCCCGGGCGCCAACCCCAAGGTCATCGGTGAAACCGTGGCCGCGCCTCTGGAGCAAGCCATCACCGGCGTCGAGAACATGCTGTACATGTCCTCGCAATCGACTGCCGACGGCAAGCTGACCCTGACCATCACCTTCGCCCTGGGCACCGACCTAGACAACGCGCAGGTGCAGGTGCAGAACCGGGTAACTCGGACTCAGCCCAAACTGCCCGAGGAAGTGACGCGCATCGGTATTACCGTGGACAAGGCCTCTCCCGACCTGACCATGGTGGTGCACATCACCTCCCCCGACCAGCGCTACAACATGCTCTACCTGTCCAACTACGCGATCCTCAATATCAAGGATGAGCTGGCACGGCTGGGCGGCGTGGGTGATGTGCAGCTGTTCGGCATGGGCGATTACTCCCTGCGTGTGTGGCTGGACCCGAACAAGACCGCCTCGCGCAACCTGACCGCCACCGACGTGGTGACGGCCATTCGCGAACAGAACCGCCAGGTGGCGGCCGGTGCGTTGGGCGCGCAACCTGCGCCGAATGACACCAGCTTCCAGCTGTCGGTCAACACCCAGGGCCGACTGGTCACTGAGGAAGAGTTCGAGAATATCGTCATCCGTGCCGGCGCCAACGGCGAAATCACGCGTTTGAAGGACATTGCACGGGTTGAGCTGGGTTCCAGCCAGTACGCCCTGCGCTCGTTGATCGACAACCAGCCGGCCGTGGCGATCCCGATCTTCCAGCGCCCGGGCTCCAACGCAATCGACATCTCCAATGAAGTGCGCGCCAAGATGGCGGAGCTGAAACAGAGCTTCCCGGAGGGCATGGATTACCGCATCGCCTATGACCCTACCGTCTTCGTACGTGGCTCCATCGAGGCCGTGGTTCACACCCTGTTCGAAGCACTGATCCTGGTGGTGCTGGTGGTGATCCTGTTCCTGCAGACCTGGCGTGCGTCGATCATTCCATTGGTGGCGGTGCCGGTATCGTTGATCGGTACCTTTGCGGTGATGCACCTGTTTGGCTTCTCGCTCAACGCGCTGTCGCTGTTCGGGCTGGTGTTGGCGATCGGTATCGTGGTGGACGACGCCATCGTGGTGGTGGAGAACGTCGAACGGAACATCGAATTGGGCCTGGAACCGTTCCCGGCCACTGAAAAGGCCATGAGCGAAGTAACCGGCCCGATCATCGCGACCGCGTTGGTACTGTGTGCGGTGTTCATTCCAGCGGCATTTATCAGCGGCTTGACCGGCCAGTTCTACAAGCAGTTCGCCTTGACCATTGCGATCTCGACCGTGATCTCGGCGTTCAACTCGCTGACCCTGTCGCCCGCACTGGCAGCGGTATTGCTCAAAGGCCACAACGCTCCGAAAGACGGGTTCTCCAGGTTCCTCGACAGGATGCTGGGCGGCTGGTTGTTCAAACCGTTCAACCGCTTCTTCGACAAGGCCAGCCATGGTTACGTCGGCACGGTACGCCGGGTGATCCGCGGCAGTGGTATCGCGCTGTTCCTGTACGCCGGCCTGATGGTCCTGACCTGGATGGGCTTTGCCCACACGCCGACCGGTTTCGTACCGGCCCAGGACAAGCAATACCTAGTGGCCTTCGCGCAATTGCCGGACGCCGCGAGCCTGGACCGTACCGAAGACGTGATCAAGCGCATGTCCGACATCGCCATGAAACAGCCCGGCGTGGAAAGCGCGATCGCCTTCCCCGGCTTGTCGATCAACGGTTTTACCAACAGCCCGAACAACGGCATCGTGTTCGTGACCTTGAAGCCGTTCGATGAGCGTAAAGACCCGAGCCTGTCTGCCGGTGCGATTGCCGGTGCACTGAATGGCAAGTACAGCAGCATCCAGGAAGCCTACATGGCGATCTTCCCACCGCCGCCGGTACAGGGCCTGGGTACGATCGGCGGGTTCCGCCTGCAGGTCGAAGACCGTGGCAACCTGGGTTACGACGAGCTGTACAAAGAAGTGCAGAACATCATTACCAAGAGCCGTGGCGTGCCTGAGTTGTTCGGCCTGTTCACCAGCTACACGGTCAACGTGCCCCAGGTCGATGCTGCCATCGACCGCGAAAAGGCCAAGACCCATGGCGTGGCGATCAGCGACATCTTCGACACCCTGCAGATCTACCTGGGCTCGTTGTATGCCAACGACTTCAACCGCTTCGGGCGCACCTATCAGGTCAACGTGCAGGCTGAGCAACAGTTCCGCCAGGATGAAGACCAGATCGGCCAGCTGAAAGTGCGCAACAACAAAGGCGAGATGATTCCCCTGGCGACCTTCATCAAGGTCAGCGACACCTCGGGCCCGGACCGCGTGATGCACTACAACGGCTTCATCACCGCCGAGATCAACGGCAACGCCGCACCGGGCTACAGCTCCGGCCAGGCCCAGGCGGCGATCGAGAAACTGTTGAAAGACGAACTGCCCAACGGCATGACCTACGAGTGGACCGACCTGACCTATCAGCAAATCCTCTCGGGCAACACTGCGCTGTTCGTGTTCCCGCTCTGCGTACTGCTGGCGTTCCTGGTACTGGCCGCCCAATACGAAAGCTGGAGCCTGCCACTGGCGGTGATCCTGATCGTACCGATGACCCTGCTGTCGGCCATCACCGGGGTGATTATCTCTGGCGGCGACAACAACATCTTCACCCAGATCGGCCTGATCGTCCTGGTGGGCCTGGCCTGTAAGAACGCGATTCTGATCGTCGAGTTCGCCAAGGATAAACAGCAGGAAGGCCTCGATCCGCTCGCTGCGGTACTGGAAGCCTGCCGTCTGCGTCTGCGGCCGATCCTGATGACCTCGTTCGCCTTCATCATGGGTGTAGTGCCTCTGGTGATGTCCAGCGGTGCCGGTGCCGAGATGCGCCATGCCATGGGTGTGGCGGTGTTCTCCGGGATGATCGGCGTGACCTTCTTCGGTCTGCTGCTGACGCCAGTGTTCTATGTACTGATCCGCCGGTTTGTTGAACGCGGTGAAGCGCGCAAAGCGGCCAAGGCCTTGAAGCTGGAGACACAGCAATGAGCGTGAAAGTATTTTTGCCGAGCTTGCTGGTACTGGCGCTGAGCGCCTGTGCCGTGGGCCCGGACTATAAAACCCAGCCACTGGAGGCGGCCAACGTAACGGCCGCCGCCGACGCCAAGCAGTACGACCACGCGAAGTTCGAAGGCATCTGGTGGCAACAGTTCGAGGACCCGACCCTTAACCAGTTGGTGACTCAGTCCCTGAACGGTAACCGTGACCTGCGGGTGGCATTTGCCCGCCTGCGGGCAGCCCGGGCGATTCGTGACGACGCTGCCAATGACGTGATGCCGGTGATCACCAGCCGCGCCAGCAGCGACGTGGGCAAAGGCCAGATTCCGGGCCAGACCACCAAACGCGTCAACAGTGAGCGTTATGACCTGGGCCTGGACATGGCCTGGGAAGTGGACTTGTTCGGCCGCATCCGCCGCAACCTGGAGGCCAGCGACGCTGACCAACAGGTTGCCGAAGCTGACTTGTATCAGCTGCAAGTGACGATGATTGCCGAGCTGGTGGACGCTTACGGTCAACTGCGGGGCGCGCAACTGCGCGAGAAAATCGCGGTGGCCAACCTGAAGAACCAGGAAGACTCACGCGGTATCACGGTCAGCCTGCGGGATGCCGGTGTGGGCGATCAGCTCGATGTGGTGCGGGCCGATGCGCGTCTGGCGGCTGTAGAAGCCAGTGTGCCGCAGCTGCAGGCCGAGGAAGTTCGCGAGCGTAATCGTATCGCTACCCTGCTCGGTGAGCGGCCGGACAAGTTGAGCGTGGATTTGAGCCCGAAAGATTTGCCGGCGATTGCCAAGGCGTTGCCGATTGGTGATCCGGGGCAACTGCTGCAACGTCGTCCGGACATTCTCAGTGCCGAGCGTAAGTTGGCAGCCGCCACGGCGCGGATTGGGGTGGCCAAGGCTGATCTGTTTCCGCGGGTGAGCCTCAGTGGGTTCCTCGGGTTTACCGCTGGGCGGGGTTCGCAGATTGGGTCGGCGGCGGCGAATGCCTGGTCGCTGGGTCCGAGCATTACCTGGGCGGCGTTTGACCTGGGCAGTGTGCGGGCAAGGTTGCGTGGTGCGGATGCCGAGGCGGATGGCGCCCTGGCGACTTATGAGCAGCAGGTGTTGCTGGCGCTGGAAGAATCGGAGAATGCCTTCAGTGATTACGGCAAACGCCAGCAGCGGTTGGTCTCGCTGATTCGTCAGAGTGAGTCGAGCCGGGCTGCTGCGGATCTGGCGGAGATTCGTTACCGCGAAGGGACGGTGGACTTCCTGGTGTTGCTGGACGCGCAGCGTGAGCGTTTGGCCGCCGAGGACTCCCAGGCTCAGGCCGAAGTGGATCTGTATCGTGGGATCGTCGCGATCTACAAGGCGTTGGGCGGTGGGTGGCAGCCGAGTACCACGATTGCCAGTGCCAAGTGATTTGACTTAAAGAGCTCCTTTGGTTGGTCGCATCCAGCCAATTTTTAGCCCCGTGCCGTCATTCGGTCGCGGGGCTTTTTTTTGCTCGCTTGTGGTGTGTGCATATCCGTTATTTCGGTCAGGGCTGCTATTGGTTCCGCTCTT
>NZ_JACAQC010000039.1:0-29567 GCF_013385345.1 Pseudomonas sp. I8001
GAGCGGAACCAATAGCAGCCGTGACCGCAGCAACGGATATGTACCCATAACCCCGCCATCCCCCCCCCGCTAGCCCCCCGCATTGCACCCGCAGCCCAGAGCCGATAGTCTTGCAAATCATTACCAGCCCAATCGCCCCAGTACCCCCGGGCCCATTGGGTAAAAGGAGAGGTTTGTGAACATCGGACAGTTCGCCTTTCAACGCCAGGTTGAAAATCTATACGTCGACCACAACGCCTGGCTACGTACCCTGTTGCGCCGCAAGCTGGGCAACGCATTAGACGCCGCCGACCTGGCCCACGACGTCTACCTGCAACTCATGCGCAAGGGCCAACTCCCGCCCACCGGCGAATCCCGGCGACACCTGACCCAGATCGCCAACGGCCTGGTCATCGACCTCTACCGCCGCCGCCAGATCGAATCCGCTTACCTGCAAGCCCTGGCCCTGTTGCCCGAACCCTGCGCCCCCGATGAAGAAACCCGCGCCCTGGCCATCGAGGCCCTGATCCAAATCGACGCCGCCCTGCACAGCCTGCCACCCAAGGCGCGCCAGGCCCTGTTGCTGTGCAAGCTCGATGGCCTGAGCTACCGCGAGATCGCCGCCAAGCTCCAGGTCTCCGTCTCCTCGGTGGAAAAGTACATCGCCGCGGGCCTGCTGGCCTGCTACCAGACCCTGTACGGCTGACCCTCGCAATGTCGACCGAGCAGCCAATCTCCCCGGATATCATCGAGCGCGCCGCCGCCTGGATGGCCCGCCTGTGGGCCGATGACGCCAGCGCCGAAGACCACGCCAACTGCCTGCACTGGCGCGCCGAACACCCCCATCACGAACTGGCCTGGACGCGCCTGCTGGGCTTCGAGCAAAAACTCCACAGCATCCCCGCGCCGGTGGCCAGGCACAGCCTGGCCGAACCCGACGCTCCCGACTCCCCCGACCGCCGGAGCACCCTGCGCCTGCTGGGCCTGTTGGTCGCAGCCGGTGGCCTCACCTACGGCGTGCGCCACACCGACGCCTGGCAACTGGCGAGTGCCGGCCATAGCACCCGCACCGGCGAAGTTCGCGAAGTGGTATTGCCCGACGGTACCCGCCTGGTATTGGGCCCGGCTTCAGCAATTGACGTGCAGTTCGATGACGACCAGCGCCTGGTGCTGCTGCGGGCCGGCGAGGTCTTCATCACGACCGCGCCGTCACCCCGGCCGTTTCGGGTGCAGAGTCGCCAGGGCGTGTTTCATGCCCTGGGCACGCGCTTCAGCCTGCGCCAATGCGACGACGGCAACTGCCAGTTGGCCGTGCTTGAGGGCACCGTGCAGGTACAGCCCGACCATGGCGCAGGTGCGCGGGTGGAGGCAGGTCAAGGCGCCACGGTTTCCAGGGACACCGTACAGCCGACTGCGGCGGTGACTGACCGCAGCATCGCCTGGGTCAAGGGCCTGTTGGTGGCCGATGGCACCCGGCTCGACGAACTGATCGCCGAGCTGGGACGCTACCGCCGCGGTGTACTGCGCTGTGCGCCTGAGGTGGCGATGCTGCGGGTCAGCGGTGTATTGCACCTGGACAATACCGACCTGGCGCTGGACAACCTGGCCGCCGCGTTGCCGATCCAGGTGGTGCGGCGCACCCGCTATTGGGTGACGGTCCGCGCCCCTGCCTGAAAATTCCTTGAGGTTTCGATTGAGGGTTTTGGCCGCTCGTTCGGAAGATAAGGTAAGGGCGAGCAAAGGCTCATTCAGTCAGGGAGACTTCATGAGTAACAAGGATGTGGCTGCGGCCAAACCCAGGGGGCGCGGCGCGGTCTCGCAAGTGTTGCGGCCGGTGCGCGGGCGACTGATCGCTGCGGCACTGCTGGCCGGTGTGGGCAGTATGCTGACGCTGGTGCCGCTGGGGGGCATTGTGCATATCGCCAGGGTCGCCCTCGGCGCGCCGTCGATGGCCCAGGCATCGGGCGAGGTCTGGTTGACCATCAGCCTCAGCCTGGCGAGCCTGTTCGCGGGCCTGCTGTTGATGACAGTTGCGGAGACGGTCGCGCACCTGGCCGACAACCACATCTTGCGCCTGGCCATCGCCCAGCGCCTGAGCCAGGTGCCGCTGGGCTGGTTCACCGAGCGGGCGTCGGGCGAGGTCAAGCAGGCGATGCAGGATGACATCGGCACCCTGCACAGCCTGACTGCGCATTTCTACACCACCGTGGGCCGTTGTGCCGGGGCCGTGCTGCTGTCGGCGGCTTATCTGTTCATGGTGGACTGGCGCATGGCGCTGGTCTCGCTGTTGCCGTTTCCGGGGTTTTTGCTGTTTTTTACCCGGGCGATGAAAGCCAGCGGCAGCCACATGCAGTCCTTTGTCGAGCGCATGACCCGGGTCAATAACGCGGTGGTCGAGTTCGTCAACGGCATTCCGGTGGTCAAGGCCTTCGGTGCCACCGGCAAGGCCCACGCCAGTTACCGCAAGGCGGTAGATGAGTTCAGCGAAGCCTTCGTTGAGTTCACCCGGCCACTGGTGGGGACGATGGCCAATGCCAACGCGATGATCGCCCCGGTGACGGTGCTCGCCATGGTGCTGACGTTTGGCCTGGTGTTTGTCAGCCTGGGCTGGATCAGCGCGGTGGAGGTGCTGCCGTTCGCCATTGTCGCACCAGGCATTTGCGCGCCACTGATGCTGCTGAGTTACATCATGCATGATCTGGACAACGCCACCGGCGCGGCCCAGCGCGTGCAGGCACTGCTGGCGACGCCGGTGCTGGCGCAGGTGGAGCCGGGGTGCGAACGCTTGCCCAAGGACGCCGAAGTACGCGTCGAAAACCTCGGGTACGCCTACGACCCGCAGCACCCGGTACTGTCGAACATCAGCTTTACCCTCAAGCCTGGCACCGTAACCGCCATCGTCGGCGCCTCGGGTTCGGGCAAGTCGACCCTGGCGCGCCTGCTGCTGCGGTTTTTTGACCCGACCGAGGGGCGTATCACCCTGGGCGGCGTTGACCTGCGGCAGATCGAGACCTCGCAGCTCTACAACCTGATCGGCTTTGTGCTGCAAGAGGTGCGCCTGGTCCACGCCAGCGTTGCCGAAAACATCGCCCTCGGCCGGCCCAGCGCCAGCCGCAAGGAAATCGAGGCGGCCGCACGGGCCGCGAATATTCATGAGTGCATCATCGGCTTGCCACGGGGCTATGCCTCGGTGATTGGCGAGGACGCGCAGTTGTCCGGTGGCGAGCAGCAGCGTATCAGCATCGCCCGCGCAGTATTGCTGGCGCCGCCGGTGCTGGTGCTGGATGAACCCACGGCCGCCGCCGATGCCGCAAACGAGGTGGCAATCCAGGAGGCGCTGTCGCGCTTTGCCCAAGGGCGAACGCTGGTGGTGATTGCCCATCGCCTCGATACCGTGATGCACGCCGACCACATCATCGTGCTGGAAAACGGCCGTATTGTTGAACAGGGCACCCATCCTCGACTGATCGCGCAAGAGGGCCGTTATGCGCGCCTGTGGGCGTCGGGCGGTTACAAACAGACCCGCGAACAGGCGCTGCCGACATGCTGAAAACCTTTATCGAACTGTTGGGCGATGACGGGCCGGTCTTCCGTCGCTATGTCGGGAAAGTGATGTTCTACGGTGCGCTGTGCGGGCTGACCCTCGCCGCCCTGGTGCCGGTACTCACCGACATGCTCAACGGTGATCTGGCCGAAGCGGCGTTGTGGCTGGTGGTGTTCCTGGCGGCGGTGGCGACGTGTTGGGCCACGCGACGCGAGGTTGAAAAGGCTGGCGTCGCGGTGGGTGTGGCGGTGCTGCAAGGCGGGCGCCAGCGCATCGGCGACCATGTGGCCGAACTGCCTGTCGGTTGGTTCACGCCTGATAACACGGCGCGGCTCAACCAGGTGGTGACCCAGGGCATGATGGCCGTGGCTCAGCTGCCGGCCCATGTATTTACTCCGGTGCTCAGCGGCGTGGTGACGCCATTGGTGCTGGTACTGGCGTTGTTTGTGCTGCACTGGAAAATGGGCCTGATCGCCTTGCTGGCGTTGCCGATTCTCGGCGGCGCGTTCTGGCTCAGCGCCCGCCTTGGGCGGCGCGCCGACCGGGCGTTCCAGCGCAGCTCGGCCGACACCAGCCAGCGCATGCTGGAGTTCGCCCAGTCGCAGTCGGTGTTGCGTGCCTTCAGTGGCGGCGGCAGCTCGGTGTTCCTGCAACGGGCGATCGAGCAGCAGCACGCGACCGGGGCGCGCCTGATCCTGCTGTCCGCCACCTCGATTCTGCTGAACATGTGGCTGGTGCAGGTGGTGTTCGCGGCCTTGTTGATCGCCGCCGCGCTCTGGCTTGACGCTTACCTGGGAAATGCCTTGCACGTGGGCTCGGTGATTGCGGTGATGGTGTCGCTGTTGCTGGTCAGCCGCTTCATTGACCCGTTGCTGGAGGTGGCCGGCTATGGCGAAACGTTGCGCGGCGCCGGGGTGCAGCTTGAGGCGGTGCGCGAGATATTGGCCGCGTCGCCCCTGAAGGCGCCGAGCGCGCCGCAATCTCCCCGGGATGCCTCGGTGGAACTGTTCGATGTGAGCTTTCGCCACGCGGCCGGTTCGCGGGACGTGCTGCGCGGGGTGAGCCTGCGTATCGAGCCCGGCAGCATGACCGCGCTGGTGGGGGCTTCCGGTTCGGGCAAGACCACGCTGTTGCGGTTGGTCGCACGGTTTTTCGAGGTCAGCCAGGGCCAGGTGTGCATCGCAGGCGTGGATGTGCGACAGATGTCCGGTGAGCAGCTCAACGCGCAGATCAGCCAGATCTTCCAGGACACGTACCTGTTCCAGGGCAGCGTCGCCGACAACATTCGCCTCGGCAAACCCGACGCCAGCGACGCACAAGTACTGGAGGCCGCGCGGCAGGCTGGCGTGCAAGAGATTATCGAGCGCCTGCCCATGGGCCTGTCGACCACGGTGGGTGAGGGCGGGGCACGCCTGTCCGGTGGCGAGCGTCAGCGTGTCGCGATCGCCCGTGCGTTGATCAAGGGCGCGCCGATCCTGCTGGTGGACGAAGCCACGGCAGCACTGGACGCCGAGAACCAGGCGGTCATCGCCGAAACCCTGGCACGCTTGCGCGGCACATGCACGCTGATCGTGATCGCGCATCAGCTGTCGACGGTGGTGATGGCCGACCAGATCGTGGTGCTCGATGAAGGCCGGATCGTGGAGCAGGGCACGCCTGAGCAATTGACCGCAAGACAAGGGCGCTATGCCCGGTTCCTCGCGCAGCGGCGGGCGTCCAAAGGCTGGCGTATCACTTAGTGGACCCGCCAGGAAGGCGGGTCCGAAGGGCAGGTCAGAGCTTTGGCAGTTGCCCGATGCGGCCCATCATTTCGGTGACGATCTGCAGGTCCACCAGGAACTGGTCGACGGTCTTGAACTCGTTGTCGGTATGGCCGGTGTACTTGACCTCCGGCCGTGCCAGGCCGAATTGCACGCCGTTGGGCAGCTCATGCACCGAGGTAGCGCCGGCAGACGTGCCGTACTTGTGCTCCATGCCCAGGTTCTCGCTGGCCACCGCCAACAGCGCCTTGACCCACTCGCCCTCAGGGTTGCGGTACATCGGCTCGGCGATCGAGTAATCGAAGGTCACAGCCACGTGGTTTTTCTTGGTCCAGGCGCTGAGCTTGTCGGCGATTTCGGCCTTGAGCGCTTCCGGTGACTTGCCCTTTGGCACCCGCAGGTTGACCGCCAGCTTGAAGGTAGTGTCATCTTCGCCCACATAGGTCAGCGAGGTGGTCAGCGGGCCCATGAACGCATCGGAGAAGCCCACGCCCAGCTTGGCGCCCAGGTAATCCAGGCCCCAGTTGTTGGCGGCGTAGTGCGCGGCGTCGGTGAACTGGTTGTTCTTGAGCGCGACCTTGCCGTCGAGGCTGTTGAGGAAGTCGAGGACCCTGGCTACCGGGTTCACCCCGGATTCCGGTTCGGAGGAGTGGGCGGACACGCCAGTGACGGTCAACTGAACGTCCTTGCCGACGACCTTGGCCGCCACTTCAAAGTCGCCGCCATTGCGCTTGGCGTACTCGCTGCCGGCCTTTTGCAGGCTGGCGGCCAGTTCGGAAGGCTTGTCGCTGAGCAATGTCACCACCGACGCCGACGGAATCTGGTTGGTGGCCTTGCCGCCGGTCATCGAGATGATTTCTGCGCCTTTGCCTTCAGCCTTGCGCTTGGGGAACTTGGCCATGACCGTGCCGTAGCCTTTCTCGGCGATCACCACCGGGTAGCCGCCGTCCAGCGCCAGGTTGTAGTTGGGCGTTGGGTTGTGCTCAAAGTAGTACGGGATCGCGTCGCCGGAGGTTTCCTCGGTGGTGTCCACCAGCAGCTTGAAATTGCGCGCCAGCGGCAGCTTCTCTTCCTTGATCACCTTCATCGCGTACATCGCCACCACGATGCCGTTCTTGTCATCCTCGGTGCCGCGACCATACATCCGGTCGCCGATCAGCGTGACCTTGAATGGGTCGAGCTTGGTGCCGTCCTTGAGTACCCAGTTTTCCGGGGTTACCGGTACCACGTCCGCGTGAGCGTGGATGCCGACCACTTCATCGCCGCTGCCTTCCAGGGAAATCTCGTAGACGCGGTTGTCGATGTTGCGGAAGTTCAGGTTGAACGACTCGGCCAGGCTCTTGATCTTGGCGGCGATCTTGATGAACTCGGGATTGTCGTGCTGGGCCACGCCGGCGACCTGGAAGGTCGGGATCTCCACCAGCTCACGCAGGGTTTCAGTGGCGGCCGCACCGTACTTCACCCGCGCATACAGGCCCAGCAGGCGATGGATTTCATTCTGCTGGTCGGCGCTCAGGTCCTTATTGTCGAGAAAGGCACTGATGGCCGGGCCGAGGTTGTCGCTCTTGGCCACGTCATTCTTGGCCAGGCTGGCGAGGAACTGCCGGAAATCCTTGACCGAGGCATCGCTGAAGGTCTTCAGGATGACGGCGTTCTGTTGTGGGGTGAGGTTGGCTTGAGCTTGGGTGGTGAACACCGAAAGGCTGGCGGCCATCAGGGTGGCTACGGCCAGTTGCTTGAGGGAAAAATCCATTGCTGGGGGCATTCCTTTGCAGGGAGTGAGTGAGAAATGTCTGATCGAAAGGTCAGAAACAATTTCACACACTACCATCGGGAGGCAGGGGTAGGGGAGTGCCTGAGTGGGAAATCTCCCATAGAAATGCACAGCAACCCATTGAACGGAAAGCTACGGTATGGTTCTCCTGTCAGGGTGTTAATTGTGCAAAGGAGTGAGATTGATGATGCTTTCAGAGCGTTACCGCGGCAGCCTGCTTGGCCTGGCGTGCGGTGATGCAGTAGGGACTACTGTTGAGTTCATGCGCCGTGGGTCGTTTGCCCCTGTCATCGATATGGTTGGTGGTGGGCCCTTTCAACTGTTACCGGGCCAGTGGACGGATGACACGTCCATGGCGCTTTGTCTGGCCGAAAGCCTGCTGCGCAAGAATGGTTTTGACGCTGCCGATCAGATGGGCCGTTATCTGAACTGGTGGAAGTGGGGCTACCTTAGCTCGACGGGTGAATGTTTCGATATTGGCACGACGGTTCGTGAGGCATTGGCGGAGTATCAGTACACCGGTGACCCGTTCGCGGGCTCCACCGATCCTTACTCAGCGGGTAACGGGTCGATGATGCGCCTGGCGCCGGTGGTGCTGTTCTATTTTCCGGATGCCGAGCGCCTGCGTGAGTTTACCGTCGACAGTTCCCGCACGACCCATGGCGCGATGGAGGCGATTGAATGTTGCCTCGTGCTGGCTGAGTGTATTGCGAATGCGCTGCGGGGGGATTCGAAACCGCAGGTATTGCAGGTCGGCTACCTGGAGTTGAGCGAATCCAAAGTTGCGGACATTGCTGATGGGCACTACCTCGACAAGGCGCGCAGTGACATCGTGGGTTCTGGCTACGCAGTGGCTTCGCTTGAAGCGGCGCTATGGTGTTTTCATCACACCAACAGCTTTGCCGAGGCTGTGTTGGCTGCCGCAAACCTGGGGGATGACGCCGACACTACCGCAGCGATCGTGGGTCAGTTGGCGGGCGCGTATTACGGCGTGCAGGGCATTCCGTCCGAGTGGTTGGGCAAGTTGTGGCAGTGTGAAGATATTCAAGAAACTGCTGACGCGTTGTATCAGGCGGCGCAACTCCAGGCAGCCGCACTTTAACTCAGTGTCTGCTAATCTGCGCTCGTTGAATCTCGACCGCCACCCGTGGACCTCTCAATGACATCGCCATCCGATCAAAACCTTGAACCCCAATCCGTCTGCAGCCCGATCACCAGCAGCGCCATTTTCATGGTCGCGACCCTGGCGCCTGGCAGTGACTCGGCTGAGGCGGTGCGCAGCTGGTGCGCCGATATCGCCGGCCTGGTGCGCTCGGTCGGCAAGCGTGTACCGGCGGGCAACCTGACGTGTGTCGCAGGGTTTGGCTCCAAGGCGTGGGATGCGCTGTTCGGGGGGCCGCGGCCAGCAGCGTTGCATCCGTTCAAGGAAGTGGGCGTGGCCGGGCGCCTGGCGCCGGCCACGCCGGGGGATATCCTGCTGCACATTCGTGCCGAGCAGATGGACCTGTGTTTCGAATTGGCCACCCAGTTGATGGCGGCGCTGGGGGATGCGGTGACGGTGGTGGACGAGGTCCAGGGTTTCCGCTATTTCGACATGCGCAGCATCATCGGTTTTGTCGACGGCACCGAGAACCCGGTCGGGCGCAAGGCGGTGGGTTTCACCATCGTCGGTGATGAGGATCCGGCGTTCAGCGGCGGCAGCTATGTAATGGTGCAGAAGTACCTGCACAACATGCAGGCCTGGAATGAATTGTCGGTGGAGGCGCAGGAGCGGGTGATCGGGCGCACCAAGTTGTCGGACATCGAGCTCGACGATGCGACCAAACCGAGCAATTCCCACAGTGCATTGACCACCATCACCAAGGACGGCGAGGAAGTGAAGATCCTGCGGGACAACATGCCCTTTGGCCGGCCGGGCGCGGGGGAATTCGGGACGTACTTTATCGGCTACGCGCGCTCGCCAGAGCCTTTGGAGTTGATGCTGGAGAACATGTTTGTCGGCCGACCGGTCGGCAACTATGACCGCCTGCTGGACTTCAGCACGGCGGTCACCGGCGGCCTGTTCTTCATACCGTCTGCGGATTTGCTCGAAGAACTGGCCGACCGCGCGCCTTAGGCCAACAACCCGGTGCTCACCGCCACAATCAGGAATACCCCGAGCACCGCGCGGTAGATCACGAACGGCCAGGTGGAGAATCGCTCCAGGAACTTCATCAGGCCCCAGATCGCGAAGAACGCCGACACACTGGCGACCACCAGCCCGAAGATCAGGTGCGGCCAGGCGTGGGCGGGCAGGTCGGCGTGGAACAATACCCACAGCTCTTTCAGCCCCGCGAGGGCGATCGCCGGCAAGCCCAGCAGGAACGAAAACCGCGCCGCTTCTTCACGCTTGAAGTTGAGGAACAGTGCGGCGGTCAGGGTCGAACCCGAGCGGGAAACCCCTGGAATCAGCGCGCCGATCTGCGCAATGCCGACAATCAGCGCATCCCGCAGGCGCATTTCGCCCACCGTGCGCTTATGCCTCGCGCTGAGTTCAGCCGCCGCCAGCAGCACCGCCATCACCAGGCAGGAAATCCCGATCACCATCAGCCCGCGCAGCGGCGAGTTGCAGGAGTTGAGGGTCGACGACAAGGCTATCCCGGCAATCCCGATCGGAATCGTCGCCAGCACAATGGCCACCGCCAGCTTGAACCACTGGTTGTTGTAGTCACCCTGGCGCATCGCAGTGATGCTGCCGACCGTGACCTGGCGTACATCCTTCCAGAAGTAACTGACCACTGCTGCCAGGGCGGCCAACTGCATGGCTGCGGAAAACGCCGAGCCGGGATCCGGCCAGCCGAGCAGGGCGGGCACGATGCGCATGTGGGCGGTGGAAGACACGGGCAACAATTCGGTGATGCCCTGAATGATGCCCAGGATGCCTATTTGCAGGTAATCCAGGGACGCAAAGCCGACATCGAGGCCGCTGGTGCAGACGTTTGTCAAAGTACTTATCCTGAAAGCAAGGGGAGGGAAGTGACGCGGAGTTTAGTCTAACTTTGTAACGATTTTGTCGTTGACACGAGAAAAGCGCGATCGGTTCAGCAAGCAGAAAGCTTGGCCGGTGTATTGGCATTGCAGGTGGCTTTGTTGACAATGGCAGCCTGTTTTTTTGCCGAGATGCCCATGCCTGCAATCCCCGATACCACCGTCGAACTGATCGAGACCGGCCCGGAACACGCCACGTTGATCGCCAACCTTTACCAGTTCTACGCCTACGAGTCCTCGGACTGGGAACAGGAAGATGTCGAGGTGGACGGTCGCTTCTACATCCATGAGGAGCACCTGGCCCGCTACTGGGAAGACCCGCAGTGGAGTGCCAACCTGCTGCTGGTCGACGGCTTCATCGCCGGCTTCCTGCTGATCGAAGGCAGCGAGTTGCCGGGGATCGATGCGCTGGAACTGGCGGACCTGTTCATTCTCAAACGCTACCGCCGCAAGGGCATTGGCCGCGCCATCGCCACTCAGGTGTTGAGCAGCGGCGAGGCGAACTGGCTGGTGCGTTTCTATGATCAGGATGAAGTGAGCCAGGCGTTCTGGCGCACGGTGTTGGATAACCTGCCGCGTCCGGTGCAGGCCATCGAGCTGGACGATGAGCCAAACCTGCTGAGCTTCCTGGTGACGCGCGCAGCGTTGCACTGAACCATCAACTGAAAGCGGCGCCAGCCCCTGCACTGAACAATGCCGCCTGCATCGCCTGTGGCGGCTGGCCGAACGCCCGCAGGAACGCCTGGCGCATGCGCTCGCGATCACCGAACCCGGTCTCGCGGGCGACCACTTCCACCGGATGCCGACTGGTTTCCATCATTGCCCGGGCGGCTTCCACCCGCAGGGATTCGATGGCCTTGGCCGGGGTTTGCCCGGTCTCCTCGCGAAACACCCGGCTGAACTGGCGTGGGCTGAGCCGCGCCACGGCCGCCAGGGCCTCGACCGAAAGGTCGTGGGTCAGGTTCTCCCGGGCGTAGGCCAGGGCCAACTGCACACGGTCGGACTTGGGGTCGAGTTCCAGCAACGCCGATAGCTGCGACTGTTCGCTGCCACGGCGCTGGGCAATCACCAGCTTGCGCGCGATGCGGCGGGCGAGGTCGCTGCCCAGGTCGTTCTCCACCATCGCCAGCGCCAGGTCCACCCCGGCGCTCATGCCGGCACCGGTCCAGATCTGGCCGTCGACCACGAACAGCTTGTCTTCCTCCAGGCGAATCTGCGGGTAGCGCTTGGCAAAGGCCGGTGCGTGCAGCCAGTGGGTGGTGGCGCGCTTGCCTTCGAGCAATCCCGCCTCGGCCAGCACGAAGATGCCCATGCACAACGAAGCAATCCGCCGCGACTGTTTGGACGCCGCCTGGACCAGCCTCGGCAGGCTGGCGTCAGGCAGTTGGAACTCCAGGTAACCGCTGACGATCAATGTGTCATAGCCCTCGGGCCGGATCGGCGTGCTGTTCACCGAGAAGCCCTGGGACGTCATGATCGGGCCGCCACTTTCCGACACCAGGTGAAATTCATACGCCTGCTCGCCACGCAGCAGATTCGCGCACTCGAACACCGAGCCCAGGCTGAGGCTCAAGGATTGAAAGTTCGGGTACACCATCAGCGCAATGCTGTGCATCTCATCTCTCCAGGGGGCGCGGAGCGTTGATTGTCGGCGTGTGCCAGGGAAACGGCAACCGCCTTGGCGCAATGTCCGGAATCCTTGCGGACATGACATTGTGCGGTTTTGGCCCGGCTCCTAAGCTTGATTCCATTCCAACCCACATCACCCCGAGGCACTGGCACATGAAAGTATTGATGGTTTTGACTTCTCACGACCAGCTTGGCAACACCGGCCGCAAGACCGGGTTCTGGCTCGAAGAATTTGCTGCTCCCTACTACGCGTTCAAGGACGCCGGGGCCGACGTGACCCTGGCTTCGCCGGCCGGTGGGCAGCCGCCCCTGGACCCGGTCAGCGACCTGCCGGATTCGCAAACCGACCAGACCCGCCGCTTCGCCAGCGACCCGGCGGCGCAACAGGCCCTGGCCACCACCGTGAAGCTGGAGTCGGTCAACGCCGGCGACTTCGACACCGTGTTCTACCCAGGCGGCCACGGCCCGCTGTGGGACCTGGCAGAGTCGAAAACCTCCATCGACCTGATCGAAGCCTTCGAGCGTGCGGGCAAGCCGATTGGCTTTGTGTGCCACGCCCCGGGCGCCTTGCGTCACGTCAAGGCGGTCAACGGCGAGCCGCTGGTCAAGGGCCGGCGCGTCACCGGCTTCTCCAACTCCGAAGAAGCGGCGGTTGGGCTGACCGACGTGGTGCCTTTCCTGATTGAGGATGATTTCAAGGCGCTGGGCGGCACGTATGAGAAGGGTGCCGATTGGCAGTCCTTTGTGATTGAAGATGGCCTGCTGGTCACCGGGCAGAATCCTGCCAGTTCCAGTGACGTTGCCAAAGCGCTGTTGAAGCTGACCGCGTAACCCGCTGAATCCCCCCCAAAAGTACGTTGTTGGCGGCTCCCCTGAGCGGGAGCCGGCAGCTTCTGCTTGTCTGAAATTTGAATCCGGAACTTTCCCCCATGAGCAACAGCGCTTTAGGTACCCCGATCACACTGGGGCACCACACCCTGAAAAACCGCATCGTCCTGCCGCCGCTTACCCGCCAGCGAAGTGCCCAGCCCGGTGATATCGCCACGGACTTGATGGCGCTTTATTACCGCCAGCGCGCCACCGCCGGCTTCATGGTCAGCGAGGGCACGCAGATCGAGCCTCGCGGCCAGGGCTATGCCTGGACCCCGGGCATCTACACACCGGAGCAGATTGACGGCTGGCGTACCGTGACCGATGCCGTGCATGCCGAAGGCGGCGTGATCTTCGCCCAGCTTTGGCATGTGGGTCGCGTGTCCCATCACGAACTGCAGCCCGACGGCGCAGCACCCGTCGCGCCGTCGGCGATCCAGCCGCAGCAAGCCAAGGCATTCGTTGCAACCGGGCCCGGCACTGGTAAGTTGGTGCAGCCACCCGAGCCGCGCGCCCTGGCTACCGCCGAGGTCAAGGAGTTGGTGGGGCTTTACGCCCAGGCTGCAAAAAATGCATTGGCCGCCGGCTTCGATGGCGTGGAAATTCATTCGGCCAACGGCTACCTGGTCAACCAGTTCATCTCGGCGCATTCCAACCAGCGCGACGATGAATACGGTGGCTCACTGCACAATCGCCTGCGGTTCCTGCGGGAAATCGTCGAGGCGGTGGCCGAAGTAGTCGGCCCGCAACGCCTGGGTGTGCGCTTTGCGCCGTTGTTCAGTGGCACTGACCAGGACCGGGTCTACATCGGCCTCGTCGAGGAAGACCCGCATCACACCTACATCGAGGCGATCAAGGTGCTTGAGGCGGCCGGCATCGCCTACGTGTCGATTGCCGAGGCCGACTGGGACAATGCCCCCGAGTTGCCCGAGTCGTTCCGCCAGGCGGTGCGTGACACCTTCAGCGGTCGGATCATCTACGCCGGCCGCTACACCGCAGAGCGCGGCGTGCGGCTGGTAGAGGCGGGGCTGGCAGACCTGATCGCGTTTGGCCGGCCGTACATTGCCAATCCCGACTTGCCCCAACGCCTGCTCAACGGTTGGCCGCTGAACCCGTTGAACGCGGACGGCCTGTATGGCGGCACCGAGGTGGGCTTCACCGATTACCCGGTGTATGCCGGGTAGGCACGGGCTACTCGATCGGGTATTTGCCGAATGCCGGGTGCTGCTCGGCGAGGGCCGCGTGGCGTTGCGAGTGGGGAAACGCATCGGCCTTCACGACGTCGGCTATCTTCAGCTGGGTGAAGGACCAGGCGACCGCCACCGTCAGGCTCGCCTGGGTCAGCGGCGCGTCGCTGTCGCGCTCGGCCACCCGCGCCTCCAATAATGCATAGGCCGCCAGCAGTTGTCCGGTCACGCGGTCTATCCACGGCTGATGCAGTTTTTCGGCGGGCCGCAGGTGATGTTCGTAGACGATCTGCACGGTCTTTTCGCACGCTGCCAGCGCCAGGCCGATCACTTGCAGATCCCTGGCAAGCGCTGGGGCTGACGGGGGCAACAATCGGCTGCCGGCCGGCGCCAGGGCTTCCAGGTACTCGAGGATCAAGCCGGAATCCATCAGCACCGTGCCGTCGTCGAGCACCAGCGTCGGTGCCTTGACTACCGGGTTGATCCCGGAAAACTCATCGAAGGTGCTGAACACCGACAGTGCCTGGTGTTCGAACGCGACGCCGTACAGTTCCAGGGAAATGGCCACGCGGCGCACGTAGGGCGAGTCCAGCATGCCGACCAGTTTCATGAAGCCTCCATTAACCGCAGTGTTTTGTTCTGATGACGTTATAAACCGTTTTTCCGCATGTTTATCAATCCACCCGCAACACAATCTTGCCGATATGGTCGCCACCTTCCATGCGCGCATGGGCCTTCGCGGCGTCGGTATAGGCATACACCTCATCGATCATCGGCAGGCAACGCCCGGCCGACAGCACCGGCCATACGTGTTCGCGCAGTTGTGCGGCAATCGCGGCTTTTTCTTCCCGGGTGCGTGAGCGCAACAACGAGCCGGTAACGATCGCGCGTTTGCCGAGGATCGCCAGCAGGTCGATGTCCTTGGCGCGTGCGCCGCCGAGGAAGCCCAGCATCACCAGGCGACCTTCCATGGCCAGGGCGCTGATGTTGTCGTTCAGGTAGGAGCCACCCATGATGTCGAGGACCACATTGACACCCTTGCCCGCGGTCTTGTCAGCGATGACCTCGGCGAAATTCTGTTCCCGGTAGTTGATCGGCTCGGCTCCCAGCTCGCGGATGGCGGCGCATTTTTCCACGCTGCCGGCGGTGGCGAACGCTTCGATACCGAACTCGCGGCAGAGCATCAGCGCGGTGGTGCCGATGCCGCTGGTGCCGCCATGGATCAACACGCGCTGGCCTTTATGCGCACCGCCGATGCCGAACAGGTTCGCCCATACGGTGAAGAAGGTTTCCGGGATCGCTGCCGCCTGAATCCAGTCCAGGCCATCGGGAACCAGCAAGGTCTGGCTGGCGGGCACTGCGCAGTACTGCGCATAACCGCCGCCATTGGTCAGGGCGCACACCTTGTCGCCCAGCGCGTACTCGCTGACGCCTTCGCCCAGCGCGACCACCACACCGGCCACTTCCAGCCCGGGAATCGGGCTCATGCCGGGTTTCATCGGATATGTGCCGGCGCGTTGCAGGGCGTCCGGGCGATTGACGCCGGCGGCGTGCACGCGGATCAGCACTTCGCCGGGGCCGGCGACAGGTACCGGCTCCTGGCGTGGCTGCAGGACTTCGGGGCCGCCGGGGCTGGTGATTTCGATCAGGGTCATTTCGTGGGGCAGATTCATTTGAGCGCACCTGTAGCAATGAACGTGTGGGTTGGGACCGCGCCCGTCACCGAGCGGTTCAGCCTGCTGGCGATCCTGGGTATTTTCTCTGGTGCCCAGCATAGCTGTGATGAGTGATGCAATAATGCTGCGATTACACGTCACGATGATGCAAAAATGCATCGAAGGGGAAAGCCATGAATTGGGACGATGCGCGGGTGTTCCTCGCGGTGTGCCGCGAGTCCACATTACGCGGAGCCGCGCGGGTGCTGGGGGTGGATCAGGCCACCGTGGGGCGACGGGTCAATGCCCTGGAAAAGTCCCTGAACGCAACATTGTTCCTGCGCACCTCCGAAGGCTATGCGCTGACCGCCGTGGGTGAAGCCGCGTTGCAATCGGTGGAGAACATGGAGCGCTCGGCCCTTGACCTGGAGCGTCAGGTCCTGGGCCTGGACGACCGCCTGACCGGCACCGTACGGGTGACCACCACCGATTCCCTGGCCATCGACTTCCTGATCCCGGCCATTGCCCGGCTGCACGATGCGCACCCTGACGTGCGCGTGCAGATGGACGCTTCGACCCAGTTGCTTAACCTGGCCAAACGCGAAGCCGATATCGCGGTGCGCAATACCCGCCCGGACAACCCCGACCTGATCGCCCGGCGCATCGCCCGCTGGCCGGTGGGGCTGTTTGCCTCGCAGGCGTATATCGATCGGCACGGCGCACCCGAACCGGGCAGCCTGTTCGAAGGACACGACCTGGTGGTGTATCAGCCGCACCTGCAAAGCCAGAAGGACCTGACCCTGGTCAGCGAGCCGCTGGGACGCGGACGTATTGTTGCGGCCTTGAGTTCAAGCCTGTTGGTACGCCGCTCCATCGCCGCAGGGATCGGTATCGGTGAGGTTCCGATAGTTTCCGGCGAACGCGACGGCCTGGTGCGGCTGTGGCCGGACCGTACGCGGCCGTTGCCCTACGATGTGTGGCTGGTGACCCATGCCGACCTGCGGCACACCGCCCGGGTGCGGGTGGTGATCGACGAGATCGTAGCGGGGTTTGCCGGCACCGGGGAATAGTACGACTGCCTGAAAAGGCCGGGTGTCAGCCCGGCCAGAACTAAGCCGTCGCAGGAGAACGCAATCGGCTCAGCGTTGCAGGAAGGCCAGCAGATCTTCGTTCAAGGCTTGCTGGTGGGTCACCGCAAAACCATGGGGGGCATCCTTGTACACCTTCAACTGCGCGCCTTTGATCATCTGCGCGGCGACCTTGCCGGTAGTTTCGAACGGCACGATCTGGTCGCCATCACCGTGGATAACCAGGGTTGGCACGTCGATCCTGGCCATGTCCGGGCGGAAGTCGGTTTCCGAGAACGCGGTGACGCAATCCACCGTCGCCTTGAGCGAGGCGAGCAGGGCGATGTTCAGTGTTTGAGTCAATACACCGCTGGAGACCTGTTGGCCCTTGTTGATGCCATAGAACGGCGTATTGAAGTCTGCCAGGAACTGCGCGCGATCCTTCAGCAGCGCGGCCTTGAACCCGTCAAACGCTGCCATCTCGACCCCTTGCGGGTAATCCGGCTTTTGCCCGAACAGCGGCGTCACCGCCCCCAGCAACACCAGCCCGGCCACGCGCGCGCTGCCATGGCGGGCGATATAGCGGCTGACATCGCCGCCGCCCATGGAGAAGCCCACCAGGGTCACGTCCTGCAGATCCAGATGGTTGATCAACTGGGCGATATCGTCGGCAAAGGTGTCGTAGTCGTTACCGGTCCAGGGCTGGTCCGAGCGGCCAAAACCACGGCGGTCGAACGCGATGGTGCGGTAGCCGCGGCTGCTCAGGTACTCCATCTGGTATTCCCACATATCGGCATCCAGCGGCCAGCCGTGGCTGAACAGCACCGGTTTGCCGGTGCCCCAGTCCTTGTAGTAGAGCTCGGTACCGTCTTGTGTGCGTAGGGTGCTCATGGCAAAACTCCTTGGGTGAGAGGGCAGCCAATACTATAGGCGCAGAATCTGACGAGGGACTTGTATGCCTGTGCTCGGTTGAACGGTTCAGCGTCTATGCTGGTCAACTGCTTTCTACCGTCTGAACAAACAGGTGAACGAAATGGCCAAGACTTACAGCTACGCCGCTCGTGACTCCAAGGATTCCCTCAAACCCTTCACGTTCGAACGTCGCGCCCCCGGGGCCGATGATGTGCAGATCGACATCCTCTATTGCGGCGTCTGCCACTCGGACCTGCACACCGTACGCAACGAATGGAAAAACACCCTGTACCCGTCGGTACCGGGCCATGAAATCGTTGGCCGAGTGACCGCCGTGGGCGCCAATGTCAGCAAGTTCAAGGTGGGCGATTTGGCCGGTGTCGGCTGCATGGTCGACAGCTGCCAGCACTGCGAATCCTGCGCCGAGGGCGAGGAGCAGTATTGCGAAAACGGCTTCACCGGCACCTACAACGGCCCGGCTTTTGGCGGCGAAAACACCTTCGGCGGCTACTCGGACAATATCGTGGTCAAGGAGAAGTTCGTCCTGCGCATCTCCCACGACGAGAGCAACCTGGCGGCGGTCGCGCCGCTGTTGTGTGCAGGCATCACCACCTACTCACCGCTGCACCACTGGAACGTCGGGCCGGGCAAGCGCGTCGGCGTTGTCGGCCTCGGTGGCCTGGGCCATATGGCGGTGAAAATCGCTCATGCCATGGGCGCCTACGTGGTGCTGTTCACCACCTCGCCGAACAAGCGCGAAGACGGCCTGCGACTGGGGGCCGATGAAGTGGTGGTGTCGAAGAACGCGGACGAAATGGCCAAGGTTGCCAACTCCCTGGACTTCATCCTCAACACCGTGGCCGCGTCCCACAATCTCGACGCCTTCCTCAACCTGCTCAAGCGCGACGGCACCATGACCCTGGTGGGCGCCCCGGATAGCCCGCACCCGTCACCGACCGTGTTCAACCTGATCTTCAAGCGTCGCAGCCTGGCCGGGTCGTTGATCGGTGGCATCCAGGAAACCCAGGACATGCTGGATTTCTGCGCCAGGCACGGGATTGTCTCGGACATCGAGATGATCGACATCCAGGGCATCAATGACGCCTACGAGCGCATGCTCAAGGGCGATGTGAAGTATCGGTTCGTGATCGACATCGAGAGCCTGAAGAAAGAAAAACACGCGGCCTGATTGATCGCCGCCGATCCCTGTAGGAGCGGGCTGGTGTGGGAGCGGGCTTGCTCGCGAAGGCGGTGTGTCAGTCGCTCAATAGGCTGGCTGAACCACCGCTTTCGCGAGCAAGCCCGCTCCCACATTTTGATCTTCGCCGGTTTCTAGGCCGACAGGTGCTCATACAAAATCGTCGCACCCACCAGCATCAACACCACGCCGCCAACCATCTCGGCGCGCTTGCCGACCACAGTCCCCAACACCCGGCCAAGCATCATGCCGATGGTTACCATGGTCATCGTCGCCAAGCCGATCGCCGCAGCGGCCACCAGGATATTCACGTCGACAAACGCCAGGCCTACGCCCACCGCCAGGGCATCAATGCTGGTGGCAAACGCGGTCACGGCAAGAATCATGAACGAGTGCTGGCTCGGTTTCTCTTCCTCTGGATCATCGGCCTTCAAGCCGTTGTAGATCATGTGCAGGCCCAGGGCTACCAGCAGGGTAAAGGCGATCCAGTGGTCCCACTGTTCCACCCAGCGAGTGGCGGCCTGGCCGATGGCCCAGCCGATAATCGGCGTGATCGCTTCGATCACACCAAAGATCAGCCCGGCCCGCAGGGCTTCGGTCAGGCGTGGTTTGTGCAGGCTGGAACCTTTGCCAATGGCCGCCGCAAAGGCGTCCGTGGACATGGCAAGGGCGAGAAGAATCAGGGAAATGGGGTTCACGGTAAGGCTTCCAGTCGGGCTGTATGAGTCAACGACACAACCACACGCCCGACTTCAGGCATGGATGTGTCGCTGGTCTCACCAACCAAAATGGTGTTCGCACCACGGCATGTTGCCGAGAATGTTGATACGAACGCTTCGAGAATCCGAAGCAGGCTACTCCCCAACGAGGTGGCGGATCATAGCCGCGCAATCATGAAAATTTCGTTAAGGACGCCTCACGGATGTTCCAGGTGACAGCGCACCTGCTGACTCATTCCACCCGTCAACCGCTGCGGCCGCTCACAGCCTTGTGTACGCCTCGGGCAGCGGTCGAGAAAGAAACACCCACCCGGCAACACCCGGTTCCCCGGCAGCTCTGTCGGTGCACTGACATACGCATCGTCCAGCGCCACCCCAAGCTTGGGCACCGCCTCCAGCAACAGCTGGGTATACGGATGCTTCGGCTGCTCCAGCACTTGCTCGGCACACCCCAGTTCCACGATCTGCCCCAGGTACATCACCGCCACCCGGTCGGCCATGTGCCGCACCACCGAAACGTTGTGGGAGATCAGGATGTAGGTCAGCCCCAGCCGCCGTTGCAGCTCGGCCAGCAGGTTGAGGATTTGCGCCTGCACCGAGATATCCAGGGCCGAGGTCGGCTCGTCCAGCACCAGGATGCTCGGGTTGGACGCCAGCGCGCGGGCGATGGCGATGCGTTGGCGCTGGCCACCGGAAAACTGGTGCGGGTAACGGTCCAGGTATTCAGCGCGAATGCCTACCTGCGCGGCGACCTTGGCGGCGATGGTGCGCATTTCACTCTTGGGCGTGTCGCCTAGGGCGAACAGCGGCTCGGTAATGATTTTCCAGATGGGCAGGCGCGGGTCGAGGGACGATTGCGGGTCCTGGAATACGATCTGCACATGCCGGTGGCGTTCCCGGGCACTTTCGTAGACCCAGTCCACTTCACCGTCGCTGGGCTTGACCAGGCCCATCAGCAACTGGGCGAGGGTGCTTTTACCGCAGCCGGACTCGCCGACAATCCCCAGGGTTTCCCCACGGCGCACCTGCAAGTCGATGCCGTTGAGGGCGTGGGCATAACCGCGCGGGCGGCCCAGCCAGTCGGTTTTTACCGGGAACTTGACCCGTACATCCCGCAAAGCCAGCAGTGAATCTTGAGACACGGTCATTGCACCGACTCCCCGGCAGTCAGCCAGCACGCGCTTTTGCGGGTGCCGGCAGGGTTGATCAGGTCCAGGCGCGGGCGCTCGATGCATTGGCTCATGGCCTGGGGGCAGCGTTCGCGAAAGGTGCAGCCTGAGGGCAGGGCGGCAAGGTTGGGCACCTGCCCGGGGATGGTCAGCAGGTCGTCGCCGGGTTTCACCTGTTCCGGCAAACCGCTGAGCAGGCCTTGGGTGTAGGGGTGGCGCGGGTCGCTCATCACCTGGGCGGTGGGGCCTTCTTCCACCACGGCGCCGGTGTACATCACATACACCCGGTCGCAGAACTGCGAGACCACAGCCATGTCGTGGGTGATCAGCAGGATCGCGGTGCCGCGTTCCCGGGCTTTTTCCCGCAGCAGCAACAGCACCTGGCGTTGCACGGTGACGTCGAGGGCAGTGGTGGGCTCGTCGGCGATCAGCAACTGAGGGTCGCAGGAAAATGCCAGGGCGATCATCACCCGCTGGCGCATGCCGCCGGAGAGTTCGAAGGGGTAGCTGTCGAGCACTTGCTCGGGGTCGGCGATGTGCATGTCCCGGAGCAGGGCGATGGCCTTGGCACGGGCGGCGGCCTTGCTCAGGCGCTGGTGGTGGATGATCACATCGAGCATCTGCCGGCCAATGCGCCGGGTCGGGTTCAGCGCGGTCATCGGCTCCTGGAAGATCATCGCCGCGTCACGCCCGCGGATCTGCAGCAGCTCCTTCTCGCTGGCACCGAGCATGTCGCGGCCGAGCATCTGCAAGCTGCCGGCGGTGATCCGGTAACTGCGTTCCGGCAGCAGGCGCAGGCTGAGCATCGCGGTCACGGATTTGCCGGAGCCGGATTCACCCACTACGCCGACGACTTCGCCGGGGTTGACGTGCAACGACACGCCGTTGAGTGCCTGGACGTTGTTGCGGTAAGCCGGGAATTCCAGGCTCAGGTTGTCGATGGCAAGCACTGCCGGACTGGACATGGTCATTTCCCCTGTTGCCGTGGGTCGAGCAGGTCACGAACACCGTCACCCAGCAGGTTGAAGCCGGTCGCGGTGACCAGGATCGCCAGCCCCGGAAAGGTCGAGTACCACCAGTTGTCGAGAATGAAATTGCGCCCGGTGGCAACCATCGCGCCCCATTCGGCGGTGGGCTGCTGTGCCCCCAGGCCGATGAAACCCAGGGCCGAGGCCATCAGGATCGCGCTGCCGATGTCCAGGCTCAGTTGCACCAGCAACGGCGGCATCGCATTGCGGCCCACGTGCCACGACACGATGTGCCAGCGCCCGGCGCCGAAGGTCTGGGATGCCTTGACGTAGCCCATCTGCCGAATGCTCAGGGCCTGGCCCCGGGCCAGGCGCACGTAGAACGGGATGCGCACCACGGTGATTGCCAGCATCGCATTGAACAGGCTCGGGCCCAGTGCGGCGGCCAGGGCCATGATCAGCACCAGGGATGGCACCGACAGCATGATGTCCATCAGGCGCATGATCAGGCTGTCGAAACGCCCGCCGATGATCCCCGACAGGCAACCCACCAGCCCACCGATCAGGCAGGACGAAAACGCCACGAACAGGCCCACGCCCACCGACTGGCGGCTGCCGTACAGCACCCGGCTGAACAGGTCGCGGCCAACTTCATCGGTGCCGAACCAATGTTCGGCGGAGGGCTCGGCCAGGCGTTGCGCCAGGTTCAAGGCATTGGGGTCATGGCTCGCCAACCAGGGGGCGAAGGCCATGCAGATCAGCACGATCAAGGTGATGGTCAGGCCGGCGATGGTCAGCGGGCTGCGGCGTATTTGATAGCCCAGGTACTCCATTCGCGCACGCCAGGTGGGGCGCTGTTCCAGGGGCACCGGTACGGGCATGGTCAGGGGAGCGGTCATCTCAATTCACCTCGCCGATGCGCGGGTCGACCACCCGGTAGAGCAGGTCGATCAGCATGTTCAGCAGTACATAAATAAACGACACCAGGATCGCGAAGCCCATCACCGCCGGGAAATCCAGGGACTGGATCGACTTCACCACATAGGCACCCATGCCCGGCCAGGCGAACACGGTTTCGGTCAGCACCGCGCCGTACAGCAGGTCGCCGAGGGTCAGGCCGAGCACGGTGATCGACGGGATCAGCGCGTTGGGCAAGGCGTGGCGCAGGATCACCGCCCAGCGCGACAGGCCGTACGCGCGGGCGGTACGGATGTAGTCCTCGCCCAACTGGTCGAGCATCGCCGAACGAATCTGCCGGGCGACTACGCCGAGGTTGACGAAACCCAGGGTGACGGCGGGCAGGATCAGGTGTTCCAGGGCATTCAGGAACAGCGGGATATCGCCGGCCAGCAGCGAGTCGATCAGGTAGAACCCGGTGATGGTGCGCGGTGGTTCGAGGCCTTCATCCAGCCGCCCGCTGCCGGGCAGCCAGCCGAGCTGGCCGTAGAACAACACGATCAGGCCCAGGCCGAGCCAGAAGGCCGGCGTGGAAATGCCGGTAACCGCCAGCGTTCGGGCGATCTGGTCGATGGCGCGGTTGTGATACACCGCTGACAGCACCCCCAGCGGTACGCCCACCAGTACCGAGAGCAGCAGGGCGGCCACCGCCAGTTCGAGGGTCGCGGGGAAGAACGCTTTCAGGTCTTCCAGCACCGGGCGGCTGGTGCGGATCGACGTGCCGAGGTCGCCGTGGAGCAGGTCGCTCATGTAGCGGCCGTATTGCTGGTACAGCGGCAGGTCGAGGCCCAGTTGATGGCGGATGTTCTCGACAATGGCGTCGCTGGCCCGGTCGCCGGCAATCAGGCGCGCCGGGTCACCCGGGATCAGGTGGGAGATGCAGAAGGTAATCAGCGAAACGCCGACGACGACCAGGATCAGGCCGAACAGGCGTTTGCGCAACATATTCAGGAAGGCCATGAGGGCTCCTCGGTAACGCGAGACATTTGGATCAGGAATACAGCCTGGAAAACACAGCAGGTCCAGTGTGGGAGCGGGCTTGCTCGCGAATACGGTGGGTCAGTCATACATCGGGTAACTGATACACCGCTTTCGCGAGCAAGCCCGCTCCCACATTTGATCGCGTGTTACTTACTGATCTCAGCCACGTTGAACACCTGCTCCAGCATCGGATGGAACACATAACCCTTCACCGAATCACGCATCGGCAGGGTGTAGTTCTTCTGATAGAGGTAGGCGTACACGCTGTCCTTGAGCACGATCTTCTGGGCTTCCTGATACAGCTCGGTGCGCTTGGCCGTGTCGTTGTTGGCCGCCGCATCGCGAATCAGCTTGTCCACCACCGGGTTGCTGTAGAACGAACGGTTGCCCGGCAGGCCTTGCAGGGAGGAGTCGAACCAGAAGTTCATGTACATGTAGGGGTCGGAGAAGTCCGGTGCCCACGAGCCGATGGACACGTCGAAATCACCCTTGCCCAGGCGCTCGCGCATGGTGGCGTTGGCCAGTTTTTCCATCTTCAGGTTGATCCCCAGCGGCGCCAGGCTGGCTTGCAGGGTCAGGCCGATGGATTCCCAGTCCGGGTCCTTGTCGGAGTACATGTAATTCAGGTTGGTGATTTTTTCCGGGAGTTTCTTCAGGTTCGCGCCCGCGCTGTCCAGGTCCTGTTTCATCAAGGGCAGGCTCGGGTCATTGGCCCACATGCCGGCAGGAATCGGCCCGTTCATCAACTTGGCCTGGCCCTTGAGGATGCCGTCGACAATGCCTTTGTAGTCCACCGCATCAACGATTGCCTGGCGCGCATTCTGGTTGTTCAGCGGGGCTTTCTGGTTGTTCAGGTACAGGTAGGTCACCCGCAGCGACGGGAACTCCTTGATCACCACGTCTTTCTTTTTGGCCAGGTTGGTGAGCTGGTCCTGGGGCATGTCTTCGGCGATGTCCAGGTCACCGCGTTCCAGTTGCAGGCGGCGTACCGAGGCTTCGCTGATGATCTTGATCACCACCTTGTTCAGCGCGGGCTTGGTGCCGGCGTAGTAGGTGTTGGGTTCCAGGGTCAGGCTCTGGCCTTTCTGCCAGTTGCTCAGGCGAAAGGCGCCGGAGCCGGCGGTGTGGGTGGAGAGGTAGGCGTTGACGTCGCCCTGTTTCACCACGTCCGGGTTGATGATGCCGGCGCCGTTGTGGGCGAGGGTGTAAAGGAAGGGCGCGTAGGGCTTGGCCAGGGTGAAGCGCACGGTGAGCGGGTCGACCACGGTGACTTTCATGTCATCCGGGAACGCGCCCGACGGGCCTTGCTTGAGCTGCATCACGCGGTCGAAGGAGAACTTCACCGCATTGGCGTCGACCTCGGCGCCATCATCGAACTTGTTGCCGGGCTTGAGTTTGAAGTCCCACACCAGGCCGTCGGCCGAGGTGGTCCAGCTGTCGGCCAGGTCGCCCTTGACCTCGGTGCTGCCCTTGCCGTTTTCGACTTTGTAGGCCACCAGCTTCTGGTACGCCGGGTACGTCACCGCCCAATCGTTGTTGTCGATGGTCACGGCCGGGTCGAGGGTTTGCGGGTCGGCGGCCTTGCCGATCATCAGGGTGTCTTTGGGCGCCGCGGCACTTACCGATTGCCACGCGCCCAGGCTCAGGGCGGCGCACAGCAGGGAGAGTGCGAGGGTCTTGCGGTTGCTTGGGGTCATGCCGGTTTCCTTGATTATTTAGAGGAAAAAGCGGGTTGGTTTATTTTTATGAAATCTATAACCGGGCAGTTGGAGCTAAAGGGTGCTGCTCATTATTGTGATGGTACGGTCCTTGTGATCAGTGTGACTCCTCAATTAGTGGGAAAAGTTCGGCATCCGGCAATTCGTAATGCCACCACTCGGTGGCAATCGCCTTGAAGCCGGCGCCAAGCATGATGCCCAGCAACAGCAGGCGGTTGCGCTGCACCTGCGGCGGCAGGTCGGGGTAGAACTGGTGGGACTTGGGCTCCATGGCATCAAACGCCGTGCCCATATCCAGGGGTGTGCCGTGTTCATCAATCAGTGTCAGGTCGACGGCCACGCCGCGGGTGTGGTGCGAGCCCAGGCGTGGGTCGCGCACGTAGTCCGGGTTGGGCAGGGCCTGCCACAACAGTTGCTGGGCGTAGGCAGGGCGATAGGCGTCGTAGATCAGCAGGGTCATGCCGGCCTGGCGTGCCAACAGGCTCGCCTTGCGCAGGCAGGCCGCCGCTTCGGCGTGCAGCAGGCAGCGGGCATTGCGGTAGATCACGGTGCCTGCCAGGTTGTCGGCACTGGCGTAGATCAGGTCGACCTGTACCGGGTATTCCGGTGGGGCGATTTCTACCAATGGGCTGGTTTTCACTCAAAGATTTCCTTTCCAGGGTCAGGATTCGAACTGGCCGAAGGCCTGTTGCAGGGCGCGGTTTTTTGCCAGGCGTGCATCCAGTCGCTCGCCGTAGCGGTCAGCGACGGCAGACACCATCAGGTTGAACAGGCACGTCAGGGGCGCCATGGAGTCCCAGAACTGGCCGACATCGGTTTTCAACTGCAGCAGGTCCAGGTCGTAGTCCCGGGCCCAGGGGCATTGCAAGTCAGTGATCAACGCCAAGGGTAGACCCTGGGCATTCGCGGTCTCGCAGAACGTGGGCGTGATGCTGGAATAGGCGCGGAAATCCGCTGTGATGGCGTAGGGCTTTTCAAAGCCGGAGTTCAGGGTCTCGGCGTAGATCCCCGACAGGCCATCGACGTAATAGACCTTGGGACGGATGTATTCCAGGTGGCTGTGGAACGCATTGAGGATGCCCCGGGTGGACTGGATACCGAGGATGAACACGGCGTCTGCATCCACGATGTGCTGCACGATGTCGGCGAAACCCTGGCTGCGGGCCAGGCCGTACACATGCTGGATGGCTTCGATCTCGCGGTTGAGGGAACGGTCGAGGGCGTCTTCCTGATCGTTCTCCTGGCGAAACGCACCCAGGCGGTCGGTGATCAGCCAGGAGGCTTGCGGGTCGCCGCGCAGGCCTTGCTTGACGTCATCGAGGTTGCGATAACCCAGGGTTCGCAAGAAACGCCCCACTGAAATCCCGGTGGTGCCGGCTTGCTGGGCGATGCTGTCGGCGGTTTCGAACGGCAGCTGTTGCAGGTTGCCCAGCAGGTACGTCGCGATGCGCTTGCCGGTGGGCGTCAGCGTCGGGAACTGCTGTTCCAGCGTGCGCTGGAAGCTGTTTTTATCCATGACGTTTTCGCGCAGGCCGGTCATTGATGTTACTCATGTTTCATGATTTTGATGTCTGTTAGAAACATAACATCGGCAATCGCGATAACACAATGGCTTTTTTTGCACTGGGCGGGCAGGGGGGGACAAGCGGCGATCAAGGCCGCTGGGGTTTCACCGAAGTACCGAACGTATTGCCCATGCGCACACTGGTCGCTGCGGGTGTAGAGAGCCCGATCTGGTTCGGCTTGCGTTTGTCGATGGGCACCTGTTGCGCCTGCTGGTTCTTTTGCGTGGCCTTGGCGGCGTCCGGGTTGTTGCTCATCTGCTGGCTCAGGCAGCCATAGTCCGGTGCCTTGTAGCCATCCACGTTGACCTCGGTGCAGCCATTGGGCGTTCCTTCGGCGTGGGCCATCAGCGGCAGGGCAGCACACAGCAACAGGCTGGCGAGGGTCGGTAACAGGTTCATCGGTGCCTCCTGGCGAGCCCTGGGAAATGGGCCGGTATGGCTCAAAAGTGTAGTGCAGCGGGCTGCCCGTCACCGTGATGTTTTTTTTGCTGGCACCGTAACATCAGGTTCATAAACTGGCCTCAGGATGACGGTTTTGTAGGCTATGTCGGACGTGTTGCGATGCTGAGCAGGGGGGCTTGGAGGCGCGCGGGCTGCTGCCTGGCTCTGCTGTTGGGGCTGGCGCAGGCCGTGCGCGCCGAAGTGACCCTGGACCTGCCCGCGCAGAACCTGGATAGCGCCCTGCAGGCGTTCAGCCATGCCACCGGCATGGCGGTGCTGGTGGACCGCGAGTTGACCCGGGGCCGGCGCTCCATCGGCGTGCATGGCCGCTACAGTGCGCAGCAAGCCCTGGGCCTGCTGCTGACAGGGAGTGGCCTGATGGCGCGTTATGCCCGCAGCGATGCGTTCACCCTGCAAGTCCCCGAGGTCAGCCAGCCGGCCACGACGCGGGGGCTGAAGGCAGGGCATGCAGCACGGATCAACAACAGCTATGCCGCGGCCTTGCAGCAGGCGATCGAACGCAGTTTGTGCCGTTCGCCGCTGACCCGCCCCGGCAGTTTCCGGGCGCTGGTGCAGGTGTGGGTCAACGGTGACGGGGTGATCGAACACAGCCGCCTGGTCAGCTCCACCGGTGACCTGCAGCGTGACGAAGCGCTGGTACGCGGCCTGGGCGCCACCCGGGTCGAACGCCCGGCGCCCAGTTCGCTGCGCTTGCCGGTGACCTTACTTTTGATGCCCGATTCAACAGGAACACGCATGGAATGCACAGCAGGGGAAGGAGTTTCCGGGGCATGAAAGACACCGGCCACAGCATGATGGTCAGCCTGTTCCTGGCGTCCTACGAGGACTTCAAGGTACGCCTGCGCAAGCGCCTCGGGTCCGAGGACCTGGCCAACGACGTGCTGCACGAGACCTACCTGCGGGTCGACCGCATGGACGTACCGCCGAACCTGGCGCAACCCAATGCCTACCTGTATCGAATGGCGCTGAACATCGCCGCTGACCGACGCCAGGCGGATGCGCGACTGTTGACCGGCAGCGAAGTCGAAGAGCTGCTGCAGACCGTCGATGAAGCCCAGGACCCGTCGCGGGTGGTGGGTGGCCAGCGAGAAATCCAGTCCTTGCTCAAGGCCCTCTACGAACTGCCGGCGCGGCGGCGCCAGATCCTTATCGCTGCGCGTCTGGAAGAGGCGCCACACCTGGAGATCTCCAGGCGTTTCGGGATTTCCACGCGCATGGTCGAAAAGGAAATCAAGGCCGGGCTGGGCCACTGTGCGCAGCGCCTTGAAAGAAAAGTGATCCAGCGGTTCGGTCCCGGGGCCGGAAAACCGTCTTAGTGATTGAGTCCCTGATAATCCGTTGAGTACCTGCGCGCTTGAACATTTTTAACCTCTCCGCTGCCCGTGCTGCGCCCGACAGCCCCCTGCACGATGAAGCGCGTGACTGGCTGGTGCTGCTGACTTCGGGCCGGGCCACCGTTGCTGATGCCAAGGCGTTGCGCCAGTGGTGCGCCCAGAGCCCGGAGCATGCCCGGGCGTTCGAGCAGGCCAAGGTGTTGTGGCAGCAATTGGCTCCCGCCGCCGAGCAGTTTTCCCGGCCGCGGCATTTTGGGCGGCGGGCGTTTTTGGGCGGGGCGATTGCGGCGTCGGCGGCGGTGCTGATGGTGCGGGTGACGGTGCCGGGTGGGTTTGCCGGGTTGACGGCGGATTACCGCACCGAGGTCGGGGAGCAGCGGCGGGTGGAGTTGGGTGATGGGGTTCGGCTGGAGCTCAATACGCAGACGCGGATCAGCCGGCGTGAGGGTGGGATTGAGTTGTTGGAGGGGGAGGTCGAGGTGCTGGCCGATGCTGCGATGCCGCTTCAGGTTCAGGCGGGTGGAGGGTGGTTGAGTGCGGCTCGGGCGCGGTTCAATGTGCGCAATACGGATCACAGTGTGTGTGTGACGTGTATTGATGGGGCGCTGTTGGTGGGTGTTGGGGGGCGTACGGTTCGGCTTGAGGGTGGGCGGCAGCTGACTTATGACGCCAGCGGTGTGGGTGAGCCGGTGGCGGTGGACGTGCAGGCTGTGGTGGCTTGGCGGGAGCAGGTGCTGGTGTTTGATAATGCGACGCTGGCGACGGTGGTGGATGAGATCAATCGCTATCGGCCGGGGATGTTGCTGCTGATGAATGCGCAGTTGGGCAAGCGGCGGGTGCAGGCGCGGTTTAGTCTGCATCAGTTGGCGGGGGTGGCGCTTTTGATTCGCGATGCGTATGGGGCCAAGTGTACGGAGTTGCCTGGCGGTGTTGTTTTGTTGAGTTAGATCGGTGTGCATATCCGTTATTTAGGTAACGGCTGCTTCAAAATCAAAAGCACAGCGGCCTCCCGGCCGGCTTGAGTGTTAAAAGCAAAGGCAAAGACCAGAGCGAAAACAGATCTGCTTTTCTGTGGGAGCGGGCTTGCTCGCG
>NZ_JACAQC010000004.1:0-35679 GCF_013385345.1 Pseudomonas sp. I8001
TACAAGCGGGCTTGCTCGCGAAAGCGGTGAATCAGTCGACATATCCAGTGACTGACACTCCGCTTTCGCGAGCAAGCCCGCTCCCACATTGGGTAGAGGTTGATGCCGGAATAGGGCTCTACCGCTTATTCAGCCGTAGACGGCTTCTCCCACAAGTTAATCCCGCCTTCCTGGGCAAATCGATCAATCTCCGCCAGTTCCTGCGCGCTGAAGCTCAGGTTCTGCAACGCACCGACGTTTTCAATGATCTGCTCCGGCCGGCTCGCGCCGATCAGGGCGCTGGTGACCCGTGGATCACGCAACGTCCACGCCAACGCCATCTGCGCCAGGCTCTGGCCACGGCGCTTGGCAATTTCATTCAGCGCGCGGGCGTGGGCGATGTTGGCCTCGGACAAGTGCTTGGCCTGCAACGAACCACCCCCCGGGCGATTCACCCGCGCATCCGCCGGTACGCCGTTGAGGTATTTGTCGGTCAGCAGGCCCTGGGCCAAAGGCGTGAACGCGATCACCCCGGCACCGAGTTCTTCGGTGACGTCCAGCAGGTCTTTTTCCACCCAGCGGTTGAGCAGGTTGTAGGCCGGCTGGTGGATCAGCAGCGGGACTTTCCACTCCTGGAGCAGCGCCGCAATTTCCCGGGTTTTCACGCCGGAGTAGGACGAGATCCCGATGTACAACGCCTTGCCCTGTTGCACGGCGGTGGCCAGTGCGCTGGCGGTTTCTTCCAGCGGGGTGTCGGCATCAAAACGGTGGGAGTAGAAGATGTCCACGTAATCGACGCCCAGGCGTTGCAGGCTCTGGTCGAGACTCGCCAGCACGTACTTGCGCGAACCGCCGCCCTGGCCATAAGGGCCCGGCCACATGTCCCAGCCCGCCTTGCTGGAGATGATCAGTTCGTCGCGGTAATGCTTGAAGTCTTCCCGCAGCAAACGACCGAAGTTGATCTCGGCGCTGCCGTATGGAGGGCCGTAGTTGTTGGCCAGGTCGAAGTGGTTGATACCCAGGTCGAACGCGGTGCGCAGCAAGGCGCGCTGGGTGTCGATCGGGGTGCTGTCGCCAAAGTTGTGCCACAGCCCCAGGGACAGTGCCGGCAGCACCAGTCCGCTGCGACCTACGCGGCGGTAAGGAATAGATTCATAGCGGTTTTCGGCAGCAATGTAAGTCATCGAATCCTCTCTTGGACTTGGGGCAAATAAGGCCCGGGAATAAGCATATTCCCGGGCCTTTTAAGCAGCTGAATCGCTTAAGTCTGCCTATCCCTTTTACAGCAAAGTCCTACCAGAGTGGAACGACGTAGCTTACATAGAAGCGGTTTTCATCTTGCACCGTGGCACCGGTGATATCCGGGCTGGCGTGGGCATTTCGCCAGGTCACGCCCAGGCCTTTGAGGGTGCCGGTGGGCACCTGGTAAGCCACGGTGACGTTACGTTCCCATTCACTGGTAGTGCCTTGGGTGGTGCGGATGTCATCGCCGTGTGCGTAGGACGTGGCGAAGGTCAGGCCGTTAAGGCCGAGTTTGCCGAAGTCATATTTGTACTGCGCCAGCCAGGTGCGCTCGCCGGCATGCTGGAATTTGTTCAGTTGCATGTTGATGAGTGCCGGGGTGTCGGCGCCCGAGCCCGGGCCCTGGTTGCTGGCACCGCTGTTCAGGCCGGAATCCAGGTACGGGAAGTCGCTGTCGCCGCTGTTTTTCTGGATGCCCAGGCCGACGGTGTGGCCGTCCAGGCTGTAGCTTTCCAACAGGCTGACGGTGGACTGGTTGATGCGGCCCTTGGAGGTGCCATCGCCGTAGAGACCCGCAGCCGAATAGTCTTTGTCGCCCGCGGCGTTTTCACCCACACCCAGGCTGCGGTACAGGCGCACGTCGGTGTCGATCGCGCCGACAGGCAAGGCGTCATGGCGCTTGGCACCGAGGAAGAACTGCTGGTAGTAATCCTCAAGGTTGGAGTACCACAGGCTGACGGTGGTGTCCGGCAAACCTTTGTAGTCCGCGCCGCCGTAGAGGAAGCGATCGCTCTCTTTGGTACCGCCGGCGGTGATCATGCCCTGGTCGCCGGTTTCGTTGCGGATCTTGGTCTTGAGGATGTCACCGGCGGTAAAGGTGAAGTCGGTCAAGTCCTTGGAAACCAACTGCACGCCGGTGTTGGTCTGCTGGTACAGGCGGCCGTCGGTGTTGGCCAGCACCGGGTTGTTGCCGTACAGCGTACCGACGCGCAATTCATCCTGGGCGAAGCGCATCTTGAAGGTCGGGCTGAGCACGCCGAACTGGTCGGCCGACTTGCCGTTATCCAGCGGGAACATGCTGCCGGGGTAGCGGCCCTGGTGATCCTTGTCATTGAGGTCGCCGCCGGAGTCCAGTTTCAAACCGTAGAACGCCTGCAGGTCCAGGCCAAAGCCCACCGGCCCATCGGTGTAGCCGGACTTGAAATTGAACTCAAAACCCTGGCCCCAATCGCGGATGCTGTGGGCCTTGTTATTGCTGTTCACCACATCGCGCCCCTGCTGGTTGAGGTAGCGGTTGAGCAGGGTCACGTCGGCGTGGCTGTCATCGATAAAATCGGCGTGGGCGGACAGCATAAAGCTCGCCATGGCGGCACCCACCATGGGGCTTAATAACGTCTTCATTGGTACCGGTCTCCGTCACTGTTCTGAAATGAAAGCGTCAAACGCTTCACACAATTAGGCGATGGCCATGTGACAGTTCGGAGTCAAAACACCCTTTACCCGGATGAAATTAAATTTAAGAAACCCAGTAAAGACGCGGGTTAGCGGGCAGTGGCGAAGATTTCGGCGAGCCAATCGACGAACACCCGCACCCTCGGCGACATGTGTCGGTTTTGCGGGTAGAGCACCGAAACCGGCATGGGCGGCGGTGGTGTATCAATGAGGATTTCCTGCATCACGCCCTGGTTGATCAGCTCGGCGATGCGGTAGTGCGGGCACTGGATAATGCCCAGTCCGGCGACTGCGCTGGCGGCATAAATCTCTGCGCCGAACACCGACAGTGCCCCCTCGATCGTCACTTCCTGCACCTGGCCGTCGACCATGAATTCGAAGGGGAACAGCTTCGCGGTGGTGCGTGAAACATAGTTCACCGCACGGTGCTCGCCCAGGTCGGCGAGGCGCTTCGGCTCGCCGTATTTGCGCAGGTAGGCCGGGCTCGCGCAGGTCACCTGGCGCAGCGTCGCAACCCGGCGACCGATCAATGCCGAATCCCCCAGGGTGCCCGCCCGCAGCACACAATCCACGCCTTCGGCGATCAGGTCGACGAAGCGGTCCGCCTCGCTGATGGACAGCTCGATTTCCGGGTAGCGCGCCATGAATTGCGGCAGCGCCGGGATCACGAAGTACTTGGCCAGGGTGCCGTGCAAATCCACCCGCAGGCGGCCCTTGGGGGCCACCGAGCGGAAGGCCAGTTCCGCCTCTTCCAGCTCCGCCAGCAGTTGCACACAGCGCAGGTAATAGGCCTCGCCATCCAGCGTGGGGCGGACGCGGCGGGTGCTGCGTTCCAGCAGGCGCGTGCCGAGCCAGGCCTCGAACTGGTTGAGGGTGTGGGTCAGGGTGGCGCGCGGCAGGTTCAGGTCATCGGCCGCCAGCGTGAAGCTGCTGCGTTCGTAAATCCTCACGAACACTTTCATCGCTTTGACCTGGTCCACGGCGCGTCTCCATTGTTGGCGATTCTTGAACAGTCAAGGCAACTCTGGCGCATTTATCGGGCTGGGTAAACATGTGAATCTGCTTCCACACCCAACCACTCCCCCAAGGAAACCCGATCATGACTACCCAAGTTGCTATCGTTACCGGCGCCTCTCGCGGCATCGGCGCCGTGGTTGCAAGACAACTGGCCGCCGACGGTTATGCCGTCGCCATCAACTACGCCAACAGCGCCACCGAAGCGTCAAGGCTGGTAGTGGAGCTGCGCCAGGCCGGCCACCAAGCCATAGCGATCCAGGGCGACGTGGCCAGCGCCGCCGACGTCAAGCGCCTGTTCGACGAGACCGAAGCCCAGCTGGGCAAGGTTGATGTGCTGATCAACAACGCCGGGATCCTCAAGGTGCTGCCGCTGGCCCAACACAGCGATGAGCTCTACAACCAGAACTTCGACATCCATACCCGCGGCACCTTCAACGCCCTGCGTGAAGCCGTCACCCGCCTGAACGACGGCGGGCGCATCGTCAATTTCTCCAGCAGCACCGTCGGCCTCAACTTCCCCGGTTATGCGGTGTACATCGCCAGCAAGGCGGCGGTGGAATCCCTGACCCAGGTGTTCGCCAAGGAAATGCGCGGCCGGCGCATCACCGTCAACGCCGTTGCCCCGGGCCCGGTGGCGACCGAACTGTTCCTGCATGGCAAAAGCGAAGAGCAGATCCAGGGCCTGGCCAAGATGGCACCCCTGGAACGCCTGGGCCAACCGGAAGATATCGCCCGCGTGGTGGCGTTCCTGGTTAGCCCGGCCGGTGGTTGGGTGAACGGGCAAATCCTGCGGGCCAATGGTGGTTTGGTCTGAAGGCCACGCAGCACTCACTTTACGACGCACTAATATTGTGGCGAGGGAGCTTGCTCCCGCTGGAGTGCGCAGCGCTCCCATCTTTTTTGGGGCCGCTGTGCAGCCCAGCGGGAGCAAGCTCCCTCGCCACAGGTTTGGTGTTCATGGAAAATCAGCGGGTATCAGGAGACTTAAGATATGCACACCGCCCGCGTCATCACCGCCGGCCTGATCCTCCTCGCGCTGATGCTGTTCATCGGCCAAAAGCTGGGCGTCAGCCGGCACATTCTGGCCTACAGCTTTGTCGGGATCTGGCTGGTGGTGTCGGTGGTGAACGGCGCGGTAGGCGTGGTCACTGCCGGCCAGCCCCTGGTCTCGGAGCTGGTGATCGGCAGCGGGGTATTCGGTGCGCCGTTGGTGGCACTGGCCCTGTTTATCAGGGCCTGAGCCTTAACGAACCAGGTGCAGGAACTGCATGTGCCGTTCGTACTGGTCGAGGATGTCGTTGATGATCTGCTCCTTGGTGTAGCCCACCAGATCGTAGTCCTGACTGCCCTCGCTCAAGTGCACTTCCGCCCGGTAGTAGCGGCGGTTGTTGAGCTGCTTGGAACCCATGCCGCCCCGTGCGAATGACGGGGTGAAATAGCCGCGCATCTGCACCTGATACACAAACGGGTGCTGCTCGCCGTGGCCGATCTCCAGGCTGACGCTGTCATTGGCCGGGTCAGGCTGGGTGACGACGTTGAGGCCTTTTTCGACAAACACCGCCGTCACTTCTTCGATGGCCGGGCGCACCGTGGTCTCGAGGAAACGGTACACTTCATCCCGTGACGGGAAATGCACCGCCTGGCTCAGGCGCTGGCGCCAACCGCCGGTGCCCTTGCGTGAGCCCGATACCGGCGCGAGGGAATGCATCTGCGCAATCTGCTTCTGCGACTCAAGGTAGAACGCCTTGTGCAGCCCCCACATCATCAGCAGCAGGATCATCGAGAACGGTAGCGAGGTCAGCACCACGGCCGACTTGAGCGAGTCGATGCTGCCGGCAAACAGCAGCGCGCTGGTCACCAACGCGGTCATCGCGCCCCAGAACACCCGCAGCCACTTCGGCCCGTCTTCATCGGCGTTGCCGCCTTTGGCCGACAAGGTCGAGAGCACCACCGTGCCGGAGTCGGCCGAGGTGACGAAGAACACGAAGCTGATAAACACCGTGACCGCGATAACGGTCTTGCTCCACGGGTAGGTTTCCAGCAGCAGGTAGAGGCTCATCGACGGGTCATCAATGGCCGACTGTCCCAGCGCCGTGAGGCCGTGGTTGAGCACCTGGTCGATGGCGCTGTTGCCGAAGATCGACATCCACGCCAGGGTGAAGCCCAGCGGGATCAACAGCACGCCGAACACGAATTCACGGATGGTACGACCGCGGGAAATGCGCGCGATAAACAGGCCTACGAACGGCGACCATGCGATCCACCAGGCCCAATAGAACACGGTCCAGCCGCCCAGCCAGTCGCTCGGTTTGTCGTAGGCGTAGAGGTCGAAACTCTTGGTCGGCAAGGCGCCGAGGTAGTCGCCGATGTTCTGGATCAGGGTGTTGAGCAAGTGCTGGGTAGGGCCGGCGAACAACACGAACAGCAGCAGCGCACAGGCCAGCAGCATGTTGATGTCGGACATCACCCGCACGCCCTTGTCGACGCCGGAGACCGCCACCAGGATCGCCGCGCCCATCATCAAGGTGATGAGGCCGACCTGGATCCACTGGGTGTGGGCCACGCCGAACAGGTAATCGAGCCCGGAGTTGAGGTGCAACACGCCAAAGCCCATGTCGGCGCCGAGGCCGAACACCGTGGCGATGATGCCGAAGCCGTCCACCGCATAACCGATGGGGCCGTTGATGCGCTTGCCGATCAGCGGGTACAGCGCCGAGCGCAACGCCAGCGGCAGGTTATGCCGGTAGGCGAAGTACGCCAGGGCCATGCCGACGAAGGCGAACACGCCCCAGCCATGCAGGCCCCAGTGCAGAAACAGGATCTGCATGGCCTGGCGCGCCGCGTCACCGTTCAGGGCCTCGCCCTGGGGCGGTTGCACCAGGTGAGTCAGGGGTTCGGACACGCAGAAGAAAAACAGCGTGATGCTGATCCCGGCGGCGAACAGCATGCCGGCCCAGGACAGGTAACTGAATTCGGGCTCGTCGTGGTCGGCACCGAGTTTGATCTTGCCGTAGCCCGATAACGCGGTGACCACCACGAAGACCAGATACAGGGTCATCGCCAGCATGTAGTACCAGCCGACCGTGTTGGCCGCCCAGTTTTGTGCGGCCAGCAGCCAGGCGCCGGCTTGTTCGGGAATCGCGATGACGGTCAGGCCGAACAGCAGGATGAAGCTCGCGGCGAAGTAAAACACCGGCGGGTTCATGCGGACCAGACCGCTGGAAGGTGTGGACGATGCACTCATGTAGGGCGCACCTCAAGGATGTGGGATGTGGCTGTAAAAAACGGACTCAGCAAAGGTAAGCCTCCTGTTGTGAGCGGGCAGCGAACCACCGATTTAACTTGAACGAACAGTCAAGTTAAACATGGATAGGGGTTTGAGGACTAATCGCAGGGCCGAGTGGTAGGTGTTTCCTACACTAGCTCAAGGAAAGGTATGACGTATGGGGATGACGAAACGTTCAGCGATTGCTGAGTGAAATACGGCTCGAATTTGAGTAGTGCGGCTCAAATTTGGAATGCAGACAAAATGTGGGAGCGGGCTTGCTCGCGAATGCGGCGTGTCAGCCAACACTTCTGGCGACTGATACACCGCATTCGCGAGCAAGCCCGCTCCCACATTGGATCTGTGTGATCGTTAGAGAGGGCGCTGCTCTATTTCTGCGTCCCATCATCATGCTGCAGATTCGCCTGGGTCAGGTTCGCCCCCGCCGGCACACTGCGCGTCAGCCACACATTGCCGCCAATGGTCGAGCCCTTGCCGATGGTAATCCGCCCCAGGATCGTCGCCCCGGCATAGATCACCACATCATCCTCGACAATCGGATGCCGCGGATGGCCTTTCTGCAATTGCCCATCCTCATCCGCCGGGAAACGCTTGGCGCCCAATGTCACGGCCTGGTAGATCCGTACCCGCTCGCCGATGATCGCCGTCTCGCCAATCACCACACCCGTCCCGTGGTCGATAAAGAAGCTCGGGCCGATCTGCGCGCCCGGGTGGATATCAATCCCGGTCGCCGAATGCGCGATTTCCGCGCTGATGCGCGCCAGCAACGGCAAGCCCGCCCGATACAAGTGGTGCGCCAGGCGATGGTGAATCACCGCCAAAATCCCCGGGTAGCACAACAGCACTTCATCCACGCTGCGCGCCGCTGGGTCGCCGTGGTAGGCGGCGAGCACGTCGGTGTCCAACAGGCTGCGCAAGCCTGGCAACGCCAGGGCGAAATCCTGGATCAGGTGGATGGCATGGGCGTCGACTTCACTGTCATCCTGGCCACCTTGCCGCGCGGCATACCGCAGCTCCAGCCGCGCCTGGGCGAGCAACGCGTTCAGCGCCACATCCAGGGTATGGCCGACGTAGAAGTCTTCACTTTCTTCACGCAGGTCCACCGGCCCCAGACGCATGGGGAACAGCGCACCACACAACGCCTCGAGAATCTGCGCCACGGCTTCCCGTGAAGGCAGCTCGCGCCCGCCCTGCTCGCCGCTGACCCGGCCGTTGCGGGTGCGCCACTGGTCCCGGGCGCTGCGCAGCTGGCTGACGATGGTCTGTAATTGCCAATGACTGGAACGCTCACTCACGGTCTTCACTCCTGACGAAATGCCCATCACTTTACGGCAAGGAACCTGAGCGTCCTTAAGAACCAATAGTGCAATGCTAATAACCCGTCGACATAAGCGATTGGCGGTTGCCGACGCAAAAGTGCCTGCCTATAGTCCCAGCATCTCTGACCACCCGTGCGTAGCCATGATCAAACAACAGCTCGACCGCTTTAACCGTCTGGAACTGCTGGGCGGCGCCACCGCCCTGGAAAAACTCGAGCGGCTGTCGGCCTGGCTGGGGCGTGACGTCTACGTCAAACGCGACGACACCACGCCGCTGGCGATGGGCGGCAACAAGCTGCGCAAACTTGAATACCTCGCCGCCGATGCGCTGGCCCAGGGTGCCGACACCCTGGTGACCGCCGGCGCGATCCAGTCCAACCATGTACGCCAGACCGCTGCGCTGGCCGCCAAGCTGGGCCTGGGCTGCGTTGCCCTGCTGGAAAACCCGACGGGCACCGAAGACCCCAACTACCTGGCCAACGGCAACCGCCTGTTGCTGGAGCTGTTCGACGCCAAGGTCGAGTTGGTGGAGAACCTGGACAACGTCGACGACCAGCTCAACGCCCTCGCCGACCGCCTGCGCAGCAACGGCAAGAAGCCGTACCTGGTGCCCATCGGCGGCTCCAACGCCCTCGGCGCCCTGGGTTACGTGCGCGCCGGGCTGGAGCTGGCCGGGCAGATTGAAGACAGCGGCATCCCGTTCTCCACCGTGGTCCTGGCCTCCGGCAGCGCCGGCACCCACAGCGGCCTGGCCCTGGCGCTGGCCGAAGTGCTGCCGGACCTGCAAGTGATTGGCATCACGGTGTCCCGTACCGACGAAGCCCAGCGCCCCAAGGTGCAGGGCCTGGCCGAACGTACGGCCGAATTGCTCGGCGTGCCGCTGCCGGACGCGTTCAAGGTGATCCTGTGGGACGAGTACTTCGCCCCCCGTTATGGCGAGCCGAGTGCCGGCACGCTGGCGGCGATCAAGCTGGTGGCCAGCCAGGAAGGCCTGCTGCTGGACCCGGTCTACACGGGCAAGGCCATGGCCGGGTTGCTGGATGGCATTGGACGCCAGCGCTTTGAAGAGGGGCCGATCATCTTCCTGCACACGGGTGGCGCACCGGCGTTGTTTGCTTATGATTCGAGCTTTTGATATTCCATAAAGAAATATCAATCTGATTTTATATTATTTTCAAGTCTTAAAAACCGGCTTTATAGTCGCGCCGTAGGCGAGCTTGATGGCGATACGCATGACTGGGCAGATCCAAAACACCAAGTTGATGCAATCGCGGGCAAGCCCGGCTCCCACACACCGCGCTTTTAAGGCAGGATACGACTACCGCGTCACCTGCATCGCTCAACATAAAAAACACAGGGGCTCTTCATGACTATTTCCGTATTCCGTCGCACGTTACTGGTTGGCACATTGGGGCTGGCGCTTGGCGCCGGGTGGCTCGGTCAGGCGGTTGCCGGCGAGCAGTTGGACAACATCAAGAAAGCCGGCGAAATCAAGATTGGCCTGGAAGGCACCTACCCGCCGTTCAGCTTCGTCGATGAAAGCGGCAAGCTCAGCGGTTTCGAGGTCGAGTTGTCCGAAGCGCTGGCCAAGAAGCTGGGCGTCAAGGTCAAGCTGCAGGCCACGCCGTGGGATGGCATCCTCGCCGCCCTGGAATCCAAGCGCCTGGACGCGGTCGTTAACCAGGTGACCATCTCCGATGCGCGCAAGGAAAAGTATGACTTCTCCAAGCCTTACACCGTTTCCGGGATCCAGGCGCTGACCCTGGCGAAGAACGTCGACACCATCAAGACCGCCGACGACCTGGCCGGCAAGAAAATCGGTGTGGGCCTGGGCACCAACTACGAACAATGGCTCAAGGAAAACCAACCGAAAGCCATCGTCAAAACCTACAACGATGACCCAACCAAGTTCCAGGACCTGCGCATCGGCCGTGTCGACGCCATCCTGATCGACCGCCTCGCCGCGCTGGAATACGCCAAGAAAGCCAAGGACACCGCCGCCGCAGGTGCTGCGTTCTCCCGTCAGGAAGCCGGTATTGCCCTGCGCAAAGGCGAGCCTGAACTGCTGGCCGCGGTGAACAAGGCTCTGGACGAACTGCGCGCCGACGGTACCTTGAAGAAGCTGTCCGAGAAGTACTTCAACGCTGACGTTACTCAATAATGGAAGCAGGTTTCCAACTCGCGCTGGACTCCGCGCCCTTTCTGCTCAAGGGCGCGTACTTCACGGTCATCCTTAGCCTCGGCGGGATGTTTTTCGGCTTGCTGCTGGGCTTCGGCCTGGCCTTGATGCGCCTGTCGCGCTTCAAGTTGTTGAGCTGGACCGCCCGCGTCTACGTGTCGTTCTTTCGCGGCACGCCCTTGCTGGTACAGCTGTTCCTGATCTACTACGGCTTGCCGCAAGTGGGCATCGAGCTGGATCCGATCCCGGCGGCCATGATCGGCTTTTCGCTGAACATGGCTGCTTACGCCTGTGAAATCCTGCGTGCCGCCATCGGTTCCATCGAGCGCGGCCAGTGGGAAGCTGCGGCCAGTATCGGCATGACCCGTGCGCAGACCCTGCGCCGGGCCATCCTGCCGCAGGCCATGCGCACGGCCTTGCCGCCGCTGGGCAACAGCTTTATTTCCCTGGTCAAGGACACCGCCCTGGCCGCCACCATCCAGGTGCCGGAGCTGTTCCGCCAGGCGCAATTGGTCTCGGCCCGTACCTTCGAAATTTTCACCATGTATCTGTCCGCCGCCTTGATCTACTGGATTCTTGCCAGCGTCCTGGCGCACGTGCAAAACCGCCTGGAAGCACGAGTCAACCGGCATGACCTGGAGTCTTGAAGCATGATCGTGGTTGAAAAACTGACCAAACAATTCAAGGGTCAGGTGGTGCTTAACGGGATCGACCTTGAGGTCAAGGAAGGCGAAGTCGTCGCCATCATCGGCCCCAGCGGTTCCGGCAAGACCACCTTGCTGCGCTGCCTGAATTTCCTCGAAGAACCCACCAGTGGCCGAATCAAGGTCGGTGACATCGAGATCGACAGCAGCCGCCCGCTCAACCAACAGCAAAGCCTGGTGCGGCGCCTGCGCCAGCACGTGGGTTTTGTGTTCCAGAACTTCAACCTGTTCCCGCACCGCACGGCCCTGGAGAACGTCATCGAAGGCCCGATCGTGGTCAAGAAGATGCCCCGGGCCGCCGCAGATGCCCTGGGCCGCAAGCTATTGGCCCGGGTCGGCCTGGCAGGCAAGGAAGACGCCTACCCACGCCGCCTCTCCGGTGGGCAGCAGCAACGGGTGGCCATTGCCCGGGCCCTGGCGATGGAGCCGGAGGTGATCCTGTTCGATGAGCCGACTTCGGCCCTGGACCCGGAGCTGGTAGGCGAAGTACTGGCGACCATTCGCAGCCTCGCGGAAGAAAACCGCACCATGGTCATCGTGACCCACGAAATGAGTTTCGCCCGGGATGTGGCCAACCGGGTGATCTTCTTCGACAAGGGCGTCATTGTTGAACAAGGCGAAGCCAAGGCGCTGTTTGCCAACCCGAAAGAAGAACGTACCCGGCAGTTTCTCAGCAAGTTCATCAACAACTAACTTGCGCCGATTCATTGTAAGAAGCTTCGCTTTATAGAGTTGCCGAAAGGCAACTCGCCTCTTTAGTGTTTTTGGGGAAACACCCTTTATTCATTGGGTAAAAGTCCCCCTGAAGCACGCACTTGCAGCGCCCTCCCAGTAAGACCCTTCTGAATATTCCATAACCCCCTGTTTGCCCCGCCCAGCCTCTTGACGCCAACTAACCAAGCCTCTTATCTAACGTCCAGAGGATTGGATCCATTCTGGTTTTTTATTAAATCGTTTCTTTCGGACTACGTCGCCTGCCCGCGCCTGATGTCCGGAACGATTGCTGCTGGCTGCACCAAGGAGATTATTTATGAAGCGTATTTCCACCCAGGCGCTGCTCACTGCCCCGACCTTGCCCCAGGCCCATCGAGAAGGCATCAATGCCCTCGCTGCGACAAACCTGCAGGTCGATATCGCGCCTTACCGCGGCATGGACGAGGGCGACCTGATCGAGTTGTTCTGGAACAACTGCTTTGCCGCCTCCCGGCGCATCACCGCCGGCAAGATCGGCATGCCCACCAGCCTGCGAGTGCCGGAGAGCTTTGTGCAAAATGGCCCGGCACGGATTCATTACCGGGTCATGCAGGTCGGCCACGGCCCGGCGCGTTCGGCCATCACCCGGGTGCAGGTCAAGACCGACTACCCCGGCGGCATGCCCTCGGCACTGAGCCTTGATGAAAACCAGAACCTGGCCGCCGTCAGCCTGCCCGAGACCATCCGTCGCCATGGCGTCAACAGCAGCCAGATCCGCCGTGGCGTGCCCCTGACCATCGAGCCGTACCTGAACATGGCGACCGATGACGAGATCACCCTGCGCTGGGGTGACGTGCGCCTGGACCTGCCGAGCATCCAGGCTGGCGATGTGGGCAAGGCGGTGCAGGTGTGGGTGCCGTCGGCCATCATTGTCGAAGCCGGGGATGACCATCGCCTCGAAGTGACCTACTGCATTCTCGACCGGGTCGGCAACAATTCAAGCTGGGCGCCAGCCCGCATCCTGCGCATCGCCGCGCTCGCTCCCCAGGCCCCGACCAGCCCCGCCAGGGCCCCGCTGGCCTACCAACCCCGTCGCCCCGGCTCGCCTTGTGAACCGGGGTGACAGACCTTCTATGCATATTCCTAAAAGTTAGTTTATTAAAAAATTTAACACGCTTAGGGTATATGCACCGGACCACCGGACATTCCTGATTTTTTTATCTTTTCAACGGATGTGAGGTAGGTATGGTCAAAATTACCCCGGTGCGTAACGCCAGGGCATTGCGTGCAGCCAAGGAGCGGCGCTGATGTCTAACTTGGCACAAACACCCCCCCAGAGTGATCTGGACGTTGCCCCGCTGTTGTTGCCCGCCAAAGTGCTGCGCAACGACGCCGAGGCCCTGAGCGCCGCCCACGAGCTGGCACAGGCCGCGCGCCTGCAAGCGGCCAGGCGCGATCAGCAACGCAAACTGCCCTGGGCTGAAATCGAACACTTCACCCGCAGCGGCCTGGGCAGTATTTCCATTCCCCGTGAGTACGGCGGCCCGCAGGTGTCCTTCGTGACCCTGGCCGAGGTGTTCGCGATCATCAGCGCGGCCGACCCGGCGCTGGGGCAAATCCCGCAGAACCATTTCGGCATCCTGCACGTGCTGCAAGGTGCGGCCAGCGAGCGTCAGAAAAAGCAGCTGTTCCAGAGCGTGCTGGAAGGCTGGCGCATCGGCAACGGCGGCCCGGAACGCGGTACCAAAAACACCCTGGACCTCAAGTCACGCATCACCGCCGAAGGTGACGGCTACGTCGTCAGTGGCCAGAAGTTCTACTCCACTGGCGCGCTGTTCGCCCATTGGGTGGCGGTCAAGGCCTTGAACGATGACGGCAAAGTCGTCATGGCGTTCGTGCGCCGTGGCACCGAAGGCCTGCGCATCGTCGATGACTGGTCCGGCTTTGGCCAACGCACCACCGCCAGCGGCACAGTGCTGCTGGATCAAGTGGCGGTGGACGCTGAACTGGTGGTGGAAACCTGGCGACTCGGCGAAACACCGGGCATCCAGGGTGCAGTCTCGCAATTGATCCAGGCGGCCATCGACGCCGGCATCGCCCGTGGCGCGATCGACGACACCATCAGCTTTGTACGCGAACGCTCGCGGCCATGGATCGACGCCAAGGTCGAACGGGCCAGCGATGACCTGTATGTGATCGCCGATATCGGCAAGCTGAAGATCGAACTGCACGCCGCTGAAGCCCTGCTGCGCAAGGCCGGCCAGGTACTGGACCAAGTCAGCGCCGCGCCGATCACCGCGCAGTCCGCCGCACGCGCCTCGATTGCCGTAGCCGAAGCCAAGGTGCTGACCACCGAGATTTCCCTGCTCGCCAGCGAAAAGCTGTTCGAGCTGGCCGGCAGCCGCGCGACCCTCGCCGAATTCAACCTCGACCGCCACTGGCGCAACGCCCGGGTGCACACCCTGCACGACCCGGTCCGCTGGAAGTACCACGCGGTGGGCGCCTATCACCTGAACGGCACTTTGCCTGCCCGGCATTCCTGGATTTAACGACCAGACCTCTGGAGAAACCTATGACCCTTTCTCATCACGTCGCGGTTATTACCAGCGATGAACAAGCCCTCATTGTCGCCAGCGACCTGGCCGAAGACTTCCGCCGCGACAGCGCCTTGCGTGACCGTGAACGCCGCCTGCCCTTGCCTGAGCTGGACGTGTTTTCCCGCTCCGGCCTGTGGGGCATCAGCGTACCCAAGGAGTTCGGCGGTGCCGGCGTTTCCAACGTCACCCTGGCCAAGGTCACGGCACTGATTGCCCAGGCGGATGCGTCCCTGGGGCAGATCCCGCAAAACCATTTTTATGCCCTCGAAGTGCTGCGGGTGAACGGCAGCCCGGCGCAGCAAAAACGCCTGTACGCCGAAGTGCTCGCCGGCCAGCGCTTCGGCAATGCGCTGGCAGAACTGGGCACCAAGACCGCCCACGACCGCATCACCAAGATCACCCGCGACGGTGACGGTTTCCGTATCACCGGCCGCAAGTTCTACTCGACCGGCGCGATCTACGCCCAACGTATTCCCACTTCCGTGGTGGACGAAAACGGTGTGCAGCAACTGGCCTTTGTCACCCGTGACAGCGAGGGCCTGAGCGTGATCGACGACTGGAGCGGCTTCGGCCAGCGCACCACCGGCAGCGGTTCGGTGGTGTTCGATAACGTGTGGGTCGCGGCCCAGGACGTGATCCCGTTCCAGAGTGCCTTCGAACGCCCGACCACTGTCGGCCCGCTGGCGCAGATCCTTCACGCCGCCATCGACACCGGTATCGCCCGCGCTGCCTATGAGGATGCGCTGCACTTCGTGCGCACCAAGACCCGGCCGTGGATCGACGCCACCAGCGACAAGGCCACCGAAGATCCGCTGACCCTGAAAAGCTTCGGCCACTTGAGCATCCGCCTGCACGCCACCGAAGCCCTGCTGGAACGCTCAGGCGAATTCCTCGACCGCGCCCAGGCCGACAGCAATGCCGACACCGTCGCGGCCGCATCCATCGCGGTCGCCGAAGTGCGCGCCCTCAGCACCGAGATTTCCCTGGCGGCCGGCAGTACCCTGTTCGAACTTGCCGGAAGCCAGGCGACCCTCGCCGAACACGGCCTGGACCGCCACTGGCGCAACGCCCGGGTACACACCCTGCACGACCCGGTGCGCTGGAAGTACTTTGCTGTGGGCAATTACTACCTCAACGATGAAAACCCGCCACTGCGGGGGACTATCTGATGGCGAAGAAAAAAATCCTGCTCAATGCCTTCAATATGAACTGCATCGGGCACATCAACCACGGCCTGTGGACCCATCCACGGGACAACTCGACCCAGTACAAAACCATCGAGTACTGGACCGAACTGGCGCAGTTGCTGGAACGCGGACTGTTCGACGGGCTGTTCATCGCCGACATCGTCGGCGTGTATGACGTCTACCAGAACTCGGTGGACGTGCCGCTCAAGGAGGCGATCCAGCTGCCGGTCAACGACCCGTTGCTGCTGGTCTCGGCCATGGCGGCGGTGACCAAAAACCTTGGCTTCGGCCTGACCGCCAACCTCACCTACGAACCGCCGTATCTATTCGCCCGGCGCATGTCGACCCTCGACCACCTGAGCCGTGGCCGGGTGGGCTGGAACATCGTCACCGGCTACCTCGACAGCGCCGCCAAGGCCATGGGCCTGACCGAGCAGGTCGAGCACGACCGGCGCTACGACCAGGCCGACGAATACCTGGAGGTGCTCTACAAACTCTGGGAAGGCAGCTGGGAAAACGACGCGGTGATCAACGATCCGCAGGCGCGGGTGTATGCCCAGCCGGAGAAGGTGCACAAGGTCGAGCACAAGGGCGAGTTCTATCAGGTGGAGGGTTATCACCTGTGCGAGCCGTCGCCGCAACGCACGCCGGTGCTGTTCCAGGCGGGCAGCTCCGACCGTGGGCTGCTGTTTGCCGGGCGCCACGCCGAGTGCGTATTCATCAGCGGGCAGAACAAGGCCTCGACCAAGATCCAGGTGGACAAGGTGCGCGCCAGCGCCGTGGAAGCCGGGCGCAACCCGGACGATATCAAGGTGTTCATGGGCCTGAACGTGATTGTCGGCGCCACCGAAGAAGCTGCGTGGGCCAAGCACGCCGAGTACCTGAGCTACGCCAGTGCGGAAGCCGGCGTGGCGCATTTCTCGGCATCCACGGCGATTGATTTTTCACAGTACGAAATCGACGAACCGATCCAGTACGTGAAGAGCAACGCCATCCAGTCCGCGACCAAGAACCTGCAGAACAATGACTGGACCCGGCGCAAGTTGCTTGAGCAGCACGCCCTGGGCGGGCGCTACATCACCCTGGTGGGTTCGCCGGCACAGGTGGCGGATGAACTTGAATCATGGATCAGCGAAACCGGCCTGGATGGCTTCAACCTGACGCGCATCGTCACCCCGGAAAGCTACGTCGACTTCATCGAACTGGTGGTGCCGGAGCTGCAGCGCCGGGGCTCGTACAAGACCGCGTATGAGACCGGGACGTTGCGGGAGAAAGTCTTCCACCACTCGGCGCACTTACCTGAACAACACACCGGCTCCACCTACCGCCACTGAACCAAAATGTGGGAGCGGGCTTGCTCGCGAAAGCGCTGTATCAGTCGCCGGATGCATTCACTGACACACCGCTTTCGCGAGCAAGCCCGCTCCCACAGTTGACCGAGTTGTTTGCACTCACACCTTATGACTGGAAATCTACTATGAAAAAAACATTGCTCAGCCACCCAGTCAAAGCACTGGCGCTCGCCCTCGGATTGTTCAGCTCGGCGGTATTCGCCGCTGACGCTCCCTTGAAAGTCGGCACCACCGCCGCCTTCGCCATTCCACTGGAGGCCGCCGTCGAAGAGGCCGGCAAACAGGGTTTGAAAGTCGAACTGGTGGAATTCACCGACTGGATCGCACCCAACGTCAGCCTGGCAGCCGGCGATATCGACGTGAACTACTTCCAGCACATCCCGTTTTTGGAAAACGCCAAGGCCGCTGCAGGCTTTGACCTGGTGCCGTACGCGCCGGGCATCATCAATAACGTCGGGCTGTATTCGAAGAAGTACAAGAGCATCAACGACCTGCCCCAGGGCGCCAGCGTGGCGATTGCCAACGACCCGATCAACAGTGGTCGCGGCCTGCAACTGCTGGCCAAGGCCGGCTTGATCACGCTCAAGCCAGGCGTGGGCTACAAGGCCACTGAAGAAGACATCGTCACCAACCCGAAGAAGATCAAGATCCTGCAAGTCGAAGCCGTGCAACTGGTGCGCGCTTATGACGACGCCGACCTGGTGCAGGGCTACCCGGCGTATATCCGCCTGTCCAAGACCTTCGATGCCGAGTCGGCGCTGCTGTTCGACGGCCTCGACCATCCGGAATACGTGATCCAGTTCGTGGTCCAGCCCAAGAGCAAAACCGACCCGCGGGTGATCAAGTTCGTCGACATCTACCAGCACTCACCGGTGGTGCGCGCCGCGTTGGATAAATCCCTTGGCAAGCTCTACCAAGTCGGCTGGGAAGATAAAAAATGACCGCCGCCCACTTTCAACTGCGCGACCTGGGCCTGCCGCCCAGGGACGCCGAGCAGACAGAACTGCACCCGGACCTGAACCGCGCGCACGTGCGCTTTATCAACCTGGGCAAGACCTATGACGGCCAATCCGTGCCCGCCCTGCAAGGCATCGACCTGGCGATCCAGCGCGGCGAAGTCTTCGGCATCATCGGCCGCAGCGGCGCCGGCAAGTCGTCGCTGATCCGCACCATCAACCGCCTGGAACAACCGAGCAGCGGCCGGGTATTGATTGACCAGGTGGACATCGGCGACTTCGACGAAGACCGCCTGGTCGCCCTGCGCCGACGCATCGGCATGATCTTCCAGCACTTCAACCTGATGTCGGCCAAGACCGTGTGGCAGAACGTCGAACTGCCGTTGAAAGTCGCAGGCGTGCCCAAGGAGCAGCGCGAGAAGAAGGTGCGTGAACTGCTGGAATTGGTCGGTTTGCAGGATAAGCACCAGGCTTACCCGGCCCAGCTGTCCGGCGGGCAGAAACAGCGGGTGGGCATCGCCCGCTCACTGGTGCATGACCCACAGATTCTGTTGTGCGACGAAGCCACTTCGGCGCTCGACCCTGAGACCACGCAATCCATCCTCGGTCTGCTGCGGGAGATCAACAAACGCCTGGGCTTGACCATCGTGCTGATCACCCACGAAATGGCCGTGATTCGCGAAATCTGCGACCGCGTGGTGGTGCTGGAACACGGCCATGTGGTCGAGCAAGGTCCGGTGTGGGAAGTGTTCGGCAACCCGCAGCATGAGGTCAGTAAAACCCTGCTGGCGCCGCTGCAACATGGCCTGCCTGAAGAGTTGCAAAGCCGCCTGCAGGCCAATCCGACCTCAAAGGACGCCGCCGTGGTGCTGCGCTTGCAACTGACTGGCAGTGCCGAAGACGAACCCGATCTTGCTGCGTTGTTCAGCGCCCTCGGCGGGCGCGTGCGCTTGCTGCAAGGCGGTGTGGAACGCATCCAGGGCCACGCCTTGGGGCAATTGCTGCTGGCGGTGAGCGGCTCGTCCCTGACCGCCGAAGAACTGCGCAGCCGCGCCGGGCGCTGGGCACAACAGGTGGAGGTGCTGGGCTATGTGGTTTGATCGTTTATTGCAGGGCGCCATCGACACGCTGTTGATGGTCGGAGTGTCGTCGTTGATTGCATTGCTGGTGGGGATTCCGCTGGCGGTGTTCCTGGTGACCAGCGACAAGGGCGGCATCTATCAGGCGCCTGCCTTGAATCGGGTGCTGGGGGCGTTCGTTAACCTGTTCCGCTCGATCCCGTTTTTGATTTTGATGGTGGCGCTGATTCCGTTCACCCGGTTGATCGTCGGCACCACCTATGGCGTGTGGGCGGCGGTGGTGCCGTTGACCATCGCGGCCACGCCGTTCTTTGCGCGGATCGCCGAAGTCAGCTTGCGCGAAGTCGACCACGGCTTGATCGAGGCGGCGCAGGCCATGGGTTGCCGGCGCTGGCATATCGTCTGGCATGTGCTGCTGCCGGAGGCGCTGCCGGGGATTGTCGGCGGGTTCACGATTACCCTGGTGACGATGATCAACTCCTCGGCCATGGCCGGCGCAATTGGCGCCGGTGGGCTGGGGGATATTGCCTATCGCTATGGCTATCAGCGTTTTGACACGCAGATCATGCTCACCGTGATTGTGCTGCTGGTGATCCTGGTAGCCGTGATTCAGTTGGGCGGCGATCGGTTGGCCAGGGTTCTGAACAAGAGGTGAGGTATAGTCGGGCCATCTCAGCGCCCGGTATAACCTGCCATGAAACTCGCCCCCGACGACCTCGACCAGATCACCTCCACCACCCTTGGCCACTACAACAAAGTGGCCGAGGATTTTCGTGAAGGCACCCGCGATCACGATGTGAGCCAGAACATTGATGCGTTGCTGCGGCATATCCAGGGCGACGCACCGTTTACCGTGCTGGATTTCGGCTGCGGGCCGGGGCGGGATTTGCAGACGTTTACCCGCATGGGCCACATCGCGGTGGGGCTCGATGGTTCGGAGCGCTTTGCACAGATGGCCCGGGAAGACAGCGGCTGTGAAGTGCTGCAACAGGACTTCCTGAAGCTGGATTTGCCGGCCGGCCGTTTCGACGGGATCTTCGCCAATGCGGTGCTGTTTCATATTCCCAAGCAGGAACTGCCGCGCATTCTTGGGCAGTTGCATGGGGCGTTGAAGGTCGGTGGAGTGTTGTTCAGCTCAAACCCTCGGGGTGAAAACCAGGAGGGCTGGAATGGGCCGCGGTATGGCTCGTATCACGACTTGCAGGCCTGGCAGGAATTGCTGACGGCTGCGGGGTTTATGGAGTTGGAGCATTACTACCGGCCAGCGGGATTGCCTCGGGAACAACAGCCGTGGCTGGCGAGTGTGTGGCGCAAGCTGTAGGTCTTTGTTGTTTGGGCTTACGCCTTCGCGAGCAAGCCCGCTCCCACATTTTGGAATGCATTCCCCTGTGGGAGCGGGCTTGCTCGCGAAGGACTCACAGCCGCCACTCATCCACCTGATACACCACAGCCTGGGCGCCAGGTACAAAAGCCGTAATACGCCCCTCAGCAAAATTCGCCACCAACCGCGTCCCATCGGCAAACGTGGTCTGCTGCACCTGTTTATCTTCCGTCAGCCAGCGAAAATCGGTCATCGCCTGAGTCGCCAACCGCTCATGCAGCGGCCGGAAGAACGCGTCCTGGCGCTGAATCACCGACAAGCGCTGCTTCACCGTCGCCGCACTCAGGTGATACAGCGGCGGCACGTTGTAGAGCAGTTGCGTCAGCTCGTTTTCGGCCCGCACGTTGCTCAGTTTCAGGCTGTCGAACAGCCAATGGTGGGTGGTGATCACCGAGCCATGGAACACCGCCTGATACAGCGGCAGGCGCATCGTCGGGTCAAAGTAGACCGTGCGAAACGGCTCTTTCAACGGCACCGACTTGAAGAACACCGCCGGCTGTTCCGGCGGGTACCAAGCCCCGACGTAATACGGCGACTGCCTGTCCTTGGTCATCTCACGATCACCCCAGCCCAGCACCGGCGTTTGCATGCCGTGGGCAAACAGGATGCCTCGGGCGGTGATCGCGTTGCCGTCCTCGGAACCTGCCGGCAACTTCAGCGCCGTATTGATCCAGCGGGCCGCATCGATATTGCCTTCGGCATTTTGTGCCTGGGTCATGCTCGCACCCGTGCGATAGCTGTCGAACAACATGCTGGTGGCATAGGCGTCGAGGAACCAGGCGTTGAACCCGGACTTGGCCTGCACCGCCTTGATCCGCGCCTCCAGCAACGGCCGCACGCAGCGCGGGTCGGTGTAGTGGCCGGACTTCTGGAAGCCTGTCTTGAGCTGGCCGCCCTTCAACACGATCGCGCACTCGCCATAGGCCTTGCTGCCCAGGTGCGCGGTGGTCCAGTCGGGATTTTCGGTGGCAGACAGTGCCGTTTCATAAGAGTCGTAGGGCGCCATCAGGTAACCGGCGTCGACCCCGGTCTTCACCGCCTCAGGATGCCAGAGCCCGCCTTCCCAGCCTTCGCCTTGGGTCACCAGCAAGCGCTTGAGACCGGCGCCTTTCAGCGCGTTGGTGACGGACAAGGTGTTGCCCCAAGTCTCAGGCGTGGCGCTCAAGGCACCGGCAAAAGCCACGGCCAACTCGCGACGCAACGCACCATAGCCATCAGCGAGTTGGGTCATATTCGGCTCGGTGGAGGGCTGCCAGCTTTGCCGGGCCTTTGTGTTGATCGCCGCGTTCAGGCCGCGCAGCAGGACAGCCTGCTCATACGGTTGCTTGACCTGCCGAACCTGCGCAGCCTCTTTGTCCAGCAAGCCATTCAATTCAGCCGCCAAGCCTTTCCCGCTGCGTAGCAGCTTGAGCAGTTGCGGCCAGTCGCGCACATCCCCCGGAGCCAGCAGATCATTGCCCCACAGGTAGATATGGCTGGCGCCCAGCAGCTTTTCCGCTTCCGGGGTTTGCCGCAACTTGTCCGCCAACGGTTCAAACAGCCCCTGCTCCACCAGCCACTGGTGATAACGCTTGGCGCCGGCCAGCGGGTCGCTTTCGCCCAGGTGCAACAGAACGGTCATCGGTGCCGCGGGGTCCAGCGTGGTGAATTCATGGAAGGCGGACAACGCCAGTCCTTTGCCGTCGGCCTGCCAGTGCAGACGGTTGTTGTAAGGATTGGTCATCAGCCAGTTGAGGGTAAACGCGCCGTGATCCACGCCCCACAGCGGCAAGCTGAGGTCCTGGGTGGTGTTGACGTCGCCCTGTTCCAGCAGGAAGTCCTGCCACACACCATTGCCCGCCGGCACGTAATGCCCTTCGGCCAGGGGCCAGATCAGGCCCTTGCCCATGGCGCTGGCGGGTTGGCGCAGGATCGCCAACTCACCGGCATCACGGGCGGTAATCGTCAGGGCAAGATCCCGTTGCTCGAGGGTGGCGCTCAGGCGATAGGCGCCATCGTCCCATTGCCAACTGGCCTGACGGGTGCTTTGGGAGAGCTGGTTGACCCTGTGCGCAGGGCCTCCGCTTGAAGCCTGCACGGCGGTCTTGTCGCTGGGGAAAACGTGGATCGCAAGGGTCGCCGGGTCGATCTCAACCCGCCACAGGGCGTTCTCCAGCACCGTGCCGGCAAGGGCCACGGGCGACAGTAACAAGCTACAAACCAGCAGGAAACAACGCATGGGGCAGGCCTTGGCAAAAGGATCAGGCCCGGAGGGTAAAACAATTGATCGGGTGCGAAGGGCAAAAAAATGTTTCAGGGAACATTCCCACGTCCGTGTAGGAATGTCACCGCTGTGGCCGTCAGGCTTGTTCTTTCTTCGGCTCGCGAATCTTGTACCAGGCCACGTACAGCGCCGGCAGGAACAGCAGCGTGAGCAAGGTGGCGATGATGATCCCGCCGATCATCGCGTAGGCCATCGGGCCCCAGAACACTTCACGGGCGATAGGGATCATGCCCAGGCTGGCCGCTGCTGCGGTCAGCAGGATCGGCCGGCGCCGGTGTTCGGTAGCTTCCACCACCGCGTCCCACGGCGTGTAGCCGTCGCGCTCGTAGGCGTCGATCTGCGTCACCAGGATCACCGAGTTACGGATGATGATGCCGATCAGCGCAAGGATCCCGAGAATCGCCACAAAGCCCATGGGCGTGCCCGTGGGAATCAGCGCCAACACCACGCCAATCAGCCCCAGCGGCGCCACGCTGGCCACCAGGAACATCTTCTGCACGCTGTGCAGCTGGATCATCAGGAAGGTCGCCATCAGGAACAGCATCAACGGCACTACCTTGGCAATCGGGCCCTGGGCCTTGCCGCTTTCTTCCACGGTGCCGCCGGTGGCGACCTTGTAGCCCACCGGCAACCCAGCACTGAACTTGTCGATGTCCGGCTTGAGCTGTTTCACCAGGTCGGTCGGCTGCATGTCGTCGCGCACCGCCGCCTTGATGGTGATGGTCGGCTTGCGGTCGCGACGCCATACCAACGGCTGTTCAAGCTCATAGCGCACGGTGGCAAACGCCAGCAGCGGAATCGAGGTGCCGTTGGGCGTGACGATCTGCAGGTTCTGCAAGGTTTCCGGCGTACCGCGTTCGGCATCTTCGGCGCGGCCGACCACGTTGATCAGGTAGATATCGTCATGCACCTGGGTCACCGACGCACCGCTGACCACGCTGTTCATCAACTGCGCCACGTCTTCCGACGACAGCCCCAGTTGCCGCGCCTTGTCCTGGGCGATGTCCACCCGCAGGACTTTGCCCGGCTCGTTCCAGTCGTAGATGATCTCGCCCATGTGGGTATTTTTATCGAGCATGGTCGCCAGTTCGATCGCGTGTTTGCGCACCTGGTCGATGTCCTTGCCAGACACCCGGTACTGGATCGGACGCCCCACCGGCGGGCCCATTTCCAGTGGCTGCACGAAGCTGCCCACGCCGACAAAATCTTCCCGCAGGCGTTTTTGCAGGCGCGCAATCAAGGCGCCGCGCTCTTCCAGGCCCTTGCTGACGATCACCAGTTGCGCGTAGTACGGGTTCTCCAGTTGCTGGTCCAGCGGCAGGTAGAAACGGATCGCGCCCTGGCCGATGTAGGTGCTCCAGCGGGCGATGTCCGGGTCGTCCTTGATGATCGCCTCAAGACGGTCGACGGCCTTGCGGGTCTCGTTGATCGAGGCGTTTTGCGGCAGGTTGAGGTCGACGAGAATTTCCGGACGGTCCGAGGACGGAAAGAACTGGTTCTGCACAAACTGCATGGAAAACACCGACGCCACAAACAACAGCACGGTGATGCCGATGGCCCACCAGCGATTGCGCATGGCCCACAGCATGCCACCATTGAACGCCCGGCCCACACGACCCGGCTCGGCATTGTGGGGTTTTACCTTGCTGCTGAGGATGTGCACGCCCAGCACCGGCGCGAACAATACCGCGACCACCCACGACACCAGCATCGCCACGGCAATCACCGCGAACAGCGTGAAGGTGTACTCCCCCGCCGAACTGGCGTTGAGGCCAATCGGCACAAACCCGGCGACGGTCACCAGCGTGCCGGTCAACATCGGGAACGCGGTGGAGGTGTAGGCGAACGTCGCCGCCTGCTCCTTGGTCTCGCCTTTTTCCAGGCGCGTGATCATCATCTCCACGGTGATCATCGCGTCGTCCACCAACAGGCCGAGGGCAATGATCAACGCGCCCAGCGACACCCGCTGCATGGTGATGCCGCTGTATTCCATGAACACGAACACCAGCGCCAGCACCAGCGGGATCGAGCACGCCACCACCAACCCGGCACGCACGCCGAGGCTGATAAAGCTCACCACCAGCACGATGATCACCGCCTCGAACAACGCGCTGGTAAAGCCGCCAACGGCCTCCTCCACCACTTCGGCCTGGTCGGAAACCTTGTGCACGCCCACACCCACCGGCAGGTCGGCGGTCAGGTCGTCCATGCGTTTGTGCAGGGCCTTGCCGAAGTCCTGGATGTTGCCGCCCTTCTGCATGGCGATGGCCAAGCCGATGGCGGGTTTGCCGTTGAAGCGGAACATCGGCGTCGACGGGTCGACATAGCCACGGGTGATTTCCGCCACGTCGGCCAGCCGATAGAAACGGTCATTGAGCCGCAGGTTGACGTTGGCCAGGTCCTTCTCCGAGGCGAACTGCCCGGAAGTGCGCACCGAAATCCGCTCCGGCCCGGCCTCGATCACCCCAGCCGGCGTCACCGCGTTCTGCGATTGCAGGCTCTGCACCACCTGGCGCTGATCGATCCCCAACGCTGCGAGTTTGCGGGTGGAGAAATTCAGGTAAATCACTTCGTCCTGCTGGCCGATCATCTCGACCTTGCCCAGCCCCGGTACCGAACGAATTTCGGCGCGCACCTGCTCCACGTAATCGCGCAGTTGGCGCATCGACAGGCCGTCAGCGGTAAACGCATACACGGAGCCGAACACATCCCCGAACTCGTCGTTGAACGCCGGCCCCTGCAAGCCTTGGGGGAAGCTGCCGCGAATATCGTCGATCTTCTTGCGGACCTGGTACCAGATCTGCGGGATGTCCTTGGCGCTGGTGGTGTCCCGCAGGAACACGAACACCGTGGACTCGCCGGGCCGGGTGTAGCTCTTCACGTAGTCGAGGGAGTCCAGCTCTTCGAGTTTTTTCTCGATGCGGTCGGTGACCTGCTTGAGGGTTTCTTCCTGGGTCGCGCCCGGCCAGCGGGTCTGGATCACCATGGTCTTGATGGTGAACGACGGGTCTTCCTCGCGGCCGAGGTTCATGTACGAGAACACGCCCATCAGCAGCGCGACGAACATCAGGTACCAGACGAAGGACTGATGCTTGAGGGCCCAGTCGGATAAGTTGAAGCTCCCTTTCATCGCGGGCTGTCCTCGTCGATTTTGACTTTTTGCCCGGGCTTCAGGCTGTTCACGCCGGCACTCACCACCCGCTCGCCGGGTTTGACGCCTGCGTTGAGCAAGGCGCTGTCGGCGTCACGGCTGACGATGCTGACGTCACGGGGCTGTACTGTCTGGCTTTGGGTGTCGATGACCCAGATGCGGGTCTTGCCGTCGGCTTCCTGCAAGGCGCTGAGGGGCAGTTCGATACGCGGCGCGATGGCTGAACTCAGGGTCACGCTGATGGCGGTGCCAAGGCGGAACGCGGGCGGTGTTTCCGCCAGGGTCAGGCGGGCGCGACGGGTGCGCGTGGCGCTTTGGGCCTGGGGTTCGATCTCGCGCACGGTGGCGGTGGTGCTGACCGTGGGGTCCATCTGCCCGGCGACCAGGAACACCACATCCGACGGCAGGCGCTCGGCGAGGCCGGCGGGCAAGTCGATGACGGCTTCCTTGATGTCCGGTCGTGCCAGGGTCACCACTTGCTGCCCGGCGCTGACCACCTGGCCGGCCTCGGCATTCCAGGCGGTGACGATGCCTGCATGGTCGGTGCGCAGTTCGGCGTAGTTGAGCTGGTCCTTGGCCTGGTTGACCGAGGCCCTGGCCTGATCCAGGGAAGCCTGGGTGGTTTTCAGGTCGGTCTGGGCGATGTCCAGCTGGGCCTGGGCGCCGACGCCACGGTTGAACAATTCCTGCTGGCGGCGGGCATTGGCCTGGGCGTTGATCCACTGTGCCTGGACCCGGGCCAGGTCGCCCTGGGCGGCGCGCAACTGGTTCTGTTGATCGGTGGGGTCGAGCACGGCCAACAACGCGCCCTGCTGCACTTCAGCGCCCACGTCGACCGCGCGCCGGGCGATACGGCCTGGCACACGGAAACCGAGATTGCTTTCGTAGCGGGCCTGGATCGTTCCGGCGAAGCGGCCGAGGTTTTCCTGGTCCTCGGCTTTCACTTCAATCGACAGCACCGGGCGCACCGGTTCCGGCGCCGGTTCTTCCTTGGAACATGCCATCAACAGCAGGCTGGCGGCGAGCACACACGTCAACTGCTTCATGGCTGCACTCCCTGGGCCTGGGCCTGATCCGGCGGCTGGGCGATTTCCACGATCATGCCGGGATGCAGCAGTTGCCCGCCGGCCACCACGACTTTTTCGCCGCCCTTGAGGCCGTCGCTGATGATCACCTTGCCGGTCAGGTAACGCGCGACCGTGACCTTGTGCAGTTGCGCCTTGCCGTCGCCGTCAATCAGCCAGACAGCCGGCGCACTGATGTCTTTGGTCAAGGCAGCCCACGGCAATTCGATGCTGGCCTTGGCCGGCCCGTTGGCGGTGGCGCTGACCACCGAACCCAGTTGCATGCCCTTGGGCAGTGCGTCGAGGGCGATTTTGACTTGCACCGTGCCGGTATTGGCGGCAACGGCCGGGGTGACTTCGCGCACCTTGCCCACGGCGGTGATCTGCGGATTTTCCAGCAGGCTGACGGTAATCGGTTTGTCCGGCGGCGGCTCCACCAGCAGCGATTCATAGACGTTGAACACCGCGTCGCGCTCGCCATCCCGGGCCAGGCTGAAAATCGGCACGGTGGCCTGCACCACCTGGCCCACCTCGGCCTGGCGGGCGGTGATGATGCCCGGCGCGTCGGCGACCAGCGAGGTGTAGCCCAACTGCTCGCGGGCATTGGCCAACTGCGCCTGGGCGGCGGTCAGCGCGCTCTGGCTGCTGCGCAACGCGGCCTGGGCAGAGTCGTATTCGCTGCGGCTGGTGTAGCCCTTGGGCAAGAGTTTTTCCTGGCGCACAAACGCGGCGGCGGTCTGTTTGACCCGCGCCTGCTCGGCGACCACCTGGGCCTGGGCGGAGTCGACGTTGGTCTGCAAATCTTTCGGATCGAGCTTGGCCAGCACCTGCTTGGCGCTGACGCGGTCGCCGACATCCACCATGCGCTGGATGATCTTGCCGCCGACGCGGAACGACAGATCGGTCTGCACCCGGGCCTGGATATCGCCGGTCAAGGTCACGGCGGCGGCAAAGTCGGTGGACTTCACCGTCTGCACAAACACCCGGGAATGTTCCTTGGGTTCGGCTTTTTCCTGGCCGCAACCGCTCAGCAGCGCCAGCAGGCCAAGGCCGAGGATAAATGTGAGTTTGGGACCGCCCATGCAGGCTCCTTGCTTGATTGACGCGTCGGTGATTATGCGACTGTTAGCGTAGTTCAGGGTTCCGCGTCGTAGGCATTGACTTACAGGAAATCAGGACGCTCGCGACACTTCTCGGCCAGCCGACGCAGGTAATATGCGGATCCACATAATCGCGAACATCCTCTCATGCTCAAAACCCTCGCGGTGGCCAATTACCGCTCGATCAACAAATTGGTGGTGCCGCTGGATCGGTTGAACCTGATTACCGGCCCCAATGGCAGCGGCAAGTCCAACCTGTACCGCGCCCTGCGGCTGCTGGCGGAGACGGCCCAGGGCGGCGTGATCAACGCACTGGCCCGCGAGGGTGGGCTGGATTCAACCTTCTGGGCCGGGCCGGAAAGCATCAGTCGGCGCATGCTCAGTGGTGAAGTGGCGGTGGAGCCCATCGTGCGCCAGGGCGCCAAGCGGCTGCGCCTGGGGTTTGCCGCAGAGGATTTCAGCTATGCGATTTCCCTGGGGTTGCCCGAGAAAACCTTGTCCTATTTTTCCCTGGACCCGGAGATCAAGAAAGAATGCATCTGGGCCGGGCATGTATTTCGCCCGGCGAGCCTGCTGGTGCAGCGCTCCGGCCCGATGGTACGTGCCCGCGATGGCCGAGCCTGGGATGTACTGGCCCAGCACACGCCGAACTACCACAGCCTGTTCGACCAGGTCGGCAGCCTGCGGGGTTCGCCGGAGGTATTGTTGCTGCGCGAAAGCATTCGCGGCTGGCGCTTTTATGATCATTTTCGCAGCGACGTCGACGCCCCGGTGCGCCAGCCGCAACTGGGCACGCGCACGCCGGTGCTGCATCACGATGGGCGGGACTTGGCGGCGGCGTTGCAGACCATCCGCGAGATCGGCGACCCCGAGGCGTTGCAGCGGGCGATCGGCGATGCGTTTCCGGGCGCGCGGTTGAATATCGAGCCGTTGCAGGGCGGACGCTTTGCCATCGAATTTTATCAGGAAGGATTGCTGCGGCCCTTGTCGGCAGCAGAGTTGTCGGACGGGACCTTGCGCTACTTGCTGCTGGTGGCGGCGCTGCTGACGCCGAGGCCACCGACGATGATGGTATTGAACGAACCGGAAACCAGCTTGCACCCGGATCTTTTGCCGGCGTTGGCGCGGCTGATCATTCAGGTGTCGCAGCAGTGTCAGGTGTGGGTGGTGTCCCATGCCAGCCGCTTGATTGCGGCGTTGCAGCAGGATGAAGGGTGTAATTCGATCGTGCTGGAGAAGGTGATGGGGCAGACGCAGGTGGTGGGGCAGCGGGTGCTGGATGAGCCGGCGTGGCATTGGCCCAGCTGATGATCGTTCCCACGCTCTGCGTGGGAACGCATCACGGGACGCTCCGCGTCCCAGCAGCAGACGCGGAGCGTCCAAGGCGGCATTCCCACGCGGAGCGTGGGAACGATCATTGACGGGTCAACCCTGCCACTTCCCGCCTTCAACAATCACACTCTCAGGCTTGGTGTCATCGCTCAGTTCCTTGCGAACATATTGGTCATACAGCTTGAGCAAATACTTCTCTTCGCCCAACTTCGCCAGCTCGGCATTCACCCAATCCCGCAATTCGATGTTGCCCTTCTTCACCGCCGGCGCAATCGGCGCTTCATCCCCCAGTTTCTGCTCCAGCACGCGATAGCCCGGGTTCTGCTTGGCCCAGCTGAACAACACCAGGTTGTCCTGGGCATAGGCATCACCACGGCCCGCCGACAACGCTTGCAGCGACTCGGAATTTTTCTCGAACTTCAGCAGTTTCCAGTCCGGGTGGTTCTTGGTCAGCCAGATATCCGCGGTAGTGCCGGTGGTGACGATGGTGGTGCGGGTCGCCAGGTCGTCCAGGCTCTTCACCGAGCTGTCCTGCGGCACCAGGGCCTGCACCGCGACTTTCAGGTTCGGGTTGGTGAAGTCCACCGCTTCCTTGCGCTCCGGCGTCACCGTCATGTTGGCGAGGATCAGGTCGACCTTGTCGCTTTGCAGGAACGGAATGCGGCTCGCCGGTTCCACCGCGACGAATTCAACCTTGTTCTCGTCCCCCAGCAGGTCCCTGGCGAAACGGCGGCCGATGTCGGTATCGAAGCCGACATAACGGCCGGACTCATCCACGAAACCAAACGGCGGCTTGTCGGTGAATACGCCGACGATCAGCTTGTCCCGCGCCTTGATCTTGTCGATGTAGCTCACCGCAGCGGGTGCCGGGGTGGCAGCGGCAGCCGTCTTGGCGGGCTCTTCGGATTTATTGCAGCCGGCCAGCAAAGCGAGGCCGAACAGGGGGAATAACAACTTGGCAGTTTTCATGACAGCTCCAGTTCCTTGGTTCTTTTGGGCAGTGTTGAAACGAAGGAGAACTTCTCCAGGAACTGCTGCGCGCGTGCGGTTTGCGGGTTCGTAAAGAATGCCTCGGGGGTGTTTTGTTCGAGGATGCGGCCGGCCTCCATGAACACCACGCGGTCGGCGACGGCGCGGGCGAAGGCCATTTCATGGGTGACGATCAGCAGCGTCATGCCGTCCCGGGCCAGGCCCTGGATCACTTCCAGTACTTCCTTGACCATCTCCGGGTCGAGGGCGGCGGTGACTTCGTCAAACAGCATGACCTGCGGGTTCATGCACAACGAGCGGACGATGGCGATGCGTTGCTGCTGGCCGCCCGACAGCTGGCGCGGGTAGGCGTCGCGTTTGTCGGAGAGGCCCACCCGTTCCAGCAGTTTTTCAGCCTGGGCCCGGGCTTCGCGGGGCTCGCGTTTTTGCACTTTCAGCGGGCCGAGCAGGAGGTTGTCGAGCACGCTCATGTGCGGGAACAGGTGATAACTCTGGAACACCATGCCTACGTCCTGGCGCACCTGGCGCCAGTCGGTGGCCTTGTCCAGCAGCTCCTTGCCGGCAAAACGCAGGCTGCCGCTGTGGGCCACTTCCAGGCCATTGAGGCACCGCAGCAAGGTGCTTTTGCCGCAACCGCTGGGGCCGAGGATCACCACCACTTCGCCGCTTTGCACACTCAGGTCGATGCCGTCGAGCACCTGCTGGTCGCCGAAAAACTTGTTGAAACCCTGGAACTCGATCAATGCGCTCATGCTTGGGCCCAGCGCCGTTCCAGCACCTTGGAGGCGGCCGACAACGGGTAGCAGATAAAGAAGAAAAACAGGAACAGCGCGCCGTAGATCAATACGGACTCGTAGGTGCGCTCGATGATTTGCTGGCCGACCTTGATCACGTCCACCACACCGATCAGCACCGCCAGGGAGCTGGTCTTGATGATGCGGGTGTAGACGTTGATGGTCGGCGGCGTCATGCGTTTCAGGGCCTGGGGCAACAGCACGTAGCCGTACAGTTGCGGGTCCGACAGGCCAATCGACAGGCCGGCTTCACGCTGGCCTCGGGGCAACGAATGCAACGCACCGCGCACCACTTCGCCGACTTCACTGGCACCCCACAGCGACAACACCAGCACGGCGCACCAGAAGCTCGGAATGCTCAGGCCAAAGAAAATCGGCAGGCCGAAGAACAGCAAGTACAACCACACCAACACCGGAATGGCGCGGAACAGCTCCAGGTAAATCCGCAGCACCAGGTTGATCGCTTTCGAATTCAACGTGCGCAGCACGCCATACACCACGCCGCCGACGGTGCTGAAGGCGATGCTCAAGAACGAGATCGACAGGGTTTGCGCCGCGCCCTTGCCCAGTTGCGGCAAGGACACCCAGAGTAATTCAAGACCCGAACTGGCCATGCTGGAGCCTCCTTTCAAGGCGGCTGAGCAGCAGCGACAGCGGCAGGAATAACAGCACGCAGATCAACGTGAGCACCGCGAGCATTTCGTAGGTTTTGTAGTAGAGGGCGATATAGCTTTTGGTGGTGTAGAGAATCTCCGGCACCGCCACCGCCGACACGATCGTGGTTTCCTTGAGCAGGAAAATAAAGTTCGCAAACAGCGCCGGCAGGCTGAGGATCCCGGCCTGGGGCAGGATCACATGGCGCAGCAGTTGCCAGTGGGACAGCCCGATGGACTTGCCCGATTCGATCTGTGCCAGCGGCACCGCCTCGACACCGGCGCGCAACACTTCCGTAAGGTAGGCGCCGCCGAGAAAGGTCATGGTGATGATCGCCGCCCAGAACCCGGAGATATTCAGCCCCAGGGCCGGCAACGCGAAGTAGACGAAAAACAGTTGGATCAGCAGCGGTGTGTTGCGCGCCAACTCCACGTACAGCGCCACCAGGCGCCACACGTAGGGCGTGCGAAACACCAGCAGCGCGGCGTTGATCAAGGCCACCAGCATGGAGGTGCCAATGGCGATCAGGCCGACTTGCAGGGTAACGCCCACGGCCTTGAGAAACGCCGGCAGCGTGCTGAGGATAAATGCGTAATCGAAGGTCATCTGAAATCCCTGACGCCGCAGGGGTAAAGCGGCGTTGGTGCGGTCCGGTCCAGCGTGGGTAACGCCGGGTAGCGCCGACTTTAAAGGTATAAAAAGCAAAATTTAAATACCGAAATAGCATATTGATATCACCCAAATAGATAACCTGCGGATTCGCGGTGCAGATGGATGACAGCTACTGTTCCCGGGGAAGTAGGACGGGTCTTTTTATCGGAGCTGCACTTCAGGGATAGGCAGCGCGTGGCCAGACTGACGGCCAACCAACAGCGAGGGAGTGAGCGATGAACGAGAGGCAAAACCGATTGATCCGCAGGAACTGGTGAAGTGGCTGGTGGCACTGCGCAGGGCCATTAACAGTCGAAATATCTGAGCTGACACAGTCCCAAATGTGGGAGCGGGCTTGCTCGCGAATGCGGTGTATCAGTCAGCAGATGTGTTGGCTGACCCACCGCATTCGCGAGCAAGCCCGCTCCCACATTTCGATTGTGTTCCAGCCATAAAAAACGCCGACGCTGTAGAAGCCGTCGGCGTTTAAACCTTGAAGGAGGTTTTTGGGTTCGATCAGAACGCCGGCACGACCGCGCCGTTGTATTTCTTCTCGATGAAAGCTTTCACTTCAGGGCTGGTCAGGGCTTTGGCCAGCTTCTGGATCGCGTCGCTGTCCTTGTTGTCCGGGCGGGCAACCAGGAAGTTCACGTACGGCGACTTGGCGTCTTCGATGATCAGTGCGTCCTTGGCCGGGTTCAGGCCCGCTTCCAGGGCGTAGTTGGTGTTGATCAGGTCCAGGTCAACCTGGTCCAGGACGCGTGGCAGCAGCGCCGATTCCAGCTCTTTGAATTTCAGGTGTTTCGGGTTGCTGGCGATGTCTTTCGGCGTGGCCAGGGCGTTGGTCGGGTCTTTCAGGGTGATCACGCCAGCCTTTTGCAGCAGCAGCAGGGCACGGCCGGAGTTGCTGCCTTCGTTCGGGATGGCCACGGTGGCGCCATCTTTGAGCTCAGAGATGTTTTTGATTTTTTTCGAGTAGCCGCCGAAGGGTTCAACGTGCACACCGACCACGGTGACCAGGTTGGTGCCTTTACCCTTGTTGAAGTTTTCCAGGTACGGCAGGGTCTGGAAGTAGTTGGCGTCCAGACGCTTCTCGGCCACCTGTACGTTCGGTTGTACGTAGTCGGTGAAGACTTTGATTTCCAGGTCCACGCCTTCTTTGGCCAGGGTCGGCTTGACCAGCTCAAGGATCTCGGCGTGCGGGATCGGGGTAGCGGCTACCACCAGTTTCTCGTTGGCCTGGGCGAAGCTTGCAGTCAGGGCAGCCGCCAGTGCGGTAAACAACAGAACCTTTTTCATGCAGTGTCCTTATCGAAAATCCGGGTCGTCTGGGACGGCCGCTTTTTTAGTGGATGCCAGCGAAGTGCTATCGCGGCGTGCAGCGGACAATACCGAGGTTTTTTATTCCAGAACAATACTTTTTATTCACTTTGATATTCCATTTTGTTCATGCAGGAGCCCGTCTTGCCGGCGATGGCGGTCTTGAGCCTTGCGATGCTCCTGAGGACGCCATCGCCGGCAAGCCGGGCTCCTACAAAACAGCGTGTTCTTTCAGATAGCTTTTCAGGGCTTCAACCTCGGCGGCGCTGGCGTGGCCAAGAATTCGCCGCACCTGCTCCACAGGCGAACCCGCCACGGGCAGGTTCAAATGCTCAGGCAGAATCTCGTCGCCACTGCTGACCAGCAAGGCAAAGTGAATCACGTTCTCCAACTCCCGGGTGTTGCCCGGCCAGCTGTGATGCTCCAGCACGCGCTGGGCTTCGTCGCTGATCAGCGGCACCGGCAGGTCGAGGCGCTGGCTGTAGATGCCGAGGAAATATTCGGCCAGTGACAGGATGTCGCCCACCCGCTCGCGCAGTGCGGGCAGCTCCAGTTGGCCTTCGCTGAGGTAATGGAACAGGCGCTCATGAAACTTGCCGGCCGCCACGGCCTGGGCGAGGTCGATGCTGGTGGCCGCCACCAGCCGCACATCCACCGGGCTTGGCTGATGGGCGCCGACGCGGGTGACTTCGTGGTTTTCCAGCGCCGCCAGCAGCTTGACCTGGATTGGCAGCGGCAAGTCGCCGATTTCATCCAGGTACAACGTGCCGCCGTTGGCCGAGCCAAACCAGCCGGCGCGGCTGCTGGCTGCGCCGCTGTGGCTGCCTGCGGCGTAGCCGAACAGTTCGGCGTCGGCGTATGTCGGGCTGATGGCGCCGCAATTCACCGAGACAAACAGGCCGGTACGGTCGCTGCCACGGTGGATATGCCGGGCGAGCAACTCCTTGCCGCTGCCGGTTTCGCCGCGGATCAACACGGGCAAGGCGCGGGGGGCGAGGTTTTCGAGGTCTTCGCGCAGTTGCCGCGAACGCGGGTCGACAAACACCAGCGCCTTGGCACGAATGCTCAGGGGGCTTTTTTCGGCGTCGGGGAAGGTCAGCAGGGGCTGACCGAAGGTTTCATGCAGGCTCATGGCAGGCTCCCGCCCCATCCACGAAGGGGAAGGGGCGTTTAAAAAATTTTATGCACGGCGCCGGGAGTGATGTTCCAGGCGATTTTGCAGGCGATAGAGGTAGGCGAAACCCTGTTCCCAGCGTTGATGGCCGGACTTCACGTTGATGTGCCCGGCGCCCGCGAGAATTCCCGCTTCGGCGCCCCAGTTACGTGCCATTTCCAAGGCGCGGGTGGCGCTGACGGCGCTGTCGTTGTCGGAGCTGACGACCTGGCTTGGGAACGGCAGCAGGTGGCTGGGGATTGGCGCAAAGTTACGCAGGGCGGGTGCGCAGGCAGGGCGTTCGACATCGGCCGGGGCCACCAGCAGGGCGCCGCGTACCTGACGCAGGAATTGCACCGGTGCGGTGGCCGCCCAATGGGCGACGGTGATGCAGCCCAGGCTGTGGGCGATCAGAATCACCGGGGTGCTGTCGGCGGCGATGGCTTCGGCCAGGGCGGCCACCCAGTCTTCGCGGCGTGGGGTGAGCCAGTCGGCCTGCTCCACACGAGCGCTGTTGGGCAGGCTGTTCTGCCAATGACTTTGCCAATGATCTTCTGGCGATCCTTGCCAGCCCGGCACGATCAGATAACGAATCGACTCGCTGTGCATGGGTGTGCCCTCCTGCAGCGTTTAACGTTGTGGGTCAGTATAGGCACGGGGTATATATTCGTTAAGGAATAAGAAGCTATTTATTAATAACCAAAATGTTTGTTGAGAGTGATGGGGGGTTTAGGGGGATGGGGGTACATATCCGTTTCTTCGGTTATGGCCGCTATTGGTTCCG
>NZ_JACAQC010000040.1:0-40782 GCF_013385345.1 Pseudomonas sp. I8001
CTGTAAGAGCGGAACCAATAGTAGCCGTAACAAAACCAACGGATATGCCCCCAATCACCGCCCCCAACGCCATATGCCTGACGCCCCGAACCGCTGAGTGAGCCGTTGTTGGCCTACCAGCGGTGAGTCACCGAACTCGTACTGTTTGCCTTAGGTGGGCACAAACACTTGCCCGGCCTTGCTCACACCCGCTACCGGGAAGAACGATTCGCTGTAGCTCAGGTACGGTGCCAGGCCGTTGTCAGCCTTGTACACCAACCCTGCGCGCGAGGTGGTGGCCTCGTCGAACTTGATCTGGTCCTGGAAATACACGCCTTTTTGCAGGGAGTCGATCTGCGAACCACGGTCGGTATTCGGTGATCGGTTGACCACGACCGGCTGGTTGTTGATGGAGTTCGCAAGGTGCAACGACGGAGCATTGCCACGGAAGTTGTGGGCGGTGTGCGTGGAATGAAAGCAAGCACGGGCCAGGTAGGACCCCTATATTTATGCGGCCCTTGCTGATAAATAGAGCGGGTGAGCCCCCAAGCAGATACCCGGTGTAATCCATCATGAAACGCCATTTCGAAGATTTGCAGCTGGGCAGCATCGAGCTGTTCTGCCTGGCCGCCGAGGCCAGCAGCTTTACCGCCGCCGCCCAGGTGGCAGGCGTGACCCCGGCGGCGGTGAGCCGCAGCATCTCGCGGTTGGAAGAGCGCCTGGGCTCCCGGCTGTTTGTGCGCACCACCCGCAGCATCCGCCTGACCGATGGCGGCCGGACATTTTTCGAGCAATGCCGCCAGGCGCTGACGCAACTGGTGGAAGCCCAGCAGGAAATGATGGGCGCGCAATCGGTGCCGTCCGGGCTGTTGCGCATCAGCATCCCGACCACCTACGGCCATCACCGGATCCTGCCGCTGCTGCCGAAATTCCGTGCGCTGTACCCGCAAGTCAGCGTGGATATCCACATCAGCAACCGCAACATCGATTTCGTCGCCGAAGGTTATGACCTGGCCATTCGCGTGCGGGCCCAGCCGGACTCGACGCTGATTGCGCGGTTGCTGGAAGACGCCAGGCTGGTGGTGGTCGCGACGCCGGCGTACCTGAAGCGTGCCGGCACGCCCCAGGCCCTGGAGGATTTGCCGAACCACGAGTGCATCCAGTACGAATTGCCGAGCAACGGGCGGCGCATTTCCTGGCTGTTCCAGGTGGACGGCAAGGAGCGGGAGTTTGCCGGGGAAGCAGGCTACAGCTGCTCTGACGATGTGCTGGGTGGCGTAACCCTGGCCAAGCACGGCGCGGGGTTATTCCAGACCTACAAGTTCATCGTCGAGGAGGAGTTGGCCAACGGCAGCCTGGTGGAGGTCTTGCAGCCTTACGGCGGGCGCTCACGGCCGTTTACCTTGCTGTATCCCCATGGCCGCTATGTGCCCCATCGGGTGCGGGCGTTTGTGGATTTTCTGCTGGAGCATCGCGCCGAATGGGCGGCGCTGTAGCGGCGGATAAGTCCCAGGTCAGCATCAGTTGGCCAATGGCAGTATCGATGGCATCAGCGTCGACGCCATCCCGGGCCAGGATCGACACGCCTTGCAGAAAACTGTCGTAGACCGTGGCCATGGCACGTGCATTGGTCTCGGCCGGTAACTGGCCTGCGCGGATGCCGCGCTCGACACAATGCACGATGCCCGCCCGTGTGCGCTCTCGCGAATGGGTCAGCCCATGGGTGACTTGTGCGTTCTCGGGGGAGGGCGCGCTCATCACGCCCAGGGCTACCATGCAGCCTTTGGGATGCCCCTCTTCACACTGCATGCGTGCCGATTGGCGCAACGCCGTCTCGATGGCCTGGCGCGGTGGCAGGCTGTCATCCCACAGGCATTCGGTGACCTGGGCGAACGTCGCCAGATAACGCTGCACGCACTCCTGGAACAGCGCGTCCTTGGAGCCGAACGCCGCGTAGAAACTCGGCGCGGAGATGCCGCCGCCCAATCCGGCTTTCAACTGGCTCAGGGACGTCGCGTCGTAACCGTGCTGCCAGAACAGGTGCATGGCCTGTTCCACGGCCTGGTCGCGGTCGAAGGTGCGGGGGCGGCCCATCTGTGCCATGTGGAAATCCTCTCGGGTGATGAGATAAATACTAGTCGATACATAAGTCGTTGACAACGCTGCGTGGGGCGCCCAACATTTATATCGATCGGTATTTAAGTCCTCTCGCTCAAGGAGTTTCCCTGTGACCCCCTCAACCACCTTATCGGCAGACGCCGTTCCCGACCGCTTGCCCGTCGGCGCCTTGCTCGCCCTGGCCATGACCGGTTTCATCTGCATCGTCACCGAAACCCTGCCGGCGGGCCTGTTGCCGCTGATCAGCGATGGGCTGGGAGTTTCAGCGTCCATGGCCGGGCAGATGGTCACCGCGTATGCGCTGGGCTCGGTGCTGGCGGTGATCCCGCTGACCATCGCGACTCGCGGCTGGCGGCGACGCAATGTGCTGCTGCTGACCATCGTTGGTTTTCTGCTGTTCAACTCCATCACGGCGCTGTCCTCCCACTACGGGCTGACGTTGCTGGCGCGGTTCCTCGCCGGGATGGCGGCGGGGCTGGCCTGGAGTTTGTTGGCCGGCTATGCGCGGCGCATGGTAGAGCCACATCAGCAGGGCAAGGCGTTGGCGCTGGCCATGGTAGGAACGCCGATTGCCCTGTCACTTGGCGTACCGCTGGGCACCTGGCTGGGTGGGCTGGTGGGCTGGCGCACCACGTTCGGGATCATGTCGGCACTGACCCTGGTGCTGATTGTCTGGGTGCTGGTGAAAGTGCCGGATTATCCCGGCCAGTCGGCCCATCAGCGCATGCCGTTGCGCAAGGTGCTGACCACGCCGGGTGTGCGGCCAGTGCTGGCGGTGGTGATCTCATGGATGCTCGCCCACAACATTCTCTATACCTACATCGCGCCGTTTGTGGCCCCGGCGGGCTTGGTGGACCGTGTGGATCTGGTGTTGTTGGTGTTTGGTACAGCGGCGCTGCTCGGGATTTGGGTGACTGCCCGGTTGGTGGATGTGGCGTTGCGCAAGACGGTGCTGGTCAGCCTGGCGGGCTTTGCGGCGACGTGTTTGGCGTTTGGTTTTCTGGCGCAGGTGCCGGGCGTTATTTACCTCGGCGTGGCGGTGTGGGGCTTGAGTTTTGGCGGCGCTGCGACGTTGCTGCAAACCGCACTGGCGGATGCGGCAGGCGATGGAGCGGACGTGGCACTGTCGCTGAACGTGGTGGCATGGAACAGCGCGATCGCCGGAAGCGGCGTGGTGGGTGGCGTGTTGCTGGATACCTGGGGCGTGGCGTCTTTCCCATGGGCAATGTTGGTGTTGCTGGCGGTGGGCTTCGCGATTGTGTGGTGTGCACGATTCCATGGCTTCAAGCCGGGGCACCGGGCCCACGGTAAACCTGTGGTTGGCGGGCACTGATATTTCCAAAGTCTTTGGAAAAACCGCTTCTAACATCAGACAAATCTTAAAATAACCTGCTGCTCGGCCGATATCCCGGGGCATAGGCTTTATCACCCCCGGGAGTATCGGCATGCGCATCAAGAGAATGTCTGCAATCCATGTTGGCCTGTTGTTCAGCCTGTCCGGTACCTGCATGGCCGCGAGCCCGGTGGGGCAGGGAGTCATCTCGTTTCACGGCAGCATCGTCGAAGCGTCTTGCACACCGCTCGCCGTGGCCAACGGGATGAAACTCAACAATTGCCCTACGTCCGCACGCGGCAGCGCCATCAGCGTGCGCAGTGTGCAACCGGTGGGCTCGGTCACGGCCCTCGACCACAGCGCCGTGAACGTGAAGCTGGTCGCCGACAGTGGCCGGGGAGACCGCTATTACCAGCAGCAATATGCGTTGGTGGATGGCCAAGGGAGGCCTGTGACGTCGGGGCAGTATCTGATTACATTAACGTCACCTTGAGAGATGGCAGTGGATCAACCCGATGAACCTGACTGGACACAACCTCGCGCTCCTGACTTCCCTCAGCGTCTTGCTTGAGGAGAGGAACGTCACGCGGGCGGCGGCGAAGCTCAACCTGACGCAGTCGGCGTTATCCGCGCAGTTGTCGCGGTTGCGTGACCTGTTCGGCGACCCTTTATTGATGCCTGCTCAGTCCGGAAAAGGCATGGTGCTGACAGCACGTGCCGAACATTTGCGTCAGCCGTTGCGCCAGGCGTTGCAGGTACTGGGGACGGTGGTCGGTGACCTTCCATGCTTTGATCCTGCCAAGTCGGACCGGACCTTTGTGATTGGCGCGAACGATAACGCCGCTGCGATCGTCGCGCCCCGGCTGGTGCAGCTTGTGCAGGCTGCGAGTCCTGGGGGCATCCGGGTTTCGATACGTGCGATCGACCAGGTGTTGCTTGGCGATCAGTTGGAAAGCGGCGAGATTGACGTCGCGCTGGTATCACACAGCCGTATCGGGAACCTGTCGCACGAGTTGCTGCTGCAGGAAGAATTCAAGATGGCCCAGCGCGCCGATCACCCTCGCGGATCCGCGCCACCAACGCTGGAGGAATACCTGGGCCTGGAGCATGTGGTGGTGTCGGGTGCCGTGAACAGCTTTCACGGTTTTATTGATGATGTGCTCGCGCAGAAGGGGCGTGCGCGCCGTGTCGCGGTGTCGGTGCCTTACTACAGCATCGTTCCATTGCTGCTGCAGAACAGCGACTGTGTAAGTGTGCTTCCGTCCCGTTTCCTGAGCCGTTATGAGCGCTCGCTGGCGGCCCTTGCTCTGCCCCTCGAGGTGCGCGACTTCAGTTTGTTCTCTGCCTGGCATCCACGGTTCGACAAGGACCTGGCACATCTCTGGTTGCGCGAACAACTCAAGCTCTGCGTGCTTTCCTGACGACATCAGGCCCTGGCAGGTATCTACGCCACACATACCTGGCATGCGGAGTTTCGATTTCAACTATAAAAAACGCTTGAATAGGATGCCGCCGATTCCAACTGGAGAGCTGCACCATGACCAAGCTGACATTTACCCGCGTGTTGAATTACACGGCCCTTGCTGCTGCCCTGGCACTGGGAGCCATCGCGGCACCGGCGGTGGCAGTTGCCGCCGCGCCCCAAGTCAAAACCCAGGCCCCTGGTTACTATCGCACGATGCTTGGAGATTTCGAGGTCACCGCGCTGAGTGACGGCACCATCGATGCACCGTTCGACAAATTGCTGAATGAGCCGGCTGCCAAGACCACTACCGCACTGCGCAAGGCGTTCCTCGGGGTGCCCACCGAGACCTCGACGAACGCGTATCTCGTCAATACCGGCACTCGACTCATCCTGATCGATACCGGCGCTGGTGCGCTCTTCGGGCCGACCCTGGGCAAGCTCGCGGCCAACCTGCAGGCAGCCGGCTACAAGCCGGAGCAGGTCGATGACATCCTTCTCACGCACATGCACCCGGACCACGTGGGTGGGCTGGTTGCCGAAGGGGTGATGGTGTTTCCGAACGCCACGGTACACGCCGACAAGCGTGACGCCGATTACTGGCTCTCGCCGGCGAGGCTGGAGCCTGCCTCGGCCGACGCCAACAGCTTCGTACCCGAGTTCGCGAAGGGTGCAATGGCTTCCTTGAACCCGTATATCGCGCTTGGAAAGTTCCAGCCTTTCCAGGGCAGCGGGGAGATCCTGCCGGGGTTCAAGGCGCTGTCCAGCTATGGCCATACCCTGGGGCACACCAGCTACCTGGTTGAGAGCAAAGGCCAGAAGATGATTGTCGCCGGTGATCTGATCCACGCCGGTGCCGTGCAGTTTGCCGACCCGTCGGTGACTATCGAGTTTGATACGGACAAGAAAGCCGCCACCACTGCCCGCGAGACCGTGTTCAGCCTGGCTGCGAAAGAGGGCGCGCTGGTCGGCGCGGCGCACCTCTCGTTTCCCGGCCTGGGGCATTTGCGTGGTCAGGGCGCCGCGTGGCAATGGGTGCCGCTGAATTACTCAACCGAACTGAAGTGACTCGCGATTAGTACGCTTCACGGGGAATCATGGAAATAAACTCCGACCTGAAGATACCTTCCATGACCTGCATGAAATCCGAGGCGAGCTTGGAGCGCTGCTGGTGACCCGGAAATACCATCGAAACCTCGAAGGGTATGTCCTGGTCCAGCGGTCTGAACGTAAGGCCCGGGTATTTCGAGTAGGAGGCGGTGAATGGATCACACACGGTGATGCCGAGCCCCCCGGACACCATTCCGCAGGCGGAGTGCGCGGCGGTGGTTTCAACGCTGGAGACGCCTGCAACACCCCGAGCCTCCATGGCTGATGTGATGCGTCGCTGCAAAGGATTGTTGGCGTTCAGGGTAATCAGGCGTCGCCCGTGCAAATCCTCCAGGGTCACCACGTCTTTGGTGGCCAACATATCGTTGGCCGGCATCACGCACACCGCGCTGATGGGTGGCAGGTTGATCACCTGGATCCCGGGATATTCCCCTGAAGGAATCTGCACAAAACCAATATCGATCTGGTTGGCAGACGTCAGTTCCAGGATGCCCACCGAGTTGCGCACATCCAACGAGGTTCTGACCTCGGGGTGCTTTCGCGCAAATCGGCATACCCCCTCAGCCACCACACTGAGCCCCAGCGTGCTCATTGAACTGATCCTCAATGTGCCGGTGCGCAGCGTCACAAGGTCCTCTGCAACCCGCTCGATGCGTTCTATGCCTTGATAAAACTTGTCCACCTCCGCGTACAACACCTGTGCTTCCGCCCCGGGAATGAGGCGATTGCCTTCACGGCGAAACAGTCGAAGGGAAAGGACAATTTCGAGGTCGCGGATGAGCCGGCTGATGGCCGGTTGACTGACCTGAAGTGCCTCGGCGGCGATAGTCATGCTTCCGGTGAGCATGACCGCCCTGAAAGCTTCCAATTGGCGAGGATTGAGTTTCATTGTGGCTCTCGATCGAATGTTGGAGGGCGCATTTTTGCGAGCGTATAACATTTTGTTATGTGCGTCCAACCTGTTACCGGTTTGCTATAAGCATGTAACGGCGCGATGATTTAGTTGCGTGGTTTTACCAAAGAAAAGCAGTTCCCGTTATTAATATCGGGTGCCGCTTAAGTAAAAATAAAAAAGAGGATAGCGCGTGCTGAATTATACCGTCCGCAGGTTGTTACTTCTGCTTCCGATGCTGCTGGGAGTCTCCATTGTGGTCTTCCTGGTCATGCACTTTATTCCGGGAGATCCTGCGCAGCTGGCAGCAGGTCCGGATGCAACAGCGGAAGATGTTGCGCAAATAAGGCAAAACTACGGATTGGATAAGCCGCTAATCAATCAATACCTTATTTATGTCAGGAAAGTTGTCGTGGGTGATTTTGGCGAGTCATTCCAGACATTCACGCCCGTGCTCGAAGGTATAGCCAGAACTCTTCCCGCCACGATTGAACTGACCGCTGCCGGAATGTTGCTTGCCGTCATCATTGGCGTTCCCCTCGGTATTGCGGCCGCTTTGAAGCCCAGAGGCTTCCTTGATAGTTCGCTGACCACCGTTGCAGTTCTGGGCATATCAATGCCTGGCTTCTTTCTGGGACTGATATTGATGCTGATCTTTTCAGCCAACCTCGGATGGTTGCCGCCGACCGGCAGAGGCGGGCTGCAACACCTGATATTACCGGCCTTGACACTTGGTTTGCCGTATGTTGCAACTTTTTCACGGCTGGCCCGATCCACCATGATGGATGTGCTGAGGGAAGATTATATTCGTACTGCCTATGCGAAAGGTGTACCGAGTTACAAGGTAGTACTCAAGCATGCACTTTCCAATGCGGCCATTCCATTGGTGACAGTATTCGGTATGGACTTCGGCCGGTTACTGGGTGGCGCGGTTATTGTCGAGACAGTATTTGCCTGGCCGGGAATGGGGCGGCTCTTGATTGATGCAATCATGGCTCGGGATATTTATGTCGTCCAAGGCACAGTTCTTGTGTTTGCCGCGGTGGTGGTAATTATCAACTTAATGGTGGATTTGGTTTATGGCGTCCTCGACCCTCGCGTCACTTACAACTGAGGCCGATATGAAACTTCCGAAAAAATATCGGTTGGGCTTTGTCAGTTTCCTTATTTCCAATAAGCGCTGGTTCGCGTTTGCTTCATTGATCGTGATCCTGGTGATGGTTGCTGCGGCGATAGCTGCCCCTTTGTTGTTTGATTGGGATTCGGTCACCAAGATCAACTTATCAACGTCCCTTGTCGAGCCCGGTGCAAGTTCCTGGCTCGGCACGGACCAATTGGGCCGTGACTTGTTGGGTCGAGTCGTGTGGGGGGCACGAATTACGCTCACCGTCGCAGTTTCAAGTGTCAGCATTGCGATGGTCATTGGCATCGCTTTAGGTGCGGCGTGTGGCTATTACAACGGCGCCATCGCCGGGGTGGTGATGCGGGTCATGGACTCGATGATTGCATTTCCCCGGACACTGGTTGCCATTCTGGTCATCACGGTGGCGGGCAACAGCATAGTAAGCCTGACACTGGCCATCGCCATTTCAACGATCCCGATTTACGTGCGTTTCTTTGCCGGGCCGGTCATGGCATTGAGAAACCGCGAGTTTGTATTGGCCTCCAAGTCGATTGGCGTCAGCGATCTGCGGCTGCTGCTGATACATATCCTGCCGAATATCGGTTCGCTGGTCATTATCCAGGCCACCGTCTCGCTGGCTGAAGCAATCCTCATTGGTTCCGGGCTCAGCTTTCTGGGGCTTGGCCCGCCGCCGCCCACCCCGGAGTGGGGCTCGATGATTGCCGAGTCGCGGCCGTTATTGACCACCCATCCCTACGTATTGATTGCGCCCGGATTTGCACTGGTTTTGACCATATTGAGTTTCAACATTGTGGGGGATGCGTTGCGAGACTATATCGACCCGAAATCACGTAACGCATAAATGAGTTCGGCGCGGTTAAACACGCCCTGTGTGTCCACCAGAATTATCAAGCGAGAAAGATTATGCGGCGTCTGAATTGCCTGGAAGTATTGATACGGAGTTTCGCTGTTGTCGGCATCCTTGGACTGTCGGCGGGCCTATCGTTTGTTGCCAACGCCAAAGACCTGAAGAAGCTGACATTCGTTCAAGGCGCTGATATCGATACCCTGGACCCAGCGATTTCGCGCAGTGTGCCTTCCTATAACGTGATTAATCACCTGTTTAATCGGTTGGTCGCATGGGACGGTCACGGGCATAACACGTTTGTAGCTGATTTGGCGCAGTCATGGTCAAGGTCCGAGGATGGACGGCAATGGATTTTTATCCTGAAACCGGGAATTACCTTTCATGACGGCACGGCGTTTGATGCTGCAGCGGTGAAGTTTAACCTGGACCGAATCATGAACCCCAAGCTCGGTTCTCCGCACCGGTCCTACTATGCGGATATAGCTTCGGTGGATGCGCTAGCGCCGAATGAGTTACGCATCACCACAAAAAATCCGTCACCCACAATGTTGGAGTTACTGGCAAAAGAATCTTCGTCAATCAGCAGTCCGGCCGCTGTCGTTAAATATGGACGGGCTTATGGGCACCATCCCGTCGGTACCGGGCCCTACGTATTTGATAGTTGGATACCCAACGACCAGGCCGTTATTCATAAGAACAACGCTTTTTATGGAACAACGGCAAAACCGGAAACCATCGTGTTCCGTCCGGTCAGGGAAGATTCTTCCCGAGTCATAGAGCTGCGAACGAACAATGCGGATATCGCGGCAAATTTATCGCCCGAGGCGGCTATTGAATTAAAGGAACTGAATAAATCCACCTTGCTGCGGGTACCCAGCACATTCCAGGTGTTCTTTGAAATGAACCTGACCAAACCGCCCTTTGATGACCCGCGCATACGGAGGGCGGTGAGTATGGCGATTGATCGCCAGGCATTGGTCGACAAAGTGTTGTTGGGATATGGAAAAGTACCCACTGGCCCATTTCCGGAGGGTACGCAAGCCCGACGTGAATTCCCTCCGGTGAAGTACGACCCTGATGCGGCAAGAAAAATAATTAACGAGGTATATCCAGGCGGTTATCCAGGCACCGTAGTTATATGGACCCCGGCGGGACGCTATACCAAAGATCGCCAGGTCGCGGAAGTTGTCCAAGGCTATCTTAACGCCGTGGGGCTGAAGACCGAGTTTAAGGTATGGGAATGGGCAACGTATCAAAAGAACTTGTATCGCCCCGAGCCGGGCAAGGGCACGGGCAAAGGTAGCAATGACGCAAACATGTGGTTACTGGGAACGGGCATATCTGACGCGGATATTCGTTTGCGTCGAAAGTTGTCCAGCGGCGACCCGCAGAATCTCACGGGTTACAGCAACCCTCAGGTAGACAAATTACTTCAGTTGGCCTCGCGTGAACTGGATGAAAAAACACGCATGTCCTATTACGGCCAGATTCAGCAGATTCTATGGGAACAAGACCCGGACAATCTGCCGCTGTTTGACCAGGAGCAAATAATTGGTGTGCGTAAAGCGTTGAATGGCCTGGATGTCGATTATGAAGGGACCATCGATTTGACGAATGTAGAACTTATTGAGCGGTGATTTAAATGTCGAATTTACATGCCAACGAAACACTGTTAACCGACGCTCGCCTGAGTGCTCCTCCCGCTGAACGCATGGTCAAGTACCATGATATTCCGGCACTTGAGACCGAGAAACGTCAGTTTCACGAGTTTGTCGAAGTGGACCTGGCGCACACCGTGATGCTGGTTGAACAGCAGATTCTTTCTGTGTCGGTCGGGCAAGCCATCCTCGCGGAGCTGCGGTTGATTCGGGACATGGTTCCCGCCGACTTCCCGTTTGATGTAAAGAAAGGCAGCTTCCTGCTTCAGGTTGAATCGTACCTTTTCTCCCGGATCGGCGAAGACTCGGCCGGGCAGATGCACACCGGCCGCAGCCGGATAGACCAAGGGGCAACGGTACGCCGCCTGTACGACCGCAAGCGCATCCTGGCGGTGCTGGACCGTATCAATGAGTTCCAGGTGGCGTTGATTCAGAAGGCCTCCACGCATTCGGGCACCATCATGCCCGGCTACACCCATATGCAGCATGCCCAGCCCTGGGTGTTCGGCCACTACCTTTTGAGTTTTACGTCGAGGCTGCACGACAGCTTCAGCCGCTTGATGCACGCTTACACCCGGGTCAATCGCAACCCCCTTGGTGCCGTCGGCCTGGCCGGCACGTCCTGGCCGCTGGACCGTGGGCGCACCACGCACCTGTTGGGGTTCGACAGCCTGGTAGAAAACTCCAAGCTGGGCCGCGAAGCATGGTACGCAGCAGAGACGATTGGCGCATTGTCCTTTGTCATGGCCGACCTGAACGACCTGGCAACCGACCTGCATATCTGGTCGAGCGTCGAATTTGGAACGGTGGAAAGCCACGACGGCTATTGCGGCACCAGCAGTATTTTCCCGCAGAAGAAAAACCCCAGCGGCTTGGAAACCATCAAGAAAGCTGCAGGTGGATCGGTGACCTGGCTCAGCACGGCCCTGGCCACTTTCCGGTCCGAAGGTACCGGCGACCAGGCGATGCGCGACCTGCCGTTGATCCATGATGCGCTGGCCACCACCGAAGGCATGCTGGACCTGTTTACCGGCATCATTGAAACCCTGGTGGTGCATGAGGACCGGATGACAGCCCTGCTCTCCGGGAGTTGGTGCACCGCCAGCAACCTCGCCGATGTGATCGTTCGGGACCGGGGCATCTCTTTCCGCCAGGTCCACCACATCGTGGCCCGCCTGGTGCGTAACTGTCTGTACGAGGGCGTGGCTCCTGCCGGGGTGACCGGCGCCGCACTGGATCAAGCCAGCGTGGAAACTGTCGGCTCAACCCTGGGCTACTCGGATGCCCAGGTCCGCGATGCTTTGAACCCGCGCCGTTTTGTCGAGACCCGCACTTCCGCGGGCGGCGTCGGCCCGGACGAGGTCCGGCGATTATTGTCGATCGCCCAGAACGAACTGGAGCAGGACCGTGAGTGGGTTGCGCAGAGCCGGCGCAAGGTCGATCAATCCCGTGCCGACCTTGACGCGGCCATCTCGGCGATCGTCGATTAAAGGAGCGCCCCATGAACGAGAATTTGGTAGCCCGGGTGAAAAACCTGAGTGTCGGCTTCGGCACCAGAGGGCGCGAGACGCCGGTGGTGCGCGATGTGTCCTTCGAGGTGATGCGCGGTCAGACGCTGGCGATCGTGGGTGAGTCCGGCTCCGGCAAATCCGTCACCTCAATGGCGATGATGGGCCTGATCAAGCGCGCCGGCGGACGGGTGCTTTCGGGCTCGATGGAGCTGCAAACCAGGAATAACCAGATTGTCGACCTGGTGGCGGCGCCCGAGTCTGTCATGCGCACACTGCGGGGCTCGTCCATGTCGATGATCTTTCAGGAGCCCATGACTTCGCTGAATCCGGTCTTCAAGATCAGCGCGCAACTCATCGAAGGCATCTTGCTGCATCAGCGGTGCAGCCGTGCGCAAGCCGAAGCCCAGGCATTACGCATGCTGGACCTGGTGCGTATTCCGGATGCGAAGCAGGTCATGAACCGGTTTCCCCATGAGCTTTCCGGCGGCATGCGCCAACGGATCATGATTGCGATGTCGCTGGTCTGCGAGCCCACACTGCTGATCGCCGACGAGCCGACCACAGCGTTGGATGTGACGGTGCAGGCGCAGATCCTGCGGATTATCAAGGAGCTGCAAGATAGCCTGGCCATGGGTGTGATCTTTATCACCCACGATATGGGCGTGGTGGCGGAAGTCGCAGACCATGTGATGGTGATGAAGAAAGGCGAGACCGTTGAGCAAGGTCCGGCAAGGGCAGTGCTGCAGGAGCCCAGGCAGCCCTACACCCGGGCATTGCTGGCGGCTGTTCCAAAAATCGGCTCAATGCGTGGCACTCAACTTCCCGCAAAATTTGCCTTGATCGATGATGACGTCGCAGCGGGTGCAGAACCTGCGCCTGGCGTGGCCCCGGACTACCAGAGTCCGCCGGTGCTCAGAGTCGAGTCGTTGTCCATTCGGTACGACCTCAAAGGTGGTCTCCTCGGGAAGGTCCGGCGCCGTGTGCATGCCGTCGAAGGCATCGACTTTGATATCTACTCAGGTGAAACGCTGGCCCTGGTGGGCGAGTCCGGGTGCGGGAAATCCACCAGCGCTCGTGCGATTGCCGGGCTGATGCCGATACAGGGCGGGAATATCGTTTTCGGTGGCAAGAACCTTACGACGTTGAACAAGAGCGATATGAACTCGCTGCGCCGCGATATCCAGATGGTCTTCCAGGATCCCTATGCATCCCTGAACCCGCGTCTCACGATCGAGAACAGCCTGCTGGAGCCGCTGCATGTTCATGGCATTGCACATGGCGCGCAAGCACGAAAGCAGGTGCGAATATTGCTGGAGAAGGTGGGGCTGTCGGCGGAGCATGCACAACGCTATCCGCACGAGTTCTCGGGTGGGCAGCGACAGCGGATCTGCATCGCGCGGGCGCTGACTCTGTCTCCGAAGCTGATCATCGCCGATGAAGCCGTCTCGGCGCTGGACGTGTCCATTCAAGCCCAGGTGATTAATCTCCTGCAGGACCTGCAGCGCGAGATGGGCATTTCATTCCTGTTTATTTCCCATGACCTGGCGGTGGTCGAGCGGGTCAGCCACCGGGTGGGGGTGATGTACCACGGACGCATCGTTGAGATCGGGCCACGCCAGTCAGTGTTCGAGCAGCCTCAGCACCCTTACACCCAAAGGTTGCTGAGCGCGGTGCCCTCGGCGGACCTGAACGTGCCCAGAAAGCCGTTCAGCCTGATGGAGGAGAGCGTGCCCAGCAGGATTTACGAGGTGGGCTACAAGGCTCCGCCGATCAGTTACCGCGAGGTCGCCGCGGGCCACTTCGTTGCAATTTGAGCGCCGGGTATCACAGGTCGACACACCGCCCTGTGCGGGCGGGTTCAACTGCCCTTAACGAGCATGTACTTGCTGAAATTGTTGATGTGATCATCAAGATTATCCTCAAGCATCATCCGGTACTGATCACAGAAATACTTCAGCATCGCCTCACGGGCCTGGGCCATTTCTTCGCCGGATTTAAAGCTGCGTGCGCTGACCCAGGCATTGAAGCGTGTGGTGCCGAACATCATCGAGGCGCTGACTTTGCCCAGGTCGGCGAACGCCCTGAACTGCTCGTTGGACAGCTCGATGTGCGCGTCCGCGCGATCATAGAAGCCGTTGTCGGTGGTGTCTGGCATTGCGGTTACCTTCCTGTTCGTGAGTGCGGCGAAGGTACCGCCGCGCTCCACAGGAAGGCAACCACATCGGCCGCTTCAGGCCTTATTTATTGCGCGTCACCCTCCACACCGTGTTGGCCAGGTCATCGGCAATGATCAGCGCACCCTTCGGATCAACAGTGACCCCCACCGGCCGGCCGCGAGTCTTGCCATCGTCCCCGCGGAAACCCGTGGCGAAGTCCAGCGGCTCACCGGCAGGCCGGCCATTGCTGAACGGCACGAAGATCACCTTGTAGCCCACCGGATTGTCCCGGTTCCAGCTGCCGTGCTCGCCGACGAAGACGCCGTCGGCATATTTCTCGCCCATGGCCGGGATGGAAAAATCGACGCCCAGCGCAGCGACGTGGGAACCCAGGCTGTAATCCGGCTTGATCGCGGCGGCGACCTTGGCCGGGTTCTGCGGTTGGGCGCGGGTGTCGACGTTCTGGCCCCAATAGCTGTAGGGCCAGCCGTAGAATTCGCCTTCGCGCACCGAGGTCAGGTAATCCGGCACCAGGTCCGGCCCCAGTTCATCCCGCTCGTTGACCACCGCCCACACCTGTCCGGAGCCCGGTTGAATGGTCAATGCCGTCGGGTTGCGCAAACCGGTTGCATAAGGCTTGTGGGCACCGGTGGCGGCGTCGATCTGCCAGACCATCGCCCGGTCGATCTCGACCTCCATGCCGCGTTCGGTGATGTTGCTGTTGGACCCGATGCCCACATACAGCGAGCGGCCGTCGGGGCTGATCGCCAGGGATTTGGTCCAGTGATGATTGATCGCGGCGGGCAGCTCGGTGACGGTGGTGGGCGGGCCACCGGCCTTGGTCTGGCCGTCTTCGTAGTCGAAGCGCACCAGCGCATCCTGGTTCGCCACGTACAGCTTGCCGTCGGCAAAGGCCAGGCCGTAGGGCGCGTTGAGGTTTTCGGCGAACACGGTTTTCAACTCGTAGGTGCCGTCACCGTCGGCATCGCGCAGCAGGGTCAGGCGATTGCCGCCCTTGACCTTGGTGTTGCCCTCGGCCTTGATCACGCTGGCGATCACATCCTTGGGCTTGAGTTTCGCTGCGCTGCCGCCCCGGCCTTCGGCGACGAGAATGTCGCCGTTGGGCAGCAACAGGGTCTGGCGCGGGATCCGCAGGTCGGTGGCGATGGCCGTGATGCTGAAACCCTCGGGCACCGTAGGTTTCTGCTCGCCCCAGGCCACCGGTTCGGCGATCTTCATGCTGGGCAACAGGCCGCGCTGGGGTTCCGGCAGCTTGGGGTCGGGGCCACGAGCCTGAGTGCTGTCGGCTTCGCCACCGCAGGCGCTCAACAGCACCGCCATGCTTAAAACGGTCAGCGTGCTGGAAGGCTTCATTGGGCACCTCCCGAGCGCAGGTTGGTCAGCCCGACCCACGTGGTCACGCAGGCCAGCAGGGTCACGACGGCAGACAACACCAGGCCCGAAGGCATCACGGCCCAGGCATCCTTCGCATGCTCAAAGGCATTCACCAGGCCCAGCGCCCAGGTCACCAGCAACAGCAGGAAGTACACCGTGGGGCGCCCGGCCTTGCGGTCGACACGCAGCAGGTTGACCAGTGCAAACAACCCCGCCAGCCCGCAGAACAGCAGGGCGCCGGCGATCAGCCAGGCGGCGAAGTTGCTCCATTGGATCTGGTAGGTCTGGTAGTAGGCAATGTCGCTCAGCAGGGCGCCGAGAAACAGCGGGACGGTACCGGCCAGCAAGGTCGCGTGAAGTGGACCAGGCGTGCAGCGGTAGGTGAGGGTGGTGGTGTCGGTCACGGGCGGCTCCTTATCGTTGAGCGGCCCTGATGAGGCTCATCAGGGCCGCGCTGACTGCGCTTAAGGAAGGAGCGTGCTGCTTGCGCGTTAGTTCACCCGCTATTCGTTTCCAAATATGTTGCGTCAGTTGATGCGTGGATGTTGCTGCACCAGGTTTTCACGCTTGGCTTCCAGCTCGGCGATTTGCGCGTCGATATCTTCGATCTTCTGCTCGATATTGTCTTCGTGCTCCTGCAGCAGCTCCTTGGCTTCCTCGATATCCGACGCCGCCGGTGCCGCGCCGCGCAGGGGTTTGTTGGCGGTTTCCTTCATGGTCAGGGCGGTGAAAAGCCCCAGCACGGCGAACACCATCAGGTAATAGGCCGGCATGTACAGGTTGTTGGTGGTCTCCACCAGCCAGGCCATGGCGGTTGGCGTGAGGCCGGCAATCAGGATCGAGATGTTGAAGGCGCTGGCCAGCGCGCTGTAGCGGATGTGGGTAGGGAACATCGCCGGCAGGGTGGACGCCATCACGCCGATAAAGAAGTTGAGCACCACCGCAATGATCAGCAGCCCCGAGAAAATCAGCCCGAGCTTGCCGCTGTTGATCAGCATGAACGCCGGAATGGCGAGAAAGAACAGCGCGATGCTGCCGAACAGAATGAAGGGTTTGCGCCCGATCTTGTCGCTGACAAAGCCAATCATCGGCTGCACGAACAACATGCCGACCATGATCGCGATGATGATCAACACGCCGTGGTTTTCGCTGTAGTGCAGGTTGTGCGACAGGTAGCTCGGCATGTAGGTGAGCAGCATGTAGTACGTGACGTTAGTCACCACCACCACGCCGACACAGGTCATCAGGCTGCGCCAGTGCTTGGTGGCGACTTCCTTGAACGAGACTTTCGGGCCGCCCGCCAGGCCTTCGCGGTCACCTTGTTCGAGTTGCTCCACGTGCTGTTGAAAGGCCGGTGTTTCTTCCAGGGCATGACGCAAGTAGAGCCCGATCATGCCCAGCGGCAGGGCGAGGAAGAACGGCAGGCGCCAGCCCCAGGACTGGAAGGCGTCTTCGCCGATTACCGCCGAAATCAGCACCACCACGCCCGCGCCGAGCACGAAGCCGGCGATGGAGCCGAAGTCCAGCCAACTGCCGAGGAAGCCGCGCTTGCGGTCCGGGGCGTATTCGGCGACGAAGATCGAGGCACCGGTGTACTCACCGCCCACCGAGAAGCCCTGGGCCATCTTGGCCAGCAGCAACAGGATCGGCGCCCAGATGCCGATCGAGTCATAGGAGGGGATCAGCCCGATGGCGAAGGTGCTCAGGGACATGATCACGATGGTCGCCGCCAGGACCTTTTGCCGGCCGTATTTGTCCCCCAGCCGGCCAAAGAACAGGCCGCCCAGCGGGCGAATCAGGAACGGCACCGAGAAGGTCGCCAGGGCCGCGATCATCTGTACGCTGGGAGACGCTTCGGGGAAGAACACCTTGCCCAGCACATAGGCGACAAAGCCATACACTCCGAAGTCGAACCACTCCATGGCATTGCCCAGCGCAGCGGCGGTGATCGCCTTGCGCATCTTGGCGTCGTCGACGATGGTGATGTCATCCAATCCAATCGGATTGACGGTTTTCTTGCGTGATTTCATGGGAATACTCAGCCGCAGGTCCATTTCGATGCCACTGTTTTGGTGGCATGCGCTTAATGGGTCAGATACATGCGGACACTGAATAATTCACCACTGGCTGGATTTTTTTGTTAACGGCCCGGCAAGGATTAACTGATCCGCTCGCCCCCCAGGGAATCACGCTGCATCGACTGCAGGTTTTTCTCGATGGTTTCGCAAAGGGCTTCCATCTGGATCTGGTGCTCGCTGTCGCGGAACGGGCTTTGCAAATCGGTGCCGATGCGTTCGATGGCCAGCAGCATGAAGCCCACCACCGTGGACGCCAGCGGGGTGAACCAGCCCAGGGATTCCACCAGGCCCACCGGCACGATCAGGCAGAACAGCGAGATGAACAGCCGCGGGAAATACACGTAAGGGTAGGGCAGCGGCGTATTGGCGATGCGCTCCATGCCGCCCTGGCTGTTGGACAAATCCACCAGGGTCGACTCCAACCGTGCCAGGCGAATGCTGTCCAGGCGCCCGGCCTTGTATTCCTGGGCCAGCAGGGCTGCGGAGCCGTTGATGATGTCGTTGGAAAAGTTATTGGTACTGGTGCTGCGGGCGAACTCGTTGGCCGGCAGGAAGGCGCGGATTTCTTCCGGGCAAGGCTGGCCCCGCAAGTGCGCCGCCAGGCAGTTCACATACGCCACGTGACGGCGCAGCAAGGTCGCCTTTATCGGGTTGACCTCATTGTCCGGGTCATCCAGCAGCGTCAGCACTTGCCGGGCGAAGCTGCGGGAATTGTTGACCATCGCCCCCCATAACGTGCGTGCTTCCCACCAGCGGTTGTAGGCGCTGCTGTTGCGGAAACTGATCAACACCACCAGCGCCGAGCCGAGCAGGGTGAGCGGCATCAGCGGCAGGTTGATCTTGCTGTTGAGGAACAGCATGAAGTCCACGGTGACGGCGATATCCCAGAGCAGCAGCCAGAACAGCGCCCAGCCTACATAGCCCATGGTCTTGATGATCAGGCGGTATTTTTTGATGATGGCAGCTTTCAAACGGAAACCTCGCGGCGAGCGGTAAACATCAATGCCCTAGCTCGGACGGTGTTTACCGGGTAAAGGTTCGCCGGCGGGTCGGCTCTTCAGGCCTGGAATGTCAGGACAAAGCGGTTTTCGCCCTGGGGCTTGCCGTCCGGTGCGGGCTGGTCGGGCACGAAACCGCAGCGGGTCAGGACTTTTTGTGAGCCCACATTCTCGGGGTACACGTACGCCACCAGTTGGGTCAGTGCCCAGCGCGCCTGTGCCTCGCGGATCAGATGGTTCAGCGCCAGGGTTGCCAGCCCTTGCCCGCACGAGCGCTCACCCACGCGGTAGCCGACTTCGGCAGAGCCCTTTGGCGAGTCGATGCTTTTCAGGTTGGCGCGACCGACGATTTCGCCGTTGGCGTCTTCGATCACGAACGGGTGCCATGTGCCGGTGGCCAGGCCTGATAGATAACCGTCAATATGCTCGGCGACGCCCTGCACCGAGTAAAACGATGGGTCGCGCGCCTCGATATGCGACTCGAACCAGTCACGGTTACGGGCTTCGAAGGCCAGCAATGCTTCAGTGTCCGTACTGCTCAGCTCGCGAACGCGAAATGACGTCATTGCTCGAATCTCCAGGGTTGTTCTGTCCATTTAGTCATGTTTTCGTCATAAAGGCGTGTGAAATTTGCCTGCCAAAAATATGAAATCATGGAGTTTTTCCGATGAGGGTAGTCACCTCCGGCTCGGCGTATCTGGACATCGATGCATACGCCTGCTGCATTGCGTATGCCGAGTTGTTGAATCGTCAGGGAATCGAGGCGCGTGCCGTCAGCAGTGCTCCACTGAATGCCAGCATCTCCAGGACCGTGCTCGGCTGGCTATCATCATTGGATGACTACCGACCCGGGCCCGGCGATGAGTTTGTGATGGTGGATATCTCGGACTTCCACCACTTCGACCCGGTGGTCGTGCTCGATCAGGTGGTGGAGGTGATTGACCATCACCCGGGGTTTGAAACCTATTGGGCGCAGAGGCTGGGAAGTGCCGCAGACATCCGTTTGATCGGTGCAGCAGCGACGCAGGTTTTCCTGCGTTGGGAAGCGGCCGGTTTGTTGCCGCTGATCAGTGAGCACAGTGCCGCGCTGCTGGCCACGGCAATCCTGGACAATACCCTGAATTTTACCGGGCAGTTGACATCCGCGGAGGATGTTCGGGCTTATGAAACCCTCGCGCTGCTGGCGAAACTCGCGGCAGACTGGCCTGAGCGGTATTTCTCCGAGTGCCAGGCCACTATCGAGTCAGACCTTGCAGGCGCGTTGGCGGGTGACCTGAAGTGGCTGAAAGCCGACAGCAACCTGCCGCAGGTTTTTGCGCAGATGACGGTGTGGGATGCCGGTGCGCTGATCCGAAAGCATCGCTCGACCATCGCTGATTGGCTGGCGGCGCAGGGGGAGGACTGGCTGGTGAATCTCATCAGTATCCGCGAGTGCAGAAGTTATTTCCTGGCTGAGCCCAAGGTCAGCCAGGAAAAACTGAGCCAGTTGCTTTCCATCGACTGGCAGGCCGGGATGGCGGTGCTGGATCGTTCGCTGTTGCGCAAGGAACTGGTAAGGCTGGCGGCCACTGATTGACGGCGTTCACCAAAGTGACGTTCCTCTTTGAAGAACCCGCAATACAATGGCCAGGGTATTACCGAAAAGGAACGGCAGTTGAACGAACACACATTGTCCATGCGCCTTGAGCGCGTGGCGACGCACGTCCCCGCCGGGGCGCGCCTGGCGGATATCGGCTCCGACCACGGCTACCTGCCGGTGGCATTGATGCGCCGCGGCGCCATCGTGGCGGCGGTGGCGGGCGAGGTGGCCCTGACGCCGTTTCGCGCAGCCGAGCGCACGGTGCGCGAGAACGAGCTGGAGCAACACATCACCGTACGCCTGGCCAGTGGCCTGGCGGCGATCGAGCCGGGAGACGGGATCAACGCGATCAGCATCTGCGGCATGGGCGGCGAGACCATCCGCGACATCCTCGACAGCGACAAGGCGCGTCTTAGTGGCGAGGAGCGCCTGGTGCTGCAGCCCAACGGCGGCGAGCAACCGTTGCGCCAGTGGTTGATGGAGAACGGCTACCGCATCGTGTGCGAAGAGCTGCTGCGGGAAAATCGCTTCTTCTACGAAATCATCGTTGCCGAGCACGCCGGGCCTGTGACCTACACCGCCGAAGAACTGTACTTCGGCCCGCTGCAAATGCAGGCCCGCAGCCCGGAATTCCTGCTCAAGTGGCAGCGCATCCTGCGCCACAAACAGCAGACCCTGAGCGACTTCGCCCAGGCGCGGCAAGCGGTGCCCGAGGACAAGGTGCAAGAAGTCGCCAAGCAGGCGCGGTGGATCGCAGAACTGCTGGCGTGAGGGTCAGCCTGCGAGGGTGTTCAGCTCTGCGAGTACCTCATCCGAAAGATCCAGCTCGCCCACCGCGATGTTTTCCCGTAGATGGGTGACCGAGGACGTTCCCGGGATCAGCAGGATATTCGGGGAACGGCGCAGCAGCCATGCCAGGGCCAGTTGCATCGGGGTGACGCCGAGGCGCTGTGCGACGTTCGACAACACCGCTGACTGCACTGGCGAGAACCCGCCCAGCGGGAAGAATGGCACATAGGCAATGCCGTCCCGGGCCAATTCGTCGAGCATCGCGTTATCGTGTTGGTGGGCGATGTTGTACAGGTTCTGGACGCACACGAAGCGCACGATTTTTCGCGCCTCGGCGACCTGCGTCGGGGTAACGTTGCTGATGCCGATATGGCGTATCAGGCCCTGTTGTTGCAGCTCGGCAATGGCACTCAGGGGTTCCTCGATCGAGCCTTCGGCAGTGCCCATCACGCCGTGCATGGCCCGCACATTCACCACGTCCAGCACATCCAGGCCCAGGTTGCGCAGGTTGTCGTGCACGGCCTGGGTCAGCTCGGCCTTCGACGAAGCGTTGAACCAGGCGCCATCGTCGCCACGGCGGGCGCCTACCTTGGTGACGATCGTAAGATCGTCTTTATACGGGTGCAGTGCCTCACGAATAATCTGATTGGTGACATGCGGCCCGTAGAAGTCGCTGGTGTCGATATGGTTCACGCCGCAAGCGACGGCCTCGCGCAGTAAGGCCAGCGCTGCATCACGGTCCTTGGGCGGGCCAAACACGCCTGGGCCGGCCAGTTGCATGGCGCCGTAGCCGATGCGGTTGACGGTGCGATCGCCGAGATTGAATGTGCTGGTGGTCATGGTCGGAGCTCTTGCTTGACGGGAGGAAGCCTATAATATGAAGGATCCTTCAGGTTTAGAATTCGCATTCCATGAGCCCTCTCAAAGCGTCGTTAAAGCCAAGAAAATCAGCGGTCCAGGCCCGGTCGGCGGCGACGGTGGAAGCGCTGCACACGGCAACCCTTCAGGTTTTGACCGCTCAGGGCCTGGTCCGCTGCACCACGACCCGCGTGGCCGAGCGGGCGGGCATGTCGGTGGGCAGTCTCTATCAGTACTATCCGAACCGCGATGCACTGCTTGCTGCGGTATTGGAGAAGCATCTGGTGCAGGTGGCCGAGACCGTCGAGCAGGCGTGCGATCAACACCAGGGCACCACGGTGGCGGAAATGGCATCGGGGTTTGTCACGGCTTTTCTCGCCGTGAAGCTGATGGACCCGACGGCGTCCAAAGCCCTGTATGCCATCGCAGGTGAGCGGGGCGGTGCGGAGCTTGTGGCGCGGATCAACAAGCGGGTGGTGGCCGCGATTGCAGCGATGTTGGCGACGGCGTCGGATGCCCGTTTTGAAGACCCATCCCTTACCGCCGCCATCTCGCTCAGCGCGGTGGTGGGACCGGTTCGGGCGTTGCTTGAAGGCAATGCATCTGCGGCCTTTGAAGCCGGCCTGGAACAGCAGGTGACCCGCATGCTGCGAGCTTATCTTCAAACCTATCAGTCACTTACGTAAACCGTGTTCAGGGTATTTTGCAGCGCTGCTTCGCACTAAAGTCACATCCATGGGTCCATAAGCCCCGCAATCGAACTTTGAAGATTTAACCCATGCACCTACGCAAAATTGCAGTTGGGCTGTCGGCCCTTGTTTTGCTCTCCACCGGGGCGCAAGCCCGTGGCCTGCTGGACCTCATCACACCGTCTCAATCCCATACCTCCCGCTCGGGCTCCATCAGTCAGGGCGCGGCCCTGGATCTGTATTCAAGCCAACAGAAAAAGCCATCGTTCGACAGTTGCGCCGACCTGTTCCCGGCCGCACAACCGATCAACACGGCCACCGTGCCGGCCACCATGAAACCCCTGGCGCTGTGTTCCGATAATTTCGCGGTGCTGTACTCGCAAACCAGCAAGACCCCGCTGGTGGTGGTCGAACGCCTGAATGCCGGCCAGTTGAAGGATGCCAAAGGCGAAGAACGCACCAACCAGTTCTACCCCGACCCGCGTATTCCCAAAGGCGCGCGCGCCGAGTTGAGCGACTACCGTGGCCAACACCCGGCCGTGGACCGTGGCCATCAATCCCCGGCGGCGGATGCGCCGAGCACCAACGCCATGGCCCAGTCCTTTGCGCTGTCGAACATGGTCCCGCAAGACCCGACCAACAACCGCAAGATCTGGAGCAAGGTCGAGGCGGACGTGCGCAAGTTTGCCAAGCGCGCCGACGGCAATGTGTTCGTGTTCACCGGCCCGTTGTTTGACCCGGGCTACAGCACCATTGGCGACAACAAGGTCTGGGTGCCGACTCGCCTGTTCAAGCTGGTTTACGACGTGTCGTCCAAGCGCGCCTGGGCGTATGTACTGCCCAACGCTGAAACCCGTATCGAGAAGCCGATGGACTACGCGACGTTTGTGAAAACCACCGGGCTCAAGTTGCTCGGGAATTTGCCGGTGACGGGGTCAGTCGGGCGTACTTGACGGCCTGAAACCGGGTGCGTCACTTGCCTTTTTCAACGTCTTCAAGCGCAACGTTGCGCGCTGCACAGCGGCCATCTTCTCTGGCCGCTTCATCTTTTTCCATTTACGAATATCGTCCTTGGTGCGTCCACAACTCACGCACAGCTCACCACTGAGCTGGCAGGTTGAGACGCACGGGTTCTCGATATCTTTAGCCAAGGCTTTACCCCTTTACCGCATACAGTTTGAGCAGGCGCAGGCGCCAATTGCCGCCATGCTGCAGGTGGCATTCTTCCTCGGAGTCGAAGCGCACGTAGCGGTCCGAAGAAGGGCGATCCACCCCGGCATCCTCCAGCGCGGTGGCCGTCAGCTCGCGCATGCGCAGGTCCAGTCCGGTAGAAAGGGCCAGTTCCCGGTTCGCCCTGGTATCGAATACCCAGATGACCAGCAGGCTTTGGGCAAAGGCCTGGTAGTCGACTTCGTGGGTCAGCCAGTCGAAGCCGGTGATTTCGGCTTTCGCGATCTCACAGGCATCGGTCAGGGTCGCGACCAGGCGACGTTCGATGCGTGCGCTGTCGCGTTTGCTTGAAGACATGGGGATTCCTTGAGGAGCGAGGAGGGTGATGATACGCGAGAGATCCACTGTAGGAGCTGTCGAGCTTTAGCGAGGTCGAGCTTTAGCGAGGCTGCGATGGCGGACTGGCAGGCGACATCTTTATTGCCTGACAGGACCTCTTCGCAGCCTCGCTGAAGCTCGACAGCTCCTACGCAGGATTTTGTCGGATCGAGATGATCGTTCCCACGCTCTGCGTGGGAATGCCGCCTCGGACGCTCTGCGTCCAGCTGACGATGCAAGGTTCAAGTCCTGCGCAATGGTGACGCGGAGCGTCACAGGATGTATTCCCACGCAGAGCGTGGGAACGATCAATTGTGCGAGCCTGCGAAGATCAACTGTGGGAGCTGTGTTGCCCATCACATATTTTTAGGCCGATCCAGCTTGCGCGTCATGGTGTACACCGCCACGCCGGCAGCCAGGATGCCCGAGGCCGCACCGACCGCCAACGCCCAGCGCGGCCCAAGATGGTCGGCCACCCAGCCCACAATCGGTGCGCCAATCGGTGTGCCGCCCAGGGCCACGCCCACCCGCAGGGCGATTACCCGGCCGCGCATGGAAGGTTCGGTGGTGAGTTGCATCAGGCTGTTGGTGGTGTTGCTGAAGGTCAGCGCGCCCACGCCGATGATCACCAGCGCCCCGGCGAACAACCAATAGTTCGGGGCAATCGCCGCCAGCGTGCAGCCCACCCCGAACACCAGCGCGCCGATCAACAACGCCTTGAAGTGTGGCCGCTCGCGACCGGCTGCGAGCAGCGCCCCGGCAACGGTGCCGATGGCCAGGGTCGACGTCAGCAGGCCATAGCCGCGGGCATCGGCGTGGAACACGGTGACGGCCATGGTCGAAATGAAGATCGGAAAATTCATGCCGAAGGTGCCGATCAAGAACAGCATGATCAGGATCGCCATCAGGTCCGGCCGCGCCCACACATAGCGCAGGCCTTCAGTCAGGCTGCCCTTGGTGCGCAGCGCCCGCAGGCTGGTGTGCAGGCCGGAAACCCGCAGCAGAAACAGCGAGGCCAGCACCGCGAAAAAACTCGCGCCATTGAGCAGGAACGCCCAGCCGGTGCCCACCGACGCGATGGTCACGCCGGCCACCGCCGGGCCAATCATGCGCGCCATGTTGAACGAGGTGGAATTGAGCGCGATGGCATTGGATAGGTCCGCTTCGCCCACCAGCTCCGCCACGAATATCTGCCGCACCGGTGCATCGAAGGCCGACGCGCAGCCGGACAAAAACGCGAACACATACACGTGCCACAGCTGCACGATGCCGGTCAGGGTAAACACCCCCAGCATCAGCGCCAGCACGCCCATCACGCCCTGGGTGACCATCAGCAGCTTGCGCTTGTCGTAGTGATCGGCGGCGAAGCCGGTCCAGGGCAGCAACAGCAATTGCGGTCCGAACTGCAACGCCATGACGATGCCGACGGCCGACGCGTTATGCGGCGTGAGCTGGGTCAGCACCAGCCAGTCCTGGGCCGTGCGTTGCATCCAGGTGCCGATATTCGACACCAGGGCGCCGGCGGCCCAAATGCGGTAGTTGACGCTGCGCAGCGAGCGGAAAATGCCCATCGAACTCACACCGGCCCTGAGGAATGACCACCGTTGAAGCGCCCGAAATGCTGCGCCAGGAATACACTCAGGGCCAAGGCCCCGAGCCCGAGGGCGAGCACATCAGCGGTGTTTTTGAGGTCGAAGTCCCCAACCCGGCAGACCAGCACGTAGCCGATCACCAGGTTGAGAAAACCCCAGAGCACATTCAGCGTCGAGGAGGACCGCCCCTGGCCGCGCGGCTTGGCAAACGGCGTCTGGAAGGACTGGCCCATCAAGCCACTGAGGCAATGGGGCAGCGCGTTGGCGAGCAATACGCCGCCGAAGAAATAAGACACCAGCTCATGCCATTGCATCGTCACGCACCCCTTGTTGCAAGCAAGCCGATGATCTCTTGCGCCGTGCCGGTTTCTCCCAGCTTCGGGAATACCTGGTTCAGGCTGTAGTGATGGGCCTCGGCGTTCGCGTCGGTCATGGCATCGACGGCCAGGGTCACGTTGAAGCCGGCCTCGTAGGCCTGGCGCGCGGTGGACTCCACGCCGGTTCCGGTAGCAACGCCGGTGATCACTACTTGAGTCACGCCGAGTGCTTTGAGTTGCGCCTCAAGATCAGTGCTGGCGAATGCGCCCCAGGTGCGTTTGGTCACCCCAATGTCGCCGGGTTGCTGATCGAGTTCGGGCAGCAGGTCGGCCCATCCCGGTGGAAATACATCGCTGCGCCGTGGCCGCTCGGTGCGCCCGGGGGCGAAGCCTGTGACGTTGACCAGCACCACCGGCATGCCGCGCTCGCGGAACGCGTCGAGCAGTGCACGGGAGCGTTCCACCACGGCGCCGATGGGGTGGATGAACGGGTATTCGGCGATGCCTTTTTGCAAATCCACGATGATCAGCGCGGTGTTGGGATCCAGCAAGGTGACGGCCATGGGATGTCCTCGAACGGATAGGGGGCTCAAAAGTCGGCGAGGCGCTCCAGCAGCTTTACCGCTGCCGCGAGTTCAGCTTGTTCTTCGGCAGACAGTTGCTCCTGCAGCGCCCGCAGCAGCCAATCGTCCTTGGCCGCCCGGCTGGCGATCAGGTGCTTACGAAAGCCGGGAGTCAGCTCGATCAGGGTTTGGCGCCCATCGCTGGGGTCGGGTTTGCCCCTGATCGCTTTCATCGTTTCCAGCCCGGCCACGGTGATGCGCATGGACTGCGGCCGCACGCTCTCCGCCCGGGCCAGGGCCGAGACGGTGCTGGGCCCGTCTCGGTCCAGGCGCAGCAGCACCGACTTCTGGGCGGAAGTGAAATCGTTCGGATGGGTTTGTTCCCGCAGCCGGCGTATCAGCTTGCCCAGGGAGATGCGCAGCTCGGCAGCCAGGGCGGCGGATTGGGTTTCGGAGGTGATGGAAGGTTTGTTCATGCTCGGACGTTAGCATGCGTGCAGAAAAACTGTACAGTTTAGCTGTATGAATTTTTTGTCATAAAAGCCCGCGTCAACGGTCCTTTTGCCGGGGCGTTACCTGGTGTCGCGGCTGGGCGTGCTGTCGTTCATGGACCGGGATGGTGCAAGACCGAATGCTATGTGGGTGACCGATTGTTGGGCGTGGATGATGAACGGGTTCTGCAACTGTTCACGGACTTGATGAGCCGCGCATTGACCTGATCGACATGCATGCGCGGCTTTTTCCCGGCCTATCAAGTGTGTTGATAGCGGTACTCCTGAGTCACCCCTTCATAGCCGTAGGCACTGGCCCGGCAGTCGATGATGTGCACATTGGAGTGCGGGTGCAGGTTGCCGATCAACTCCGCCAACAGCGTGTAGGCCTCACGATGAAAACGCGCCTTTTGCGCCTTGGTGTTGGTCTCATCGGTCACGGTGACTTCCAGGCGGAATGCGTTGCGCCCATGTTCGGCCAGCGAGCGGTTATGAATGAACCACTGGTCATGCGGTACAAAATCGAGAATCAGCAAGGTCTGCTCCGGGCGTTTCTCGAGCACTTCACAGGTCAGTGCAGTGAGCTGCGGGACGAGCTGGCGGACCAGTTCGGGATTGCGTTCTCCGGAGATTTTCAGGGTGATGCCTGGCATGGCGAATTCCTCGTAAGGGTAGGGTGAGGTGCCAGATTAAGAAAATTATTCGGATCTGAAAAACGGGAAGATATAATGATATCTATCGGAAAAAACGCAGGTTAGACATGCGCCCCTTTGACCTTGAGCAACTGCGCTCCTTCGTCACCATCCTGGAAGCCGGCAGCCTTTCGGCGGCCGCGCCCAAGTTGTGCCGTTCCCAGTCCGCGCTCAGTGAGCAACTTCGCAAGCTGGAAACCTTCACCGGCGTGACGCTGCTGGAGCGCGGCAAAAAAGGCGTGAGCCCCACACCTGCCGGAGAGCGCCTGCTGGCACATGCGCGTGAATTGCTCGCGCTGAGTGACTGCGTGCTTGAGGATATGCGCGGCGTAACCTTGAGCGGCGAACTGCGCCTGGCCATCACCGACTATTTTTTGCCGAGCGCCATCGCGGGTATGTTGAAGGGGTTGCGCACGCGATATCCGCAGCTTCGGTTGCATGTTTCGGTGCGCAAGAGCCTCCAAATCGAAAAGGGCGCCAACAGCGGCGAATTCGACATTGGCCTGTCGATGCGCATCCTCGATGGTCGCAGCCTTCCCGAAGGCATTCCCGTACGACGAGAGGCCCTGCGGTGGGTGGCACTCAGTGGGTTCGACGCACAGCACGAACTCGTGGCGCCGCTGCCGTTGGTGGTACTTCCCCAGGATTGCAGCTTGCAGCGGTTCACCATCGACCTGTTGGATGCGCGCGGGGTGCCGTATGTCATTGCGCATTCCGCGTCCGGGGTGGCGGGCCTGCAATCGGCACTGCTGGCGGGGCTGGGCGTGGCGTGCCTGAACAGCTCGGCCGTGCCTGCCGGGGCCGAGGCATGCCGGTCGATTCAAACGCTTCCGGCGCTGCCCGATGTCGAGTTCAGCCTGTTACCGCCGCGTCCGGGCGAGGCTTCGCTGGTCAGTGCAGTGCGAGAAATGTTGATCACGCACTTTTCCTAGCGGCTCAAGATCGCCGGCTGGCCCCCGGCGGCTGCCCGGTGACGCGCTTGAATGCCCGGCTGAACGCGGCCTGGGAGTTATAGCCAAGGCGTTGCGCCACGGTTTCAATGGGCAGCCGCTCCAGCGTCAGCCACTGGCTGGCCAGGCGCATCCGCAGTTCGGTGGCGTAGCGCAACGGTGGCGTGCCGATCGTGGTTTGAAAGTGTTGGGCGAACACCGAGCGCGAGGTATGACACTGCGCCGCCAGCTCTTCCACCGTCCAGTCGCGCCCAGGCTGTTGATGCAACGCCAGCAGGGCCTTGGCCAGGCGCGGGTCGCGTAGCGCGGCCACCAGGCCGGACGCATTCCCGCAGGCACATTCGACCCAGCCCCGAACAACCATGGCCGCCACCACGTCCGCCAGGCGCGCCAGAATGCCGGCGAAGCCGATGCGGGCGCTGCTGACTTCGCGCTCCATGGCCGCCAGGATCGGCATCAGCCCCGGATAACGCTGGCCCTTGGCGTCGATCAGCATCAGGTCCGGCATCAGGCGGCCAAGGCCGTGCAAACTCCCCAGTTCAAACTCCATGCAGCCGCTGAAGAGCAGGGTGCTTTGAGCCACGCCTGCATCGGTGCGGGCATCCACGGCACACACCGCATCGCCGAGGGCTGCGGCGTCGAAGCTGTCGATGTCCTGCACCGGCACCTCCGGGCTGGAGAGCAACTGATGGGCGCCTCCATGGGAGATGAACACGGCGTTGCCCGGCGTCAGTTCGTACTGCGTGCCGTCCTCGGTACGCAGGGTGACGCCGCCGGCGGCGACAAGGTGGAAGTACGCATGCCCGGGTTTGGCCGCAAAGCCCAGGCCAAACGCCGGCCCGGCCTGGATACGGCGGTACTCGACGCCCCGCAGGCGCATGCCGCGCAACAGCTCGTTGATGAGGTCAGAGGACACGTCGAACGGTTCTGGAAGCATCATTTTCGGGGTTTCGGTAAAGAATTCAAGATTTTGCATCATAGATCATCCTGCTCTGCCTACCTAGACTGGCGGTCGCGATAACTTTTGGAGGGTGACCAGTGATGAGCAGTTGTGTGTGTGACGCCGTAACCGGTGCAGATGTGGCGCCCGCGACACCGGCCTGGATGGCGGTGTTTTCGTTGGCGATGGGCGTGTTCGGATTACTCACGGCGGAGTACCTGCCGGCCAGTTTGTTGACGCCGATGGCGGCCGAACTCGGCGTCTCGGAAGCCTTGGCAGGGCAGGCGGTGACGGTCACGGCGGTGGTGGCGTTGTTCGCCGGGTTGCTGGTACCGGGCCTGACCCGTGGGATCGACCGGCGCGTGGTGCTGTTGTGCTTCAGCGCACTGATGATCTGCTCCAACCTGCTGGTGGCGGTCTCGTCGAGCCTCACGGTGTTGCTGCTGATGCGCGTCCTGCTGGGCATCGCCCTGGGTGGCTTCTGGAGCATGGCGGCGGCGGTGGCGATGCGGCTTGTACCGGCGGCACTGCTGCCGCGTGCCTTGTCGATCATCTTCAGCGGCATCGCGGTGGGCACTGTCGTGGCGGTGCCGCTGGGCAGCTTTTTGGGTGGGCTGTACGGCTGGCGCAGCGCGTTTCTCGCCGCCGCAGCAGTGGGCGGCGTGACCCTGGTGTTCCAGCTGTTCACCCTGCCGCCGCTCGCACCCCGCAGGACCGCCCGCTTGAGGACGGTGCTGGAAGTGCTGCTGCGTCCGGGCATTGCCGTGGGCATGTTGGGGTGCGTGCTGGTGCACACCGGGCACTTTGCGCTGTTCACCTATATCCGGCCATTCCTGGAAAGCACCACTGGCGTCGATGCCGAGGGGCTGGCGTTGATGTTGCTGGGATTCGGCGTTGCGAACTTTGCCGGCACGCTGCTGGCTGGTTGGCTGCTGGTGCGTCTGCCGCGTGGAACATTGGTGCTGATGCCCGCGCTGGTGGGCGTTGCGGCGCTCGCTCTGGCGCTGTTGCCGGCAACCGTGACCGGGCAGGTGTGGTTGTTGATGCTCTGGGGCCTGGCGTTTGGCGGGGTGCCGGTGGCCTGGTCGAACTGGGTGGCGCGGGCAGTGCCTGACCAGGCCGAAAGCGCCGGGGGCATGGTGGTGGCTTCAGTGCAGTCGGCGATTGCAGCCGGGGCGGCGGCAGGCGGCGCGATGTTCAGTTTCAGTGGTATCGGCGGGGTCTTTGTCGCGGCAGGTATCTTGATGCTGTTGGCGGCACTGTTGATTGCGCTGAAGGTGAAGGTTGAAGCGCCTCCACAAGGTGCAGAGGCGGGGCCGGCGTTTCATCTCTGAAACCGTGTTAGAGGCAGGGGGCAAGAATAAACGCATGCGCTTCGCCCTCCTTTCAGTCCGCTTGATCAATCTTGCTGATTTGGGGCTCAGGTCCGACTCCGAGCAATCGTAGGTGAACGACCGCCTGCTGATCATTGCCCGGCAACGACCCTCGTATCTCTCTTTACTTCGGTAGCTACGCAAAATAACCTCTGCCTCGCAGGCACCGTCCTGCTCCTTCAGGTTTGGCAAGGCGCTTCACACTCACCAGCACCGCCTGGCAGGTGTCATGGTGCTTGCACGTTGAGGTTCTGCGATGAGCGCAGTCGTTGATCATGGCGTCCGTTTCGGACGAATTGCAGTAACGCTTCCCGTAAAGGACATGGGCAGGGCCCATGATTTTTACACCAGGGTCCTGGGGTTTACGAAAGCCTTCGAAAATGGAAACCCGATCGGCTTCATGATTCTGCAGCGCGACCAGGGCGAGCTGCATTTGACCTTGCAACCCAACCACCCAGCCGCCGCGTTCACGATTGCCCACCTGATGGTGGACGATGTCGACAGGCTGCACGCCGCTTGCGTGCAGCATGGGGCGAGGATCATCAAGCGCCTCAAGGATCAGGATTACGGGTTGCGGGCGTTTGTGTTCGAAGACCCGGACGGGAATCGTATTGATGTAGGTCAGCCGCTCTAACCGAGCAATCAGGGAAGATAATGTTGACGACTACCGATGTTGTTCACACGCTGCGTGCACCGTCAGAGCTTGATTACTACGACACCCGGTCAGCCCCGCTGCCTACTGAAATCACCGCGCTGGATGCCTGGAACATCATGACCGGCGAACCGGGGCCGTTGATGCAGGTGGCTTTCCGAATCAGGGATGCCATTTCCTCGTTGTTTGGTGTGAAGCGCATCGGTGGGTTCTCCGGCACCTTGCGCGAGGCTGTGCAGGTCGGCGACCGGCTGGACTTCTTCCTGGTGGAACGCAGCGCGCCCGACATGCTGGTGCTGACCGAGCGTGACCGGCACCTGGATGTGATGATCTGCCTTTCAATCGCTGACCGTGTACTCACGATCACCTCGTCGGTTGTCACCCATAACACCTATGGGCGCCTCTACATGCTGCCAGTGGGGCCAGCGCACAAACTCATTGTGAATGCTCACCTACGACGACTTGAACGAACGCTGCAAGAGACAGCCGCAACGCCCGGCGGGTAGGCACGTTCACCGCCCGCCGGGAGGTGGATCAATTGCCTTTTTCAGCCGCCAAGAAGTACGCAACCAACGCATTGGCGTGACCATGGCCCATGCCGTGTTCAGTCTTGAGCAAGGCCACAAGCTCCATATGCTTCCTGGAACTGGCGGCCTTGAGCAGATCCAGCCAGTGGCTAATGGGTTGCCCATAGTTTTTTTCGATGGAGGGGAAGTACGACGCTGGCCCTTTTGTTTTTGTGTCGTCGGTCATGATGCAAACTCCCTTTTTGCTGAGGTGATAATGCCCGGATAACGTTACCGCTCTGGACTCACCGGGTCCACCGTACGGCCCGTCCCTACACGCCCCCGTTGGCCTCGCCAATCAGAATATCCTCGAAGAACGCCCCGACCGGTTGTGTGGGATGGCAGATCTGTATCTCCAGCACCCAGACCATCTCGCTCGGTACGATCTCGACTTCAGCCAGCTTGTCCTGCCCGAACAGGGCATGGGGGAAGTCGGCGATGCGGTGTCCGGCCAGGTTGCGCTCAAGGCGCCAGCCTTTGGAGTGGGCGCTATCCTCAGCGAAGTCGTACAGCTCGCGCCCGGTCAGCCCGCGGTGCCAGGCATCGCGGGTCTCGTCGAACACTTCATGCAGGGCCTTCGTGCAAGCGTCATGCAATGGGTGCTCGCCGAATACGAAGGTGTCGCCATAGTCGCCTTCATAGCCATCCCACACCGGGCCAAGGTCGACCACGGCGATATCGGTGGGCCGCAGCTTGCGCAGCAGGTCGATGCCTTGGCGGGGTGTGCGGATGGTGTCTTCGCCAAAGCGAATATAGGTGGGATGCCAGGTGTGAGACGCGCCCATGGCCTGCAATGTCTCACTGGCCATTGCGAGGGCTTGCGCCGTGGTCATGCCGACTTTCAATTGATCGGCGATGGCGGCCAGGGCCCTGACCGTTTGCTCGCGGGCCGCGAGCATGCCGTCCAGCGAGTAGCGCGGGCCGACTTTTTCCAGCACCGGGTGTCGCGTGTTGAGCGACTCCGCTGGCATCAATGCACCGCTGGGGACGAAGGCTTCGGCGACAAAACGATGCGCCTGCGCACCCGCCGCCAGGCAGGCTTCGCGGGCCTGGTTGATCATCGTGCTATTGCCGCAGGCGTAGATTTGGCTCTCGGCCCAGTCATGGGGCTGTGTCAACGCGACCTGCTGTACGCGGGCGTCTGCCGACAAAACCCGATGCCAGAGAAAGCGTGGATGGGCCTGGCTGGCCCGTTCGAGAAACTCGACGTCGTAGAAGTCCGCCGGTGCCGAGTTACCCCAATACAGGGTGACCTCGGCCTGGCGGGCCAGGGCCGTCAGCAACAAGGGCTTGATACCGGCATAACCGGTCCCGGTAGCGAACAGCACAACAGGGCGCTCATCGTCGTGTTGCCAGGTGCAGGCGCCCACGGGGCCTTCGAGTTTCACGGCATCGCCCACTTGCAGGGTCGGCAGGATGCGTTCGGAAAACAGGCCGCCGCTGACCTGGCGAATATGAAACACCAACCGGCCTTGATCCTGCGCGGGCAGATTGGCCACGGAGAAACAGCGGCTGTCGCCATCGTCGAGGCGAAACCTGAGGTACTGGCCGGCCCGGACTTCGAGTGGCTGGGCAGTCAGCAACACCAGCTCGACGATGTCGGCGCTCAACGCGCGTTTGCTGATCACCTGTGCGCTGGCTTCCAGCGCGGGCGTGTCCAGTGACCAGCCGGGGATTTCCAGGCGCATGTCGCTGCAGGCATGGCTCTGGCACAGCAACATCTCGTCAGCCGCGAGCGGATAAGAAGGGGCAGGGGTGTCGGGTGTGCGCAGCTTTTCCCGGTGCTGGCCCGACACCACCTTGACCTTGCACGACCCGCAGGCGCCGCGCCGGCAGGAAAAGGGTACCGCGAGACCGCTGGCCAGCATGGCGTCGAGCAGCAATTGATCGGCAGCTTCGAAGGATTTGCCCGAGGGCAACAATTCAACGACATGGCGGTTGTGCATAAACACCTCGGGGCAATTGAGCCTCGATTGTTGCGGTAGACTAGGACCAGGAGAACCTCCAGTTTTGGATAATTCATATGGTCCAGCTTCGCAAATGGCGCCCGTTGCTCAAACTCGATGGGGAGCAGCCGCAGGCGTCCTACAGAAAGATCGTCGAGGGCCTGGTGAGCGCGATTGTCGAGGGCCGCCTGCGCCCCGGAGCGCTGTTGCCCGGCACGCGGGAGATGGCGCAACTACTGGACGTCAACCGCAAGACGGTGATCCTTGCCTACGAGGAGGCGGTGACCAAGGGCTGGCTGGTCAGCCTTCAACGTCGCGGCACCTTCGTCAGTTCGCAGCTGGCGACAGGCGCGGTGCCGGCCACCCGCGCCCCGAAGTCGTTTGCCCCGGCATTGCGGGAGGTGCCTGCGGCGGCCTATTTCACCCCGGGCGAACAGGTGACAGCCCTGCAACACCGGCCCGGCGCGCTGTTTTTCGACAATGGCGCCTGTGACCATCGCTTGCTGCCGCAAGCCGTGCTGCACCGCTATTACCGCAATGCCTTGCGCAACAGCTTTACCACCAACACCGTGCGCCATGGCAGCGAAGGCAGCGGCCAGTACCTGCGCAATGCCCTGGCCGAAATGTTGCGCCACAATCGCGGCCTGACGGTCGGCGCGCCGCAGATTTGCCTGACCCAAGGCGTGCAGATGTCGCTGTACCTGACCGCCAGCGCGCTGCTCAAACCCGGTGATGTGGTGGTGGTCGAACGCCTGAGTTACCCACCGGCCTGGGAGATTTTCCGCCAGTTGGGTGCGCAACTGGTCACCGTGGACCTCGACGACGAAGGTTGCCGGGTCGACCAGCTCGCCGAGCTGTGCCGCCTGCATGACGTACGGATGATGTACGTCACCCCCCATCACCAGTTTCCTACCACCGTCAGCCTGCGTGCCGGACGTCGCCAGCAGCTCCTGGAACTGGCCCGGCTGCATGACTTCTGCATCATCGAGGAAGACTACGACCACGAGTATCACTTTGCCGGACGGCCCTATTTGCCTCTGGCCAGTGACAGCGCGCAGCGTCATGTGATCTACATCGGCTCGCTGTCCAAGTCCCTGGGCAGCACCTTCCGTTGCAGTTATATCGTTGCCCCGTCGAACCTCATCGAAGTGCTCGAACGTACGGCGGCGGTGAGCCTGGGCCAGGGCGATGCCGTGATGCAGCGGATGCTCGCGGACCTGATCAACGATGGCGAATTGAAGAAGCACCTGCGGCGGGTTTCCAGGGAATACCGTCGGCGCCGGGAGACCCTGCTCAGTTGTTTGCTGGAAGCTTTTGGCGAGCAGATCTCTGTGCAGGAACCCGAAGGCGGGCTGGCGTTATGGGTAAGGTTCGCCGACTCAATCGACGTCGACCGACTGGCTGAAAAAGCGCTGGAGCTGGACCTGGTGGTGCGCAGCGGTCGCCTGTTTTCACCGTTTGATCATCCTGAAAATGCCTTGCGCCTGGGCTTCGCCTCGCTCAATTCGGAGGAAATCCGCGTCGCTACGCAGCGTTTGGCTGAGGCTTCACGGGCGATTGGGGGCGCGGCTAAATAATTAAGCCGGCTCAAAGGTGGATGTGTAAGGATATGTTACTTAGCCTTTGATACTGCCAATAACAGGAACCGACGCTGATGCTCGCTGCCTTCAGACACTACCCGTTTTCGGTCAATCTGCTGCTGTCGTCTGCGTTGTTCCTGACCCTGGGGCGCGCCATTACCCTGCCGTATATGGTGATTTATCTGTCATCCAACTTCACGTTGGGCATCAGCGAAATCGGCCTGGTGGTGGGCGGTGCAATGCTCATCGGTTCGTTGCTGAGCCTTTACGGCGGCTACCTGACTGACAAAATCTCCAGCTACCGATTGATCCTCAGCTTCACGGGGTTTTTCACCGTCGGCTTCATCGGCATGTGCGTCACGTCGCACCTGTGGCTGTTTTTCCTGTTTCTGGTGTCGTTCAACTTCGCCTATTCAGTGATCGATATCGTGGTCAAGGCCGCGTTTGGCAAACTGCTGCCGGAAGCCGAACGCGGCAAAGTGTTTTCGGTGCGCTACACCCTGATCAACATTGGTTACGCAGTGGGGCCGTTCATTGGCGCCGGGCTCGCGCACATGGATATGAAACTGCCGTTCCTGGTGTCGGCGATCCTGGGCATGGGCTTCTTCCTCACCTATTGGGTGTGGGGCGACAGGAGCCTCAGCTCCGCCGACCCGGCCAATGCCCCGGTGTCGTTCGTCGCGGTGGGGCGCATTCTGCTCAAGGACTATCGCCTGGTCTGCTTCACGGTGGGCGGCGCGTTGAGCGCCGTGGCGTTCGGCCAGTTCACCGGCTACATCTCGCAATACCTGGTGACCACGAGCACGCCGGAATTTACCTACCGGGTCATCAGCTCGGTGGTGGCGGTCAATGCGACGGTGGTGATCTGCCTGCAGTACATCGTGGGCAAGCGCATTACCAACGAGCATCTGAATCAATGGCTGACGGCGGGCTTCAGCCTGTTTCTGCTGGGCGTCGTCGGTTTTGCGCTGTCCACCACCGTGCTGCATTGGGCGTTGGCCGTGGCGATATTCACCGTGGGCGAAATCATCGTGTTCCCGGCCGAGTACATGTTTATCGACCGCATCGCACCGGAGCACCTGCGCGGCATGTATTACGGCGCGCAAAACCTGTCCAGCCTCGGCGGTGCGCTGGGGCCGGTGCTGTGCGGGTTTGCCCTGGCAACGCAGTCGGCGCATTTCATGTTCTATATGCTCGCGGCGTTTATCGTGGCGGGTGGGTGCTTCTATCTGATGGGGGCTTCCTATTCCAAACGCTACGACACTGGACGCGGGGAGTGAGTGCTTTACCTATCCTCCACGCCTGCCCAGGTGAGTAAGCCAAACTCAGGTGTTCATGGCGGCCCCTTCAAAAAACGCCGCGCATGATCCGGATCCGGCAACAGGCAGGTGTCGTATTTCCCGAAGAGCCGATAGCGATTACGCGCGATGCGATCATAAGCCCAATCCCGAAGGAAGCGCGGGATGGCGCGCAGCACCAGCAAGGGGCGCCAGCGGGCAGGCAGTTGCGCAATGATTTCGAACACCGCCTCCGAACGCTCCCAGTAATGCCGGTCGCGGATCACTGCGAGGGTGTCGAACTGATCCAGCGGCAACCCGGCCCAGGCCAATAGCGCCTGACCTTCGGGCGACTGAACGGCCGCCAAGCGCACATGTCGGTCGTGGTCGTGGCGAATCAGGAACCTCGCCCAGCCGTTGCACAGCTTGCACACACCGTCGAACAGCACCACGGTTTCGCCGGGCTTGAGGAGTGGTGCGGGAGTAGGCCGGGTGTGGGAGGCGGGCATCAGCGTGGGTCCAGTCGGGCCGGGTTAGCCTGGATCATACCCGCGTTCGGCACGACTCAGCGCTGCCCGCAGCCCCGTCGATGCACTGGTGAGTGGAGCAGGGCCCGTCGTTACAAGCGAAGAGGCTTCGCTCATGGACGCTTGCGCCAGTGCCACGATAGACGCGCCATCCCCATAGGCACGGTCCGCAGCCCTGGCGATGGTCGCGAGATAACCGTGCAGGTCGCCCGCCTTGAACATCGCCCACGCCCCTGGAACCAGTTGCACCTCCACCGACGCCCCGGTGTGCTGGGCCATCTGGTAAAACAAGCGAGCAGTCGGCTCGAGTGTGGTTTCGACAGCGCACAACACCACCACCTTCCCGCCAGCTTGAACCGCCGCGAATGCCAGCGCTTCATCTGCCCGCAAAATCGGCACCCGGGTGTGAGTACCGGCAAGTTCAACCACCGGGCCCAGGGTCGAACAGGTGAGCACCACTGCATCGCAGTGCTGAGCCAGGGCAACCAGCGCCAGCTGCGTTTCCTCGGCTATGCCTGCGGTCAGCTTACCCGCGCGTTCGACCGCTGCCAGAAGATCGGCCCGGACTGCATGGTGCAACACCCGTGACCCGACCCCCAGCGCTGCTGCGGCAGCGTCAAACACTGCAATGTTGCTCTCGGCGGTATGCAGGCAGGTAATACGCATCGCTCGGGTCTCCGGCACTTTTGAACACCCGCCGACTTTAACGCGACAACACCGGCGCTGCGCCTTTTTCCTCCACGCCCACCTCATGCAGCGAAATCCGCGACGTCTCCGGCAACGCCAACCCGCCCGCCAACGCCAGCACCGCCACCGCAATCAGATAAAACGCCGGCGACAGGTTGCTGCCGGTGGTACTGATCAACCACGTCGCCACCAACGGCGCCGTACCGCCAAAGATCGTGTACGCCATGTTGTAGGTAATCGCCGAAGCCGTATACCGAGTGCGTGTCGGAAAGGTCTCCGACAACAACGCCGCCGTCACCACCCCACACAGCACCGCGCCCACCGCCAGCAACATCACCCCTACCACCGACGCCGCGAACGACCCGGAACTGGCCATCAGGAACGACGGGTACACCACCACAATCAACAACACACACGCCGTCATCACCGTGACCCGACGCCCCACCCGATCCGAATACAACCCTGCCAGCGGGCAGATCGCCGCCGCGAAAATCAGAGCAATCAGCGACACCAGCAACGCCACCGCCCGACTCAAGCCACCCGCCACCTGCAGATACGTCGCGAAGTAGGTGGTGAACATATAGAACGACAACGCCGTAAGCGACACAAAAGCGCCCAGGCAACAGATCGCCGCACCATGGTTGCGCAAGGTTTCCCTGAGGGGAGAGTGCGCGACCGCGTGCTCCTGCTTCACCGCCTGGAAGGCCGGCGTCTCATCCAGCTTCCAGCGCAGGTAAAGCCCCACCAGCCCCAGCGGCGCGGCGATCAGGAACGGCAAGCGCCAGCCCCAGCTGCCCATCGCCTCGGCGGACAGCGAAGCCTCCAGTGCGTACGCCACCACGGCCGCCGCAGCGAACGCAGAAAACGTCGACACCGGCACAAAACTGCCATACCAGGCGCGCTTGTCACTGGGCGCGTGCTCCATCAGATAGGCACAGGCCCCGGCGTATTCGCCCCCGGCGGAAAAACCCTGGGCGCAGCGAATCAACGACAACAGAATCGGTGCCGCTACACCGATGGCGGCATAGGTGGGCAGCAGGCCGATCAGCGTGGTGGCGCCCGCCATCAGCAAAATCGTCATGGCCAGCGTGCGTTTGCGCCCGATCCGGTCGCCGAGCATGCCAAAGAAAATCCCGCCCAGGGGCCGGAAGGCGAAGGCCACCGCGAACACCGCAAAGGTCTTCAGCAACGCCGCGCTGGCGTCACCGCTGGGGAAGAATTGCTGGGCGATGGTGGTGGCGAGAAAACCGTAGACGGCGAAGTCGAACCACTCCACGAAGTTACCGATGCCGGCGGCGATGATCACTCTGCGCAGGGTTTGGGGGCTGACCTGGTCGGTGGATGGGCTCGTCATGGGGGAAGGCCTCGGCGGTGGTAAGGGGATGCTTGATTATCGGGGGCGGGGATTGGGCGGCGGGGCTCAAAAGAGTCGTCCGCGTAGTCAGTAGCGACTGGGTGGGAGTGATGCAGGCAGGATTTGGGCCAGGTAAGGCGGGGAGCTATCTAGGGAGGGGGGGATTTCTACGCAAGGACCACAACGGAAAAGGGGTCAGACCACGTTTTCACTATCTGCCAGATGTAAAAGACAGTTCGCCGAGAGAAGTTTCGTGTGCCTTGATTCCCGAATGAGGATGAAGAAGACTCCATCAATTATCTGAGGTCGAACCAACGACCGAAGTTGTCGAAGTGGGATTACTTTTGAGCATGGGGCCGCCGATGCAGGGAAAAACGTTCGAGATAGCGCGAATAGATCAAATCCACGAAATTGTTTCGCCAACCGTAGAGTCACTTTTACAGCCGTTAGGATTCGAAGTTCAGGGCCCGCTGTCCTGGCTTCGTAGCGTCGATGCTCCCATTCGCCAACTCTTTCGCCTTGAGCAGTGGAAAGGCGGCGCGCTAGCGCCGTCATGGGCTCTGTCACTGGACTTCGTTCCCCATCTTTCCGGCAATGAAATCAAATGGCACAGGACGTCAAAATCAGCACGACCTGATCTGACTTTCGATGTGCGCGATCGAGCGTTTGATATCTCATGCAGCTACGGACCTGATGCCATAGCAACCAGCGCACCCAATATCCTCCGGGCTGCCATTCCAAAAGCTGAATCGTTTTGGGACGAGGCTCGTTCGATAGCCGACCTGCCTGGTGCTTTCGAGCGGGTCAAGCAGCATTTGTCGACGGGTGGCCTGGGTTTCTACAACTACATACAACATCCTCTTGCATACGCGTTCGTATTGGCCATGAACGGCAAGCCCGACACAGCCGAAGAAGAGTTTCAACGCTATTCACAGCGTCTTTCAGAGGCGGCTCGAAAAAAACTCCGCAAGCTATTCATTGATGCAGGCGGTCACCTTGGCTAAGCGAGTACGGCTTTTTCAACAGAATCGGCCAGAAGCGGCCGCTCATGACCGACCGCTTCCGACCCAAAGCTGACTTTCGTCAGTGAATCAAATTCCTCCAAGCGACCGTGGAGGTATGCAGAATAAA
>NZ_JACAQC010000041.1:0-57612 GCF_013385345.1 Pseudomonas sp. I8001
TTCCAGAACCCCTGATTGCTTATGCAGTCAGGGGTTTTGTTTTGGGCGGTCGGAAAACGGGGAGAGAGCTGTTGGCCGTAAAAAAGATCCAGCCTGGTTAAAAGCCTTGCTCCCTGATCAACTCAATCAGTGCCCTTAACCCGGCCGGCACATGGCGCCTACCTGGGTAATAGAGGCGCAAGCAGTCAAAAGACGGCGTCCATTCCTCTAGTACGCGCACTAACGTCCCGTTCGCTAAATCGGCAGCGGCATTCCATTCCGTAAGATAGGTCAAGCCTAGTCCCGCCCTGGCAGCCTCAAGCATCAGAGTCGGATTATCCAGGGTCAAAACCCCTTGCACCTCTACAGCAAGCGCTTCGCCATGTCGCTCAAACTCCCAATGATAGATCGCCCCGCTGGGCATCCGGCTGCGAATACACTGATGGGCCCGCAGATCCATGGGACTGACGGGAACTGGGTTGAGAGCAAAATAGTCCGGGCTGCCCAATACCGCAAAACGCTGGGCCGGACTGATATCGATTGCGATCATGTCTTGAGGAACCGTATCACCGAGCCGAATCCCCGCATCAAACCCCTGCGCGACGATATCCACCAGCCGCCCCTCAGTGACGATATCCAATTTCATCCGTGGATAACGTCGCAGGTACTCCAGCAGCAACGGCATCACCTGCTTTGCCGCCCCCGCCGAGGTATTCAGGCGCAAGGTACCGCTGGGTTCCGCGCTGCGATTTCCTGCCTGTTCCAAGGCCGTGCGAATGCTCAACAGTGCAGGGGTAATGGTTTCGACAAACTCCGCGCCCACTTCAGATAACGACACGCTGCGCGTGGTGCGATTGAACAGCCTCACCCCCATCCGCGCTTCAAGCCCCGCGATAGAGTGGCTCAACGCCGATGTCGACACATTCAACTCGGTCGCCGCTGCACGAAAACTGCGATGCCGAGCCACTGCCAGCACCGCTTCCAACTCATTCAGCCCGGATGTATTCATTGTCCTGAATCGCTCATCAACTCATGCCGATTTGTACGGCTTATCAGCTTAATCATAGTGACTTACCGTAGGACGCACTAGCTCAGCGTCCCGGAGGACCTATGCAATACATCAACCAGATTTACATCAACGGCGCCTTTGTGACGCCCCATGGCGAAGAGCTTTTTGACCTGTTCAACCCTGCAACAGGCCAGCGTATCGGCCAGGTTCGATTGGCAAATGAACAAGACGCCCTGGATGCCATCGCTGCCGCCAAGCGAGCTTTTACCGAGTTCTCCCATAGCTCTAAAGATGTGCGCATCGACTATCTCAAACGCCTTCACGCCGCAGTTGAATCCATTGAAGACGCACTTACCGACGCGATTATCGAGGAGTACGGCGCCCCAATATCCCGTGCGCGGTGGATGGCCAGGCATGCGGCCAGCGTCCTGCAAGATGCCGCTTCAGTACTGGAGAGCTACAACTTCTCCCGACGCATTGGCATCGCCGAGGTGGTCATGCAGCCGCTGGGTGTGGCCGGCTTGATCACACCCTGGAACAGCAACGCCGGTTTTATCTGCGGCAAGCTCGCTGCGGCGTTGGCCGCCGGCTGTACCGCCGTGATCAAACCCAGTGAAATGAGCGCAATCCAGACCTCGCTAGTCACCCGCGCCCTGCATGACGCAGGCTTGCCTCCCGGTGTATTCAACATCGTCACTGGCCGTGGCGAAACCGTAGGCGCCGTGTTGAGCGCCCATCCCGACATCGCAAAAGTGTCCTTCACGGGTTCAACCGCTGTCGGCAAAACAATCCTGCGGACCGGCGCCGAGACCCTGAAGCGCGTGACCCTAGAGCTGGGCGGCAAATCACCGGTGCTGATTCTCGATGATGCGGACCTCAAGACGGCCGTGCCCATGGCCCTTCAGGCCGGTTTCATGAACAGCGGCCAGGCCTGTATCGCCGGCACTCGAATCCTGGTACCCGAAAGTCGTTTGGAAGAAATCGAAGCGCTGATGATCGACGAGGTGGGCAACGTGCAAGCCGGCGACCCTCGTGACCCAGCCACTGCGGTCGGCCCCATGGTCAGCCAAAAACAGTGGGAGCGCGTACAGCGCTACATTCAGATCGGGATCGAGGAGGGCGCCCACCTATTGGCAGGAGGTCGCGGTTTGCCTGAGGGCATCAAAGCCGGGTGGTTCGTAAAACCAACCGTATTCAGCCGGGTGACCAACCAAATGGCCATCGCCCGCGAGGAGATTTTCGGCCCAGTGCTCTCGATCATTACCTACGCAACCGAGGAAGAGGCCCTGACCATCGCCAACGACACACCCTACGGCCTCCAGGCATACATCCTGTCTTCAAATCCCGAACGCGCCCGCAGGCTGGCCAGCCGTATAGACGCTGGCCGAGTGCTGATCAATACCCTGGCCCATGAACCTCTAGCGCCGTTTGGTGGCTTCAAGCAATCGGGTATCGGCCGCGAGTACGGCACATTCGGCCTCGAAGCCTTCCTGGAGCCCAAGTCGATCCTGAGCTGATCGTCAGCATAAAAACGCATGAATAAGGTCAACGGCTCAAACCAAAGTGCATGAACAGGCTCCATTAGCACACCGTTCAGGGAAATCGATGCAAAGTGTTTCTGCATTTTTGGTATGGTGCAGCACATTTTCACAAGGACTGATTTTTCCTCCGCAGGAAGCGGCGTCGACCTTATTCAACGAGATGCTGTAGAAATGCCTGAACCAATACCGATCAAGGATCACGAAAAAGAAAACCGCCTGGTCAACAAGCGGCTGCTGGCCTGCGCGCTGCTGGTAATCGGCATTACCTGCGCCCTGGTAGGTCGGATGTACTTCCTGCAGGTGGTGCAGTACGACTACCACTCCACCATTTCCGAAAACAATCGCGTCCACGTCCTGCCGATCACACCGACCCGCGGCCTGATCTATGACCGCAACGGCGTAGTACTTGCCGACAACCGTCCCAGCTACAACCTGACCATCACCCGCGAGCGCACCACCGATCTCAAAGGAGAGCTGGACGCTATCGTCAGCCTCCTGCATCTGCCCGCCGAGGATCGCGGCGTATTTGATAAGGCGCTCAAGCAAGCCCGTCATCCCTTCGTGCCCGTCACCCTGTTCTACGAGCTGACCGAAGAGCAGATAGCCGTGCTGGCCGTCAACGAATTCCGCCTGCCGGGCGTGGATGTCGAGCCGCAATTCGTCCGCCATTACCCCCTGGGTGCGCACTTTGCCCACTCCATTGGCTACGTAGGCCGGATCAACGAAAAAGAATCCAAAGCCCTCGACTCAGTGGAGTACCGGGGCACGCAGTCCATTGGTAAAACCGGGATCGAGCGTTTCTACGAGTCCGAGTTGCATGGCCACGTCGGCTATGAAGAAGTTGAAACCAACGCCCAGGGCCGCGTCCTGCGGGTGCTCAAGCACACCGACCCGATCCCCGGCAAAAACATCGTGCTGAGCCTGGACGTCAAACTCCAGGAAGCCGCCGAAGAAGCCCTCGGCGACCGCCGTGGTTCGGTGGTTGCTCTCGACCCGGCAACCGGCGAAGTGCTGGCGATGGTCAGCAAGCCAAGCTTCGACCCGAACCTGTTTGTCACCGGCATCAGCTTCAAGGAATACGCCGCGCTGCACGACTCCCTCGACCGTCCGCTGTTCAACCGGGTGCTGCGTGGGCTCTACGCGCCGGGTTCGACGATCAAGCCGGAAGTCGCCATCGCTGGCCTCGACAGCGGCGTGGTTACCGCCCAGACCCGGGTGTTCGACCCGGGCTATTACCAACTCCCGGATTTCGACCACAAATACCGCAACTGGAACCACAGCGGTGATGGTTGGGTGGACATGGACGCAGCGATCATGCGCTCCAACGACACCTACTTCTACGACCTGGCCCACAAGCTGGGTATCGACCGCCTGCACGACTACCTGGCCGAGTTCGGCCTTGGCCAGAAAGTCTCCCTCGACATGTTCGAAGAGTCAGCCGGCCTGATGCCGTCCCAAGCCTGGAAGCGCGCTACCCGGCGCCAGCCGTGGTTCCCGGGTGAAACCGTGATCCTCGGCATCGGCCAGGGTTACATGCAGGTCACCCCGTTGCAGCTGGCCCAGGCCACTGCGCTGATCGCCAACAAGGGCGTGTGGAACCGACCGCACCTGGCCAAGACCATCAATGGCGTGCCGCCGGTGGATGAAAACCCGATGCCCAACGTGGTGCTCAAAGACCCGCGCGACTGGGAGCAGGTCAACCACGGCATGCAATTGGTAATGCACGATCCACGCGGTATCGCCCGGGCGGCTGCAGCCGGTGCGCAGTACCGGATTGCTGGCAAGTCTGGTACTGCGCAGGTAGTGGCGATCAAGCAGGGCGAGCGTTACAACCGTCTCAAGACCCTGGAGCGCAACCGCGATAACGCCTTGTTCGTCGGCTTTGCCCCGGCGGAGCACCCGCGGATCGTGATTTCGGTGATGATCGAAAACGGCGAGGCTGGTGGCCGAGTGGCGGGGCCGGTGGTGCGCCAGATCATGGACGCCTGGCTGCTCGATCAGGAAGGCCACTTGAAGCCGCAATACGCGACCCCTGCCAAGGCGCCGGGTGATCCCCACGTTTGACGCCACAAGGGCATGACACCGTCATGCCCTATCCCTTTTCAAAGGTTGCGCATTGGTCGATGTCGCCTACTGTCAATACAGGAGGTGTCTCATGCACGAATCAAATGAAATCAAACGTAAAGTCCTGCTCAACGCTCCACGCCAACGGGTCTGGGAAGCACTGACCGACGCCGAGCAATTCGGCAGCTGGTTTGGCATCGCCCTCAAGGGCAAACAGTTCGCCCAGGGGCGGGCCATTGAAGCCCCGATCACCTATCCCGGTTACGAGCACGTGGTGTGGAAGGCAAGGATCGAGCGGCTTGAACCACAGACACGGTTCTCTTTCAGCTGGCATCCCTACGCCGTAGACAAGGATGTGGATTACGACGCGGAAACCCCAACGCTGGTGGAGTTCACCCTCGAGGATCACGCCGAAGGCATCTTGTTGCGGGTGGTGGAGTCAGGTTTTGACGGGATCCCGGACGTTCGCCGCCAGAAGGCCTACAAGAAGAACTCCCGAGGCTGGGATGATCAGATGAACAACATCGAAGACTATCTGGCGAAATCCCATCAGCCGTGAGCTGATGGGGCGCCGCATTCATCAGCCCTCGTGGGCGGTGCTGATTTCCAGGGTATCGGTGTAGGTCACCAACACGCTTTGGCCGACCTTGAGGTCTTTGAGGCCTGCGCGAATTTCCGGTTTCTCCACGGTCAGTACTTTGCTCTGGCCCGCCGGGTTTTCCAGGGTTACCTGGTTTTTCGCCAGGTCAATGTGGGTGATCTTCAACTGCACCTGTACCTGGCGGAAGGCCGCACCGCCCGGGTTCGGGTTATCCGCGGTGGCGCGCAAGACGCCAGTCTTCTCGGTGGCGTCCGGTGCGCTCTTGTCGATGTCGGTGTCCAGCACGGCGGCGACCGAATGGGTCACCAGCACCTTGACCTGATCACCTGCCTTGAGATTGCCCAGATCCTTGGCCTGGTCGCTGAGCTGCACATGCACCTTGCGGCCTTCGGCACCTTCGAGCACCACCTGATGGTTGGCGGCATCCACCTCCAGCACCTTGGTGGTCACCTCATCGGCTTCCAGCGACTTGGACAGCGGGATATCGGCAGCATGTGCCGTCAGGGCACCAGCAGACAGCAGGGTTGCCAGGGCAATTGCCTGGCGAAGAGGGCGCAATACATTCATTGAGTGGACTTCCATGTGAGAGGAGCCTTGAGTCTAGTGGCGCGTTCGCGATTCGCAAATTCGCCACTGAGACGGAACGGCTACTTGATCACCACCGGATTCACCGGTGCGCCACTGCCCCCGACAATCTTCAGCGGGGCGGCGGTGTAGAGGAATTTCCACTGGCCGTCGTCCGCACAATCGGCGGCCAGTTCCTCCAGCAACACGATTTCGGTGAAGGCGATCCCCAGGTTGCGCATCAGCGCGCAATGCAGCGGAATCTGCACCCCGGACACCGGGTCGGTGATCACTTCGTTGGCGATGGTGTCGGTCACCAGGTTGGGGATTTCCATCTCGTGGAACCACTCCACCAGCTCCCGGCTGTAGGTCAGCCCCGGCTCCATCAGGTCCTTGAAGAACTCGGTCTTGCCCAGCTCATAAAACGCCCCCATGGACCCGGTGCGGATGATCAGGATGTCACGTTTTTCAATGGTCACGCCCTGGGCTTTGGCGGCGTCGAGCAGGTCCAAGTGGTTGAAGGTTTCGCCCCGGCCCAGGCACTTCTTGCCGCGATGGCGGGCCATGTCGATCAGCACCGCACGGCCCACCACGCCGCGTTCGGCAATCGCCAGCACGCTGGCCTTGGCCATGCCGCCAACGGTGGTCTGGGCGTCGTAGCCGTTCCACAGTTGATTGTCGTACCAGGCGTGGCCGAGGGCGTCGTACTGGGTCGAGCCTTGCAGCTGCATGAAGATCACGTCATCGGAATACGCCGCACCACCGGTCATGTGCGGCTGTTTGCCGAAGTGGTAATGGCTGTGGTCGAGGGTGTTGAAGCGCATCGACGGGTTGCGCGCCGGCCACATCGGGTCGCCGTCGGGGTGGCCGATCTGCACTTGCAGGGTAAAGGTCTTGCCCTGGCGCACCGAGGCCACGCCCCGCAGTACTTCGGCTTCAGTCAGGTAATTGAGGGCGCCGACTTCGTCGTCCGGGCCCCATTTACCCCAGTTCTTTGGCAGGCCTTCAAGCAATTCGCGGGTGTTCGGCTCGTTCTTATTATGAAGATCACACATAGCAATTCCGGTCCCTGTGAGAGTGAGTTACACGCAGCGCCCGCCATCGACTTCAAGGCAAGTGCCGGTGATGAACGCCGCTTCGTCCGACGCCAGGTACAGGCAGGCGTTGGCCACATCTTGCGGGGTGGAAAAGCGCCCCAGGGGAATGGTCGCCATGAATTTCTGGCGGTTTTCCGGGGTGTCCGGTACGCCCATGAATTCGCTGAGCAACGCCGTGGCACCCACTACCGGGTTCACGCAGTTGACGCGGATATTGTCCGGCCCCAGCTCCGCCGCCATGGTCTTGCTCATGACCACCACTGCGCCCTTGCTGCCGTTATACCAGACCAGTCCCGGACGCGGGCGGATCGCCGCCGTCGAGGCAATATTGACGAACACGCCGCCGCCCTGGCCGCGAAAATGCGGCACAAAATGCTTGGCGCTCAAGAAGATGCTTTTGACGTTGACCGCAAACACCCGGTCGAACTCGGCTTCGTCGACTTCCAGCATCGGCCGGTTGCGGTGGGTGGTACCGGCGTTGTTGATGACGATGTCCAGCCCACCGAATTGCTCCAGTGTGCCGCGCAGCAGCGCGCCCATGCTTTCATCGTTGGCCACGTTGACCTCGATAAAGTGCGCATGGCCGCCGCTTTCGGCAATCTCATTGACCACTCGCTGACCGCCCACGGCGTTCATGTCCGCAACGATGACCTTGGCGCCCTGGCGGGCAAATGTCTTGGCGATGCCCTCGCCAAACCCCGAGCCGGCGCCGGTGACGATCGCGACTTTATTGGCTAAACGCATGGTGTGTTCTCCGTTCTTGTTGTTGTGAGGAATCAACCGTGTTTGATCGCAATGGTCTTCAAGGTGGTAAAGCCCAGCAGCGCCTCGAAGCCTTTTTCCCGTCCATACCCGCTGGCCTTCACGCCGCCGAATGGCAATTCAACGCCGCCACCGGCGCCATAGTTATTGATGAACACCTGGCCACAACGCAGGGTGCGCGCCAGGCGCATTTGCCGTGCGCCATCGCGGGTCCACACGCCGGCCACCAGGCCGAACTCGGTGCCGTTGGCCAGGCGAATCGCTTCGGCTTCATCATCGAAGGGCATCACGGCCAGCACCGGGCCGAACACTTCCTGTTGCGCCAGGCGACTGTCAGGCGGCACATCGCGAAACAGCACCGCCTCCTGGAAATACCCGCCGCTGCCGGCCTCGGCAACCACCGTTCCGCGCGCGGCGACGGTGATCCCTTCCTGTTCGGCTTGACGAATAAACTCGCGCACCAGGCGCAGCTGCTTCTGATTGATCAGCGGGCCCATGTCCAGGTCCAGCGCCGAAGGCCCGGCGCGCAGTTCGCTGAAACGTTGGCTGAGGCGTGCGAGCAGGGTTTCGTAAATGCTGCGTTCCACCAGCAAACGGCTGCCGGCGGAGCAGGTTTGCCCGCAGTTCTGAATGATGGCGTTGACCAGCACCGGCAACGCTTCATCCAGGTCGGCATCGGCGAACACCAGTTGCGGCGACTTGCCGCCCAACTCCAGGGTGACCGGGCAGTGGCGTTCGGCAGCGGCTTTCGACACAGCAGTACCGGTGGCGGTGGAGCCGGTGAACGAAATGTGATCGATGCCCGGGTGTGCACACAACGCCGCGCCGGCTTCGTAGCCGTAACCGGTGACTACGTTGATCGCGCCGGCTGGAAAACCAACCTCGGCAGCGATTTCCGCCAGGCGCAGCAACGACAGGCTGGCATCTTCCGCCGGCTTGACCACGCACGCATTGCCCGCCGCCAACGAGGCGCCGACGCTGCGCCCGAAAATCTGCATCGGGTAATTCCACGGGATGATATGCCCGGTCACCCCGTGGGGTTCGCGCACCGTCAACACCGTGTAGCCGGCCTGGTACGGCAGGGTTTCGCCGTGCAGTTTGTCGGCGGCACCCGCGTAGTATTCGAAATAGCGGGCAAGGGCGGTGGCATCGGCGCGGGCGACTTTCAGCGCCTTGCCGGTGTCCCGCGCCTCGATCTGCGCCAGCTCTTCATGATGTTCCAGCACCGCCACGCCAAGCTTGGCCAGCAAACGGCTGCGCTCCACGGCAGACAACCGGCCCCACGGGCCGTCGAAGGTTTCGCCGAGTGCCAGGCGCGCCGCGCTGATCGCCGCCTCGATATCGGCGGCCGTGCCACGGGCGATGCTCGAATAGGTTTCGCCGGTGCTGGGGTCGATCACCGGAATGTCTTCCAGCGAGGTCGACGCCAGCCATTGGTTGGCGATGTAATGTGCGTTGGTCATGTTCAGCTCCTGTTCCCTGCGACGCATTCGGCGATGGCGCGACCCACTTCGACAGTGCTGGCGCTGCCGCCCATTTCCCGGGTGCGCGGGCCTTCGGCAAGCACCGTTTCGATGGCGGACACGATGGCTGCCGCCGCTTCCTGGTAAAGCGGATCACCGTCGCCCAGGTGCTCGATCATCAGCGCGGCCGACCAGATCTGCCCGATGGGATTGGCGACACCGAGCCCGGCAATATCCGGCGCGGAACCGTGCACCGGCTCGAACAGCGACGGGTAGCGCCGCTCGGGATTGAGGTTGGCCGACGGCGCGATGCCGATGGTGCCGGTGCACGCCGGGCCGAGGTCGGAAAGGATGTCGCCGAACAGGTTGGAGGCCACCACCACATCGAACCAGTCGGGATGCTGCACGAAGTGCGCGCACAGAATGTCGATGTGGAACTTGGCGGTCTTCACGTCCGGGTAGCGCCGGGCAATTTCGTTAACCCGCTCGTCCCAGAACGGCATGGTGATCGAGATACCATTGGATTTGGTCGCCGCCACCAGGTTTTTCCGCGGCCGCTGTTGCGCCAGTTTGAAGGCGTAGTCCACCACGCGGTCCACGCCTTCGCGGGAGAAGATCGACTCCTGCACTGCGATTTCCCGCGCCGTGCCTTCCCACATGCGGCCGCCAACGCTGGAGTATTCGCCCTCGGTATTTTCCCGCACCACGATAAAGTCGATGTCCCCCGGCACGCGGCCGGCCAGCGGGCAGGGCACGCCGGGCATCAGGCGCACCGGGCGGATATTCACGTATTGATCGAACTGGCGGCGGATCTTCAGCAGCGACTCCCACACCGCAGTGTGGTCGGCAATGATGTCGGGCGCACCCACCGCGCCGAAGAAGATCGCGTCATGGCTGCCGATCTGTTCGGCCCAGTCGTCGGGCATCATCGTGCCGTGGGCCAGGTAGTGTTCGCTGCACCAGGCAAAGTGGTCGAAGTGAAAGTGAATACCGAAGCGCCGGCTGACAGCGTCCAGTACCCGCAGGCCTTCGGGCACCACTTCGCGGCCGATGCCGTCGCCGGGAATCACGGCGATGCGGTGGGTGGGGCGGGTGTGGGATTGGGACACGCCGTGTCTCCTGTCTTGTTTTTATAGGAAGGTCTGGCGGGGGCATTCTTGGCACAGCTGTGACAACAGGGGAATTGCTAATTGTGGAATCGGCCTTCGCAAAATTCGAAGGCCAAAGGTTTACGCAGGGTTGGCACTCAAGTAGTCGAACAGTGCCAGGCTCGTCAGCGACGGCTGTTCCTTGCGCATGCACAGGTACATCTGCCGGTCGGCCCAGCTGTCGTCGATTTCGATAAAGCGCAAGGCCATCTCCTTGCGGAAGATCTGCACCGCGCCCTGTGGCAACACGCCCACACCCTGGCCGGCGGCGATCAAGCGGCACACTGCTTCGAAACTGCGCACCTGCACCCGCAGCCGCAACGGCATGCCGATCGCCGCGGCGGCCTCGGTAATCAACGGGGTGATGGCGGCGTTGTCTTCCAGGCCGACGAAGTCGTAGCCGAGCAAATCCTCGAAGCGCGCATGGCGCATTTTCAGTGGGTGGTCATTGGGCACGAGCAGGCACAGGCGGTCCTGGCAGTAGGGCTCGAACCGCAGCTCTTCGCTGGGGCGGGTGGTGACGATACCGACATCTGCCACGCCCTCGCGCACGGCCTGGAGGATCTCCCGGCTGCGCTCCTCGCGAATATCCAGGCGGATGCCCGGGTGCAAGGTGTTCCACTGGGTCAGTTGGCGCGGCAGTTCCTGGCTCATCGCCGAACTGTTGGCGTACAGGCAAACCCGGCCGGTGGCGCCCTTGGCGTAATCGGCGAGATCGGCGTGCATGCCGTCCACGGCCCGCAGGATCGATTGTGCATGCTGGGCCAATACTTCCCCGGCTGCCGTCGGTGAAACGCCGGTGGAGGTGCGGGTCAGCAGGGCGACCTTGAAGTGCTGCTCCAGCAGCGACAGGCGTCGGCTGGCGGCAGAGAGGGAGAGATGGGATTGCTCGGCCGCCCGGGACAGGTTGCCCAGCTTGATCGCCTTGAGGAACAGCTCGATGGAAGTGAGGTCGGGGGACATGCCGGGGTCCTTGTGCGCAGTGGTTGGGAAACTACGCAGTTGGCGTTCGGCTGTCCAATGTCCGGCAAACAACCCGGGTGCAGGCAGATCTGCTTTCTGTAGGAGCTGGCTTGCCTGCGATAGCATCACCGAGGTGCATCTGACACACCGAGGTGCCTGCATCGCAGGCAAGCCAGCTCCTACATTGACTAGGGTTAGAAGTCGATACTGGCCGACAGCTTGGCCACGCGCGGGTCACCTTGGGTCAGGTAGCCGCCGAGTGCCGATTCCCAGTACTTGGTATTGGCGACGTTCTCCACAGTGGCGCCGAGGGTGACGTCTCGCTGGTCCACCTTGAAGGTGTAGCGGGCGCCCACGTCGAAGCGGTTCCAGGCGGGCAGGCTGAGGTTGTTGGCCGCGTCGGCATATTGGCCGCCGGTGCGCAGCATTCGTCCGTTGACTGTCACGCCTTGCAGGCCTGGTACATCCCAGTCCACGCCGGCATTCAGTTGGAAGGTCGGTACGCCGATGGCGCGGTTGCCGTCGTTGGCGCCGTTCTGGGTGCCGTGGACTTCGGTGTGGATGATGGTTGCGCCGCCCAGCAGGCGCAGGCCGGCGATCGGTTCACCGAACACGTTGAGCTCAACGCCTTTGTTGACTTGCTCGCCCTGGCGAACATAGGTGGCGCTCAAGCCGTCGGCGCTGAGTTGTGAGTAACCGTCGGTTGGTTGCTCGATGCGATACACACCCAGGGTTGCGCCATAGGTACCCATGTCGAGCTTGACCCCGGCTTCGGTCTGTTTCGAGCGCGCCGGGGCATAGGCCTGGCCGGCGTTGGTAATGGGTGCGGTGCCGGCGTTCTGAGGTGCGGTCGGGCCCTGGGCCAAGCCTTCGATATGGTTGGCATAGAACGACACGTGGTCCCACGGCTTGAACACCAGGCCGTACACCGGTGTGGTGATCGACTTGTCGTAATCGGCGTTACGTGGGCCCGACCCGTAGGCATACCCTTGGACCACCAGTTCCTGGCGGCGCAACCCGGCGGTCACCAGCAAGCGATCATCCATAAAGCCCAGGGTGTCCGAGACCGCTGCACTGCGGGCGAAGGTCTTGGCGGTGATGCCCGGATCGTTCAGGTCGCCGCCGACGAAGCTGCCCTTGACCGGTTCGGCCACGTCCACCGGGTTATAGATATTGCTGGCGTGGCCGTTGAGGTCGAAGTCATAGGCGTTGCGCGTCTGGGCCCAGATCCCGGTCAACCCGAAGTTCAGTTTGTGGCTGACAGCGCCGGTCTGGAACTTGCCATTCAAGCCCGCCATCAGGCTGGTGTTGTCTTCCTGGTGGGCGATGCGCGAGCCGCTGACGGTGGCATTGCCCAGGGTGTCATTCAACGTGACCGAGGAGTAACGGCCAATCTCGTTGGTGTGCTTGGCGCCGCCCGCGATGTAGGCGGTCCAGTTGTCATTCAGATCGTACTCGGCGCGCAACATGCCGAAAGTGTCTTCCAGGCTGCTGGTGCCCCAGCTCGGCGCGTAGTTGGTGTCGGCCGAAGGCGCGTTGGGGATATGGGTCAGGTTCTGGCCGAGCAACACGGTGTTGCGCCCGCCATTGATCTGCTGTTTCGAGTAGACAAAGTCTCCCGACAAACGCAGCGCATCACCGCGATAGTCCAGACCAACCGCAAACAGCTTCGAACGCTGGCTTTCGTCATCGATCCCGGTGTCGCCTTCACGCTGGGAAATATTCACCCGTGCGCCAAAACGATTGTCCTCGCCAAAACGTTGCCCGATATCCAGGTGCTCGCCGACCCGGCCATCGCTGCTGATGTCGGTGCTGAAACGCCGCAACGGCACATCATCGGCGCGCTTGGGTTGCAGGTTCACACCGCCGCCAATCCCGGAGCCGCCGGGCGTCACGCCGTTGATAAAGGCGTTGGGGCCCTTGAACACTTCAACCCGCTCCAGGGCGTCGGTGGACATGATCTGGCGCGGCAGGATGCCGTACAGACCGTTGAACGAAATGTCATCGCCGTTCAGCGGCAGGCCACGGATCACAAAGGCCTGGGCCTGGTTCGCGTACCCCGACGCCTGGCGCACGGACGAATCGTTGAGCAGCACATCGCCGACGTTCTCGGCCTGCTGGTCACGGATCAATTTTTCGGTGTAGGAAGACATGCTGAAGGGCACGTCCATGATGTCCTGGTTGCCCAGTACCCCCAGTTGCCCGCCGCGGGCGACCTGGCCGCCGGCGTACACCGGGGGCAGGGCGTTGGGCGTGGCCGCGTCGGCGCTGATGGTGGTAGCACCCAGTTCCAGAGCCTTGCCGTCCTGACTGTTGTTCGCATCCTGCGGGGTTTCTGGAGTGGCGGCGTGAGCGGCGAGGCTCAGGGAGCAGCAAAGGGCGAGCAGGGTAGGGCGAAACGGCACAGCCAAACGGGTGGAAGTGGGCATGGTCGATCCTGACGGCGAACCGTCAATGTGAGGAAAAGGGCAACAACGTTGCGCGTCCTCGCTGCGCGGATACGACTCCGGTGCGAATGATAGTAATTGTCATTAATGTTCTGCAACAAGTTTGTGAGATTACTCTCTCCGTATACGTAGGCCATTTCGGTTAAATCGCCGCGCCGTGGCACAGGCCGAGTAGAATCACGCCCTGAAAGTGATTCTTGAGGTGTGGCAAGGTGGATTTACAGCAGGGGTTTGTCCTGACCCGGCATTGGCGCGACACCCCGGCGGGCACGGAGGTCAGCTTTTGGCTGGCTACCGATCAAGGCCCCAGGTTCGTGCGCTTGCCGGTGCAGACCTCCGTGATGTTCATCCCGCAAGCCCATCGCAAGCCCGCCGAGCTGCAGCTCAAGGGCGAGCGCGGTATCGAGTTGCGTGACCTGGCGCTCTGCGACTTCCACCATCGCCCGGTGCTGGGCCTCTACACCAAACAGCATCGCCAATTGATGGACCTGGAAAAGCGCCTGCGTCGAGCCGACATCGACGTCTACGAAGGCGATGTGCGCCCGCCCGATCGCTACATGATGGAGCGCTTCATCACCGCGCCGGTGTTGTTCGGCGGCAAAGCGGGCGAGGGCGGCATGCTGGTGGAGGCGCAGATGAAACCCGCGCCGGATTACCGCCCGCCCCTCAAGCTGGTGTCGCTGGACATCGAGACCACCGCCCAGGGCGACCTGTATTCCATCGCCCTGGAAGGTTGCGGCGAGCGCCAGGTGTACATGCTCGGCCCGCCCAACAACACCGATGCGGTGGACTTCAAGCTCGACTACTGCGACACCCGCGCCGAACTCCTCGAACGCCTGAATGTGTGGCTCGCCACCCATGACCCCGACGCGATCATCGGCTGGAACCTGGTGCAGTTCGACCTGCGCGTGCTGCACGAACACGCGCAACGCCTGAACGTGCCGCTGCTGCTGGGCCGTGGCGGCGATGCCATGGGCTGGCGCGAGCACGGCAGCCGCAATCACTACTTCGCGGCAGCGGCCGGGCGGTTGATCATCGATGGCATCGAAGCCTTGCGCTCGGCCACCTGGAGTTTCGAATCCTTCAGCCTGGAAAACGTCGCCCAGACCTTGCTCGGTGAAGGTAAATCGATCTCCACGCCGTACCAGCGCATGGACGAAATCAACCGCATGTTCGCCGAGGACAAGCCCGCGCTGGCACGCTACAACCTCAAGGACTGCGAGCTGGTCACGCGGATTTTCGAGAAGACCGAGCTGCTGAAATTCCTCCTCGAACGAGCCAGCGTCACCGGCTTGCCGGCAGACCGCAACGGCGGTTCGGTGGCAGCGTTCACGCACCTGTACATGCCGCTGATGCACCGCCAGGGTTTCGTCGCGCCGAACCTGGGAGACAAACCACCCCAGGCCAGCCCCGGCGGGTTTGTCATGGATTCGCGCCCGGGCCTCTACGAGTCGGTGCTGGTGCTTGACTACAAAAGCCTCTACCCGTCGATCATCCGCAGCTTTCTGATCGACCCGGTGGGCCTGATCGAAGGCCTGCGTCACCCCGAAGACAGCGAGTCGGTGGAAGGCTTTCGCGGTGCGCGGTTTTCCCGCACCCGGCATTGCCTGCCGTCGATTGTCGCGCGGGTTTCCGAGGGCCGCGAAGTGGCCAAACGCGAACACAACGCGCCGCTGTCACAGGCGCTGAAGATCATCATGAACGCCTTCTACGGCGTACTCGGCTCCAGTGGTTGCCGCTTTTTCGACACGCGACTGGCATCGTCCATCACCCTGCGCGGCCACCAGATCATGCGCCAGACCCGCGAGCTGGTCGAAGCCCGGGGTTATGAGGTGATCTACGGCGATACCGACTCGACTTTTGTCTGGCTCGGCAGCCCCCATTCCCAGGAAGACGCGACGCGCATCGGCCTGGACCTGGTGCAGCACGTCAACACCTGGTGGCGCGAGCGGCTGCAGAATGAGTTCGGCCTGCAAAGCGCCCTGGAACTGCAATACGAAACCCACTTCAGCCGCTTCCTGATGCCGACCATTCGTGGTGCGGAAGAGGGCAGCAAAAAGCGCTACGCCGGGCTGGTCACCCGTGCCGACGGCAGCGAAGAAATGGTCTACAAGGGCCTGGAAACCGTACGCAGCGACTGGTCGCCCCTGGCCCGGCAATTCCAGCAGGAACTCTACCAGCGCATCTTCCACCGCCAGCCCCACCAGGATTATGTGCGCGACTACGTACGTCGCACCTTGAGCGGCGAGCTCGACGACCTGCTGATCTACCGCAAGCGCCTGCGCCGGCAACTGGGTGACTACGAGCGCAACGTACCGCCCCACGTGCGCGCCGCGCGGCTGGCCGACGAATACAACGACCGCCAGGGCCGCCCGCGCCAGTACCAGAACGGTGGCTGGATCAGCTACGTGATCAGCGTCAACGGCCCCGAGCCGCTGGAAGTGCGCCAGGCACCGATCGACTACGACCACTACGTCACCCGGCAACTGCAACCGGTGGCGGACGCGATCCTGCCGTTTGTAAACGATGACTTCGGCACCCTGGTGGGCGGCCAGATGGGCTTGTTCTGAAACGGCTTGCCTTGAGGTGGCGAGAGCCTGCAATCTTGGCCACTGACGACCACCAGACAGCGCAGCCCTCCCATGACTGAAATCACCCTGACCGGCACCACGGTCGAACTCCGGCCCCTGCAACGCGAACACGCCACCGCGCTGGTACAGGCTGCTGCCGACGGGCAGTTGTGGAACCTCAAGGTCACCAACGTGCCGGGGCCCGACACCGTCGAAAAGTACGTGGACATTGCCCTGGCCGGGCGTGAGGCGGGCACCGTGATGCCGTTTGTCATCGTGCGCCGCGACACCGGTGAAGTGGTGGGCAGCACCCGATTCTGGAAGATCGACCGGGTCAATCGCAAGCTGGAGATCGGCCACACGTTTATCAGCCAGTCGGTGCAGAAATCCGGGGTCAACACCGAGGCCAAGCTGTTGCTGCTGACCCACGCGTTTGAAGTGATGGAGTGCGTGCGGGTGCAGTTCACCACCGATGAACTCAACGAAAAATCCCGGGCCGCGATCCTGCGCCTCGGCGCGGTACAGGAAGGGATCGTGCGCCACGAGCGCATCATGCCCGATGGCCGCAAGCGCAACTCGGTGCGCTTCAGCATCATTGATCCGGAATGGCCACAGGTGAAGGCGGGGTTGCAAGCCAGGCTGGCTCGCTAGGGCTTATGGCTCAGCTCTTCCACCAACTCATCCATCCGGTCGGCAATTTTCGGCGTGGTCGACAGCACAAAGCCTTTTTGCGTGCCCACATAGGTCTCGACGATGTACAGCGTGTCGCCCACATCCAGCCCCAGTTCCTGCAAGGCTTCGTCTGGCAGGCGGATGGCGCCGTCGCCGTCCCAGTCTTCGATCGTGACGCGTTTGCTGTGCATGATGGCTTCCCGTTGAACGAATGAACGGCCTAGCCTAACACCTCAATCCACTGCCAGGAGGCTTGGCACTGTGTACACCCTTTACGGAACCCCCGGCACCGGCTCGTGCATCATCGAAATTGCCCTGCAGCGTTGCGGTGTCGAGTGGTGCCAGGTCGACGCCTGCTCCTGGGAAGACCGCGTGGGCAACGAGGCGTTGGCGCGGATCAACCCGCTCAAGCAAATCCCTACCCTGCAACTGCCCAATGGCAGCGTGTTGACGGAAAGCGCGGCGATCCTGATTCACCTGGGCCTGCAGTTTCCCGCCTCAGGGCTGCTGCCCGAGGAGCCCGCCCAAGTCATTCGCGGCCTGGTGTACATCGCCGCCAACTGTTACTCGGCGATTGGCATCATCGACTATCCGGAACGCTGGACCGACAGCCCCGATGCGCAGCAGCATGAACAGTTGATCAGCGGCACCCGTCGCCGCCTGCGTAGGGCCTGGGAGGTGTTTGCCGATCAATTTGCCGAGCAACTGTTCACCCCGGCGCAGGTTCCGAATGCACTGGCGATCATGGCTGCGGCGGTGTCGCGTTGGGCAGGCGGGCGGGACGCGCTGCAACAGTCGCGGCCTGAGTTTGCCCGGGTGCTGGCGCAGGTGGATGCCCACCCAAACGTAGCGCCGGTATTTGCCCGGCATTGGCCGTCGTGAGCATCCGCAATCAAAAGAAACAATGAGGCGTAAGGTGGCTAAACGCCTTGCGTCGCGGGCGTCCTGACCTACGCTTTCTGAAGTTGTTGTAGGAATCATCCTTGAATTTGACTGTCGCAGACATGAAACTCAAGAACCCTGCATGGAATTCAAAGGAGGTGTGCATGCTCATCCGGTCGCTGACCCTGGCTACCCTGATGGCTTTTACGGGGCCGCTGTTGGCCGCGGATGATCTCAATCCGCTCAAGCAGGACCTGGGCAAGTCCCGTCCGTTGGTGGTGGTGGAGCTCGACTCCGGCAACCCGACGTTGGCCACCCTCAAGAAACAGCTGGACGAGCCTGCCAACAAGCAGTCCTTTGAAGAGCGCAACATGGTGCTGTACACCGTGTCCTTTGGCAGCATCGGCGCTGAAGGCGAGAAGTTCGCCAAGGACGCGAAGGACAACAAGAAGCTCGCACCGCCTGAAACCAACGCGCTGATCCGCGCACTCAAGCTGGGTGCCGGCAGTGGCACCAAAGTGATTCTGGTGGGCAAGGACGGCGAGAAAAAACTCGAGAAGACCGTGCCACCCGACACCCTCAGCCTGGCGGATTTCTTCAGCGCGATTGATCAGATGCCCCAGGCTGAAAAGGACCTTGCCGCGCCGGCCGAACCTGAGCCCGCTGCCCCTGCAGCAGGCAAGCCTGGAGCCAAGGCGGGCAAAAACACCAAGCATCCAGCGCCACAACCGGCACTGGATGATTGAGCGTTTTTCTGTAGGAGCTGGCTTGCCTGCGATAGCATCACCTCGGTAATTCAGGCACACCGCGGTGATGCCATCGCAGCCTCGCTAAAGCTCGACAGCTCCCACATCACGCCTCAAGCTCCAGGCTTTTCACCGGCCACCGCCGGTGCCTTGCGTATCGGGAAGGGGAAGTAGAAAAACCGCAGGAACGCTACCCGCTTGATCACTTCGCCGATCATCAACGGCACCACCACCGCCACCACCAGCCCGATGCTCGCCGACAGCAGCGGATGCAGCCCGAACCGTTCCATCAAGTCCACCGTCTTGTGTTGAATTTCCCCGTGGAAGATCAACAGAATCAACGTCGACTGCCCGATGTACGTCATCGCCCGCGTCAGCAGCCCCGAGACCATCATCACCCCGGCCAGGGCCCAGCATACATATACGCCGATCACCGCCAGCAAACTGGTCCACAGCCAGTGGTCGTAACGCCGCTGTGCCAGGTCCATGGTGTCCCAGCTGTAGATGAACACCACCGCAAACAACGCCATGGCGCCCAGTAGCGTCAGCAACGAACTCTGGTGGCGACGCAGCACGTCCCGCAGCAAGTAACCAAAGATAAAATAGGTACTGCTGATCAACGTCACATCAATGCTGAACGGCAGCCCCGGCATCGTCCAGGTCTGCCCGCCGACGGTCACCGGCACCTGCCAGAACCACGGCAGGGTCCAGATCCCGAGCATCAATTGCAGGGTGATCACCACGCAGCTCATGGCCAGCGACAAGCCCAGGCGCTGCATCAGCCGCAACATCACCCAGCCGAACAGAATCGCCACCCAGAAGTGCGGCAGGAACCACAGCGCCTGCCATGGAATGGTGTCCACCGAGGCATACAGCACGCCGCCGATGTCCGGCAGCAGTGCCTGGCCGCGCAGCAGGTCGCGGATCAGGATGTACACCAGCATGGTGAAGAAGAACGGCTTGAGCAGTGCATCGGCCTTGCGCACCGCCATCTCGACAAAGGGTTGTTCAGGCTTGAAGAACACCCCGGAGAGAAAGAAGAACAACGGCAGGATAAATACCGCCAGCAGCGGGTACAGCAAGTCCAGGGAACTGGCGACAAACCAGCTGTGCCCGAACACGATGATCAGGATGCCAATGCCCTTGGCAATATCCATTTGAATCCAGCGTTTTTTCACCTGACTGCTCCCACTCTATAAATCTGCCTTGCGCCACGGCTTGAGCCACAGGCCCATGCCCAGCAACACCACGGCCCCCGCCAGGGTGCTCAACCCCAGCTGAAGCCAGATACCTTGGATCCTGAACAACACCAACGCCGCCAGGCCCATCATCAATGCACTCAACACCCAGTGCCGCTTCCAGGGCAGGGCGCCGAGCAAGTCCTGGTGCTGCATCAACAGCAACGCGGTGCACAACACCCCGGCGAGGGCGGCCAGCGGAATGCCCGCCAGGCCAAACACAAACGGCAGCGCAGCCAGCAGCAGCACGTTCACCAGGCTGCCCAGCAACTCGCAACGCAGCGGCTGGCGGGTGTCGCCGGCGGCATAGGCATAACGCGCCAGCAGGGCGTTCCAGGCGCCGAACACCAGCGGCACGGCAAACCAGGCCAGCAACAGCGGCAACGGCGAATCCACCGACTGCTTGGGCAGCAGCAACGCCACCAGGCTCGGCGCCGCCGCCACCAGGCCGACGCCTGCGGGCAAGGTCAGCAGGCTGGCGGTTTCCAGGCCACGCTTGAGCAGGGCCAGGCGCTCGTCGCCCTGGCGCCGGCTCATCATGCCCAGCAGCACCTGGTTGAGGCTCATCAGGGCAATCAACGGCAAGTTCATCAGCTTGCGGGCCAGGTTGACCCAGGTCACCGCACCTTCACCCAGCAAGGACGCCACCAGCCGTTCAATCAGCGCCAAACCCTGGCTGGCACCGTTGCTTAAAAGCAGCGGGCCTATGCGAGCGCCCAGCTCGCGCAATTCCAATGTCGAAGCCCGCAGCCGCCACGGCCGCCAGCCCAGGCGCAGCATCGATGGCAACAGCGCCAGGGGCATCAGCAGGCTGCCGGTGAGGCAGGCCAGCGCCAGCGAGTGCGGTTGCGTGGCGGTGCCGGCGAGGGCGAGGTAGGTCACCGGCGGCAGGTTGAACAGCAACGAGCCGAGCCCCGCGACCACAAAGCGCTCGCTGGCCTGCAGCGGAATACTGAACAGCGCATGCAGCATCAGCCCCGGCACACTCCAGGCGAGAATCTGCAAGTTGCTGCTGGCGAGGCTGGTGGCCGTCGCCGCCAGCCCCGGGCCGAGCAGCTGCACCAGCCATGGCGCCAGCAATGTCAGCAGCAGGCTGGTCACCAGGGCGATCAGCAACAGCGCCGGGAACAACACCGCCAGCCAGTCCAGGCGCTCGCCGTCCTTGCGTTGCAGGTACAGCGGCAGGGCGGCGGCACTCAGCACACCCCCGGCCAGGGACATGCGCAACGCTTCGGGCAAGAACAGCGCGATCAGGAACGCATCGCTGCGCTCGCCCGCACCCCACGCCGCCACCAGCAACCACTCACGGGCAAACCCGAGGCACAACCCCAGCAAGGTCGCCAGGGTCAACCAGAACGCCGATCCGAGCATGCCTAGGGCCCGACGCTATTGAACACAGGCTTGCGATGCGCCACGGTCTTGACCTTTGGCAGACGCGCCGGAAACAGCCGCCGCGCCTCCAGCACGTTGATCCCCACCATCAGCCAGAACAGCGCAATCATCACCAGGGCGAAGCTGAAGTAGTGGTCGAAAAAGCCGCTGACCAGCGCCGACAGAATCCCCGCCGTGCTGCCCAGCCAGATCGCATTGTCCTTGGTCAGGCGGATCGGGCCGATTTCCGGACGGGACTCGCGCCACCAGCGCCAGGTCACCGCGATAAACAGCAGCATGCTGATCACCCCGGTCTTGTAGACGAAATTCAGCCACAGGTTGGAAATCCCCAGCAGGTGCGTACCCGGCACCGGAGGGTCAACCTTGAAGCCAATGCCCAGCGGGTAACTGGCCACGGCCTGGGGGAACATGCGGTATTCGTCAAAGCGCACTTCGGTACTCGCGTTCTGCGCCGAAAAGATTGTCGCCAGACGTTCCTGCAACGGTGGGTACGACAGCACCAGCGCCACGGCCAACGCCACGCCGATCATCAGCAAACGCCCGGTGTACGGCACCCGGCGCGACGCCATCCAGATCAGCACCAGCGCCAGGCTGACCATCGCCCCCCGGCTGCTGGCCAACAGCAGGGCCGCCGCACCCAGGCAGGCAACGCCCAGGCCGAGACCGCGTTTCCAGCCGGTGTTGGTGATGCCGTAGCAGAACGCCAATGGCAGCAGCAGCGCCATGATCCCGCCGGTGGCATTCGGGTGCATCCATGGCGAACCCATCCGCGAGGCCATGGCACCCAGGCCCAAGGACAAGGTGTCGAGGCTGCCGTAGTTCATCAGGGTCAGGATCGGCAACATGCCCGACGCCGAGCGCGAGCGGATAAATACGCCGATGGACATCACCAGCATCGCCAGTGTGCCCAGCAACAAGGCGATCACCAGGGCTTCGCGGTTCTTCTGTTCAACCAGCAGCTTGGCGGCGAGGAACAGCACCGACAGGTTCAGCAGCCAACGCAACCAGTTCGCCACGCCGCTGGCCTCGGCGGTAATGCTCACCTGGCCGACGATAAACGGCACCACTGTGAAGATCATCAGCCACATCAACATGCGGTCGGTAGGGCGCCGCGACAGCGGTGGGGCGGCCGGCAGGCGCGAGAGGAAACCGTGCCAGATCACCGCCGCCCAGGTCAGGGCGATCAGCGCCTCACTGACCGTACTGCGAATCCCCAGGTTGAGGGTGGAGTAGGGCATGAACGTCGCCACCAGGGCGAACAGCAGCAGTCCCCAGAACGGGAACCGCAGAATCGTCACGGCAGCGGCCAGGCCGATCACTGCCAGCACGGCCTTGACCGGGGAAAGAAACAGGATCAACCCACCAAACAGCAGGCCGAAGACGATGGCGACGAGGCTACCCAGTGAGATTCTCAATTCAATTCCTCGATCAGTTCGGCCAGGCGCCGACGGTAGGCCTGGTGGTTGAAGCGTTCGGCCCAGCTGCGTAACTGTTCAGGTGGTTGTTCGACGGGTTGGTCGGCCAGGTGCAGCATCAACTGCACCAGCGCCGCGCCGTCCGTGGGTGAAAACCGCGGTGCCAGCGGCGGGGTGATTTCGTCCAGCGAGGTACCGCTGGCCACCGCCACCGGAGTGCCGACGCTCAGGGCTTCGATCACCGGCAAGCCAAAGCCTTCCGCGTAGGAAGGCTGCCACAGGCGCAAGGCCTTGCGGTAGAGCCCGTGCAATTCAGCGTCGGATACGCCGCTCAAGGCGCGTATCCCCGGGTAGTTGCGTTGTGCTTCGGGCAAATGCTCCAGGCTGCCCACCAGCACCAGTTCCGGCACGCTCGGCGACTGGCTGCGCGCTTGCTGCCAGGCGTCCACCAGGAACGGCACGTTCTTGCGCAATTCCCGGGTACCCACCAGCAGCCAGTAGCGCTCGGGCAGTTGCCGGGCCGAGAGGTCCGCCGGCAGTCCGACAAAACCGACCACTTGGTTGGGCAGCACGCGAATCTTGCCTGCCGCCTTGGGAAACAGCCGCGCGGTTTCGTCGGCACTGTACTGCGAAGGCGTCCACACCCGGTCTGCCGTGTGCACCGCATAGGTGATCGACAGCCGATCACTGGCCTTGTAGATCAGCGCCTTCAGGCGGTTGGCGTGATAGTTGTCCAGCGTGATCTGAAACAGGTCATGCAGCAGCACCACGGTGCGCAGGCCCTGCGGCTTGGGCGGCAGCGGCAGGCCCATATTGAAGGTGCTGATGTACACATCGATGTGCTCATTGCGCAGCGCCTTGGGCAGGTAGCCCGCCTCGAAACGCAGGCGCTGGTGCGGCTGGTGCATGGCGGTCTTGGCGCAGCCCCAGTCCGGGCAATGCACGTTCAGGCGCAGCTCATCCCCCAGCGGCGCGACGCTGAAGCGTTCGAGCTCGATGCCGGGCAGGGTGCGCAGGGCATCTTCCAGGGCGTACACCTGGCGACTGATGCCTGATTGCGGCGAGGTGCCGACGGTGCGGTAATCGAGGCCTATGCGCATGCCGGCTCCTTTTGGCTCTGGGGCGACAGTTGCGCGTACACCTGCTCCAGCTGGCTGGCGGCGACGCTCCAGTCATGGGCACGGCGCACATAGGCGCGACCGGCTTCGCCCATGGGAGCAGCGACTTCAGGCTGTTGCAGCAGGCGCACCACGGCGTCGGCCAGGCTTTCAGCGGTCTGGCCGCCGAGGTAATCCAGGCCTTCCACCAGGTCCAGGCCGGACACGCCCTGGTCGGTACTCGCCAGCGGCAGGCCGGCGGCCAGGGCTTCGAGCACCTTGAGCTTGGAGCCGCCGCCATGGCGCAACGGCGCCAGAAACACCGAGCAACTCGATTGCAGGGCCAGCAGGTTGGGGACAAAACCCTGCCATTCGATGCGTCCGTCCTTCCAGCGTTCGCGCCAGCTTTCCGGCATGCCGAAACCGCAGACGCTCATGCGTGCGTCGGGGCAGCGGGCCCACACTTTCGGCAGGATCTCATCCAGTGCCCACTCGATGGCATCGACGTTGGGCGCGTATTCGTAGTTGCCCAGAAACAGCACGCGGCGGGTCGTCGGGTCGGGTCGGGCAGCAGCGAAGTGCGCGCAATCCACCCCGTTGACCACCACCGGTACCGGCTTGCCGGCAATCTGCGCCAGGGTCTGGGCGTCGGCGTCGGTCACGGCGACCACTTGCGCGGCCTGGCGCATCACCCGGTGTTCCCAGCGGCCGTAGCGCCATTGATCGTAGCGTATGAACGGCAACGCCCAGCCGGGCAGGCGGTCGTAAGTCGCGGCGCCGAGGGACGATTCGACATTGTGCTCGGTCAGCACAAACGGCTGGGAGCGACGGGCCAATGCAGCTTCGTAAGGCTGGAAGGTGTAGGTATGTTCGATCTGCACCACGTCCCAATGCTCGGTCAGCAAGCGCTCGAAGGTGTCCTGCAGTTCACCCGACAGGCCATTCACACTGGCCAGCAACGGGTACGGCGCAAACAGCCCGGCCAGCAGGGTCTTCAGGCTGCGCAGCGGGCGGCGGGGGAGGATGATCACCTGTTCCAGAAAGGCTTCCAGCACCTGGCGATCCGTCAGCGATACCGCATGTTTGTCATGCAGCAGCAAGGTGATCCGATGCCCGCGCGCAGCCAGGCTGCGCAGCAAATGAAACTGGCGCGTCTTGCCGCCGCTGGTAGCGGGCCAAGGCGAGTAGGGCAGGATCCAGAGGATGCGCATGGGTGGCTTCAATCCCATAACAGAATTTGCAGGTTCGGCTTGACCGGTACGTCCAGTCCATTGGTGCCACTCAAGGGTGTTTCGGTGCCGCGCAACGGGTCATACAAGGTGGCGGTGGTCATGCCCGGCAAGTGCGCGCTGCCGCCACGGGCCGACCAGAAAAACCACACCTTGCGCCCGTCGGCACGGGACCAGCCGATGCTGAACAGGCCATCGGGCAACTGATCGGCGGTGGGTGGGTCGCCGGGGGTCAATTTGGGCCCGCTCACCTGCAGGAAATTCTGCAGCGCGGTGTACGACGGCTTGGGGTTGGCGTCGATGTCGAGCAAGCCATAACTCTGGTCGCGCACGCTGGCGCGCTGGTCCAGGTCGCTCAGGGTGAACAGGAAGATCTTGTCGAAATCCAGCGCGCTCATCAGCGCGACGCGGCGCACGATGTAGTCGGCCTGGCCCTGGGTGGTGATGAAGTCCTGCACCTCTTTCGGGCCTTTGTAGGTCGACCAGCCCCACTCGGTGCTCCACAGGGTATTCACCCCGGCCGCCCGCAGTTTCTGGTTGAGGGCGCTGGTTTTTTCGACAAAGTCGAGGTTCGACGGCGTGTTGCCTTCGGGCAATTGGGTGTAGGGGTGATAGGACATGATGGTATTCAGGCTCGGCACGCCCAGTTGCAGCAGCCCGTCGAGCATGTTCTGGCCGTTGGGCATTTCGCTGAAGAATGCCATGCCGGCGGCCACCACCGGTTTGTTCGGGTTCACCACCCGCAACGCGGCGGCGGTGACTTGCAACAGGTTCGCATAGCCGGCCGGGTCGGCGGCGGGGCGCCAGAACCCCAGCAGGTTCGGTTCGTTCCACACCTGCCACGCGTCCACGCTGGGGTAACGCTGTTCCAGCAATGCCATGCGGTTGGCGAAGATATTCGGGTCCTTGGGCGGGAACTGGTCCTGGTACGGCGAGGAGGCGGGCGCGGTGGTGGCGAACTTCGCCGAGCCCACCAGGTAGAACACCGACTTGATCTGGTTCTGCTGCAGCTTGTTCACCAGTTCGTCGAGGGTCGCGACGTTGTACTGGTTCTCGGCGGTTTCCAGCTGGTCCCAGTGCAGGTCCAGGCGCACCCACTCCAGGCCCAGGGCCTTGAGGCGGTCGATCTGCTTCTGATAACGCTCGGGGCTGAACCACAGGAACTGCGCGTTCACCCCCAGGAAGTCCTTCCACACGACCTCTTTGCTGCCCTTGAGCACATGGCTCTCGGCATCGGCCGGGCGGCCCCAGAGAAAGGCGGTCAAACCCAGCGCAGCGACGACTGCGAGGGTAGCGAGGTAAGTCCGTTTACGCGCCATGGTTGCCTCCTGCAACGGTTTGCTCAAACAGGCTCGCGAACTTCTGCGCGGTCACTGGCCACAACCGTTCGCGGCCTATGGCGGCGGCGCGTGCGGCCCAGTCCGTGGCCATGTGCGGGTTGCGTGCGAGCCGCAGCAGTTGTTCGCTCAAGGCGGCTACATCGCCTTGTGGATAGATGGCGCCATTGCCGCTGGCGACTTCCTCGGCAAACGCCCTGGCATCGGAGGTGATCGCGCCGCGCCCGCAGGCGGCAGCCCAGGACAATGCGCCGCTGGTGCCGCGCTGGCGGCCCAGCAGGCCGAGCTTTTTCGATTCGCGATACGGCAGCACCATCACATGGTGCGCCTGGATCGTCTGCGGGATCTCGCTGGCCGGCAAATTCAGCCGCCAGTCGATGGAGCCTGCCAGGCCGAGTTCGGCAATCTGGCTGTTCAACTGCTCCAGGTAATTGCCGCCTGTGCCAAACGCCATTTCGGCGGCAGTGCCACCGGCCAGGGTCAGGCGCACACGGTCACGCAATTCGGGGGCTTTTTCGAAGGCGGCGGCCAGGGCCTGCAACAGGTCTTCGATGCCTTTGCCACGGTAGATAAAACCGAAATACAACAGGTGCAGCGTGTCCAGCGGCGGCAAGGCCACCGGCGGGATATCCAGGTTGGCGTGGTTGATCACCGCCACCTTGCCGGCGGGCAATTGCATGCGCGCCGTCAGGCAGTCGGCGCCCAGGCGGGTGAGGGTCACCAGCCGGGTCAGGCCCTGGGCGACGTGACGTTCTTCGCGCAGGGTCAAGGGATCGGCCAGCACCACTGCCGCCTGGGGCAATGGGCTGGGCAAGGATTCCAGCAGGTTCAGCGGAAAGGGCAATTGCTCGCGCCGCCAGACCATGCGTTCCGGGTCATGCACCGTGGCGGTCAACGGCAGGGCGGGGTAGGCCTTGCGCAATTCGCGCAGGGCCAGGAACTCCCCCAGCCGCCCGCCGCCCAGCTCGGCGTGGACCAGGTCAACACCCTGCCAGTCGAAACCGGCAATGGCTTGCTTGATCGCCGCCGTGCTGCCGACCACGCCCGTCAAGGGCGTAGCCACCTCGACGCCCAGTTGCTCCAGTGCCGTCTTGAAGTGGTTCGCGTAGTCGGCGATCCCGTTCTTTTCCGGCGGCAGGGGAGCGAGCAGGGCGATGCGCATCAGAACGAACCCCGGTATTTGGCGATGGTTTTCAGCACCTTGACCGGTACCTCGAACTTGCGGCGGTTGATGATAATGCCATCGACCTTGCCGAACGCCGTGGTGAGGATCGACAGTGCGTGTTCCACCACCGGTACCGTGCTTTTTTGCGCTTCCACGACCAGCGCAATCAGGTCGGCACGGCGCAGGTTGATGAACGCATCACGATTGTCCAGCAGCGCCGAAGCATCCAGCAGTACCACCTGGCCCGGAATCGCCGGCTCAACCCCGCCGATCCGCACCCGCACGCCGTTCTCTTCCAGCAACTGGCGCAACTGCTCGACGATAAAGCTCACGCCTTCACCGTGCCGTGCCGAGGTCAGCCCCAGGGTCAGGCCCTGTTCGGCAATACGCTCCAGCGGCAGCAACCCATACAGGCGATAGATGCTCGCGTTGAAGGCGTTGGTGCTTTGCGCGGTGCTGGTGTCCAGCTCCGGCAGCGTGGTCCACAGCGGCAGGCCGAATTTGCCTTCCACCAGGCCGCCGTCGTGGATCCGTTGATCCAGCAGGTAGCACAGGTAGATCACCAGCAGGCCGACCACGATGGAGAACGGGATCGCCAGCAACAGCATCAGCAGGGTTTTCGGGAAGACGCGCCCAGGGTTCAGGGTAGCTTCTTCGATCACCGCGATGTTACTGATCTGGCTCTTGTCCAGTTCACGGTCGATCCGCGATTTTTCCAGGCTGTCGACATACAGCGCGTAGTTTTTCTCGGTGCCGTTCAACTCACGGGCCAGGCGCGCCAGTTCCGGCTCGATGGCCAGGGCGTCCTTGCGCTGGGCTTCCAGTTCAGTCAGTTGCTTCTGCTGTTGCACCAACTGTGTACGCAGCGACTGGTTGCGGCTGGTCTCATCCAGCAGTACCCGTTGCAGGTGGATTTCCAGGGTGTTCGGCGCGCGGTTCTCGGAGCTTTGCACCGTGTCGCTTTCACCGGCGACCTGGGCCTGCATGGCACGGATCGAAGCGTCCAGGGCTTTGACCGGCGGCGCGTTATCCGTATAGGTACGCATCATGTCGGCTTTTTCCAGGAGCTTCTGGTTCAGCAGGCGACGCAAGTCTTGTTGCTGCGGGTTCAACGCGATCTGGCGAACCGTGGTCACCTCTTTGGGCTGGCCCTTGAGTTGGTCACGGGTGCTCTGCAACGCCACGTCGGAGGAAGCGATCAGCCGAGTGGAGTTGAACACCTCGCCACGCAGCACGTTGATCCGCTCGGACAAGTCTTCCAGGCGATCGGTGATGCTCGAGGCGCCGATGTCGTTCAAGTGCGCGAGGATCTGCTCCTTGTAGCTCTTGATCTGCGCAGCGCTGGAAGACACCTGGCCTTCATAGAACGCATACAGGCTCTTGCGGCCCAACGCCTGGGTGCGCTCGTCGATGTAGGTCTCGACCCAATCCTTGACCACCGCCTGGGCGATTTGCGGGTCATCCCAGCGGAAGCTGATGTCCATCACCGTAGAGCCGATGGCGTGGGTCACTTCGAAGTTTTTCTCCAGGCTTTTCGCCAGGCGTTCCACCGGGGTGGTTTCTTCGACGATGCCAACGGTTTCCAGCACCACTCGCACACCGTCAAACACGGCACTGATGCCTTTCTTGACGTACCACTTGGTGCGCTTCCACACGCCTTCCGGCGGCTGCATCTTGTCCATCACGTCGAGGTAATGCTCGGCCACTGCACGCACGATAGGGCGGCCGGTCAGCAGGCGTTCTTCGTCGACAATCGGGTCGCGCTGGGTACTCGGCATGACGATTGGCTGACGGTTGTCGACCTCGATCGGCATCGTCGAGTCACGCCCTGGTTTTACCAGCAATCGCGCGGTGGATTCATACTTGGCCGGCAGCAGGAACGCCCCCAGCAAAATGATCACCAGCGCGGCAATCGCCGCCAGTTTGAACTCGTGCTTGAAGATGAAGAACAGACGCAGAAGATCACGAAAAGAACGGATCTCGATCATGGGATGTCGCTCCTTTAGTGGTTCGTGGTGTAGCTGTAGCCCACACCAATGGATTTGGTGAAGGGAATCAGCTGGTTCAGGTAAGTGTCCACGCCCTGGATCCGTTCGCCGACGTTGGACTTGGGTACAAACACCACGTCACCGCGTTGCAGCGCCACGGGCTTGCGGCCCAGTGCGCCGTTCTTCAGGTACTGGCTGAAATCGAGGAAGTAGGCGTGGTAGACGCCTTGGCCATCTTCACGCAGCAGGGCGACCATGCTCGCGTTGCCCACCGAGCTCACGCCGCCGGCACCGAGAATCGCCTGCTCCATGGTCGGGGCCGTGGCGATGGAGATAGCCGACGGGTTTAATACCGCGCCGCCGACGATCACCGTGTTGCCCGGCGCCTGGTTGATGTTCACCGTCACCCGAGGCTCGCGATACACCGGTGCGAGTTTCTGGCTCAGCTCGGCGGCGACTTCCGCCGGCGTGCGCCGCGCCACCTGGATCGGCCCCAGGAAGGGATAGTTGATCTTGCCGTCGTTCTGCACGGTGTACAGCGTCAGCTCGTAAATCGTGCTGACGTTGAACGCCGACAGGGTTGGCATTTCCCCGGCATCGCGGACAATCCGCAACTGGTCGCCGATGCGGATCCGCTCCACCGCCGGTGGCAGTTGGGCCATGCGATCGAGGGCCTGCTTGCCCTCGTCCACCGTCTTGCCATCGGGCGCGACGATCCGCGCGGGCGTATTGCAGGCGGCCAATGCCATCATGGCCAGGACGAGCAAGGTTCGTTTCATCAAAGGGGTCTTCCTGTAGGTCATGATGCTCACCTCCAATAACCGGGGAACATGCTGATGCGCCGCTTGAGGGCGAGGGGGAGCTGGCGCTCCAGATGGCCCAGCCGGTAGCCGAGCAATTTGAACGCGCTGCGCACCAGTACTTCGGGTACGCGGTGCAATGCACCGGCTTCGCGTAACGCTCGAAGCTCGGCCAGTACATAGCGTTTACCTTCACCGCCGGCATCGCCAAAAGCCTGGCGGATCCACGGCTCGCGGCCGTAGAAAACGCCAATGTCGAAGTAGCGGTGAAACTCATCCATGAGACGGTAATCGTGGGAGTGATAGACCAGGGCGGTGGCGGCGTAGCGCACCTTGTAGCCTTCCAGCAGCATGCGGGCGGCGACGTAGGCGTCCTCGCTGCCGATCACATCCGCGGGGAAGCCACCGACGGCTTGCAGGGCGCTGCGCCGGTACACCGAAAACGAATCCGAGCTGAAGCAGGTCTTGATCCCCAGCTCCGGCGCATCAGCCAGGCTTTTGCTGCGGCTTTGCGGCGGGTAATTGAAGTGGCGTGACTGGGCGCCCAGCACGCCGGCATCCGGGTGCGGCAACTGGCGGCCGTAAGCGACGCCGTTGAGCGGGTCCAGTTCCAGTTCGCCCACCAGGTTGGCGAACGTCTCGGGTTCGGCGGGGATCGCGTCCTGGGTCATCACGATCAGCGCGTCGCCGTCGACTTGCTCGCTGGCCCAGCGGCGGGTGCCGCCATGGTTGAAGTCCTTGGCATCGATCACTTCGACCCGTACGCCGAACTCGCGAAAACGCGCCACGGTGTCATCGCTGGAAGCGCTGTCGACCACCAGGGTTTCGTCCGGTTGCAGGGTTTGCATGCGCAGCGCCGGCAGCAGCCGGTCGAGGTGGCTGGAAGCGTTGCGGGTCGGGATGATCAGGGCGGTACGCATCACTTCTTCACTTCGGCCGGAGCCCGGCCGTAGATGTCGTCAAAACGCACAATGTCGTCTTCGCCCAGGTACTCGCCGCTCTGCACCTCGATCATCACCAGGTCGATGATGCCGGGGTTGGTCAGGCGGTGCTTGTGCCCGGCCGGAATGTAGGTGGACTCGTTGGCGTTGATCAGGAATTCACGGTCGCCGTTGGTAATCATCGCCGCGCCGCTGACCACCACCCAGTGCTCGCTGCGGTGATGGTGCATTTGCAGGGACAAGGAGGCCTGGGGCTTGACCACGATGCGCTTGATCTTGAAGCGGCTGCTTTCTTCCAGCACGGTGTAGGTGCCCCACGGCCGGGTGACAGTGCGGTGCAGGCTGAATGCCGGATGGTCCTGGCGCTTGAGCTCGGCGACGATGTAGCGCACGTCCTGGCTGCGCTTGGCGTCGGCAATCAGGATCGCATCCGGGGTGTCGACGACGATCAGGTCGTGCACGCCCACTGCGCCCAACACGCGCTTGGGCGAGTCGATGTAGCAGTTGTGCACGTCATGCAGGATCGCCTGGCCATTGACCTGGTTGCCGTTGGCGTCGCTGGGGGTGAGTTGGCGCACCGCGTCCCAGGAACCGATATCACTCCAGCCGATGTCGCAGGGCACCACCGCCACTTGCGCGGATTTTTCCATCAGCGCCACGTCGATCGAGATGTCGGGCGCCGCGCCGAAACCTTCAGCGTTCAGCTCGCGCTGACGGCAACTGTTGTTGTTCAGGCTGTGGCCGTGCTCGAGGGCGGCCTTGGCGGCGTCCAGCACGGCGGGTGCGTGCAGCGCCAGCTCCTCCAGCAATGTACCGGCCTTGAAGCAGAACATCCCGGCATTCCACAGGTGCTTGCCGCCGTCCAGATAGCCCTGGGCGGTGGCCAGGTCGGGCTTCTCGACGAAGCGCTTGACCCGGAACCCCTGGCCCAGCGCCTCGCCTTGTTCGATATAGCCGAAGCCGGTTTCCGGGTGGTCGGGCTGGATGCCGAACGTCACCAGGTAGCCGGCTTCCGCCAGTTCGCGGGCCTGGGTGACGGCATCGGCGAAGGCGCTTTCATCAAGAATCAGATGGTCGGCAGGCAGGATCAGCAACTGCGCCTCGCTGCCGAAGTTTTCCTGTACATGCAGGGCGGCCACGGCGATGGCGGCGGCGGTGTTGCGCCCGAACGGCTCAAGCAACAGGTCAAGGGCCAGATGGGCCTTGTTGACCACGCGGTAGTCATCGAGGGTGCGAAACAGCAGGTCGCGGTTGGTCACCGTCAGCACGCTTTCCACGCCCGGCAGGTGACTGGCCCGCAGGAACGTCTTCTGCAGCAGGCTCTGGTCATCACGCATGCGCATGAAAGGCTTGGGCATGTTCTGCCGCGACACCGGCCACAGCCGGGTGCCCGAACCACCGGAAATGATGCAGGGAATCAAGCCGTTGAGGGTGTTCATCAATAGACTTCCTTGGTCGAAAGGACGGCCGGGACCGTCATGAAAACGATGTACAAGTCGAACCACACCGACCACTTCGAGATGTACTCCAGGTCGTACTCAACGCGTTTCTGGATTTTGAACAGGGTGTCGGTTTCACCACGATAGCCGTTGATTTGCGCCCAGCCAGTGATGCCCGGTTTTACCCGGTGGCGCGAGCTGTACTCGCTCACGGCAACTTCGTAGGGCACGCCGGCGGCCTTGGTCGCGGTGGCATGCGGGCGCGGGCCGACCATCGACATGTTGCCCAGCAGCACGTTGAACAGCTGCGGCAGCTCATCGATGCTGGTCTTGCGAATGATCCGGCCCACGCGGGTGATGCGCGGGTCGCCGCGGGTGGTCTGGCGGTCGGCGTTGAAGTCGCTCATCTCGGCGTACATCGAGCGGAACTTGAACACCCGGATCACGTTGTCGTTGTAGCCAAACCGGTTCTGGCGAAACAGCACCGGGCCCTTGGAGTCGAGCTTGATGGCAATCGCCGTGATCAGCATGATCGGCGACAGTGCCACCAGGCCCAGGGTTGCCAGGATCAGGTCTTCACAGCGCTTGATAAACGGCGACCAGCCCCGCAGCGGCACGTGGGAGGTGTTGAACATCAGGATGCCGCCCACATCGGTGATACGGCTGTGGCCATAGCGCAGGGCCGCCATGTCGGGCACCAGCATGACGTTGACCGACATCTGCCGCAGGCGCTTCACCAGCCCGTTGATCCGCTGTTCGGCGGCCCAGGGCAGGGTGATCATCACCTGGTTGACCTGCTCGGAGCGGATCAGCTTTTCCAGGTCGCGTGTGTTGCCCAGCAGCGGCAGGTTGCTCAGTTCCTTGGGGATGCGCTCGGTGCGGTCGTCGATAAAACCGATCAGTCCGGAACGGATATCGCCGTTGCGCTGCAAGTGGTCGGCCACGTGCACGGCGGTGTCGGTGAAGCCGAGGATCACCGTGCGTTGCAGGTATTTGCCGCTGGCCATCAGGTTGCGGAACAGGCGCAGCATCACGATCCGCTCCAGCCCGAACAACGCCAGGCTGGTGATAAACCAGAACGCCAGGTTGCGCGGGCTCAACTGCGGGAACATCAGCAGAATCTGGTACATGAACAGCAGGATGCAAAAGGCCGCGGACCAGGCCACCAGCATGGTGCGAAACCGCAGGCGGTTGCTGAACAGCTCCTCGGAGTAAACCCCCATGGCCTGGAACAGAATGATCGTCAGGATCGCGAAAAACAGCAGCAAGCCGAGAAAGTGGGCGCGCAGTTCGGGGGCCATCGGGTCTGGATAAAACAGCAGGATCAGTGCTGGAAAAACGGCGGTGAGGCCGTGCATCAATTTTACGAAAACAACAAAGAACTCAATGAAACCGGCCCGGGTCAAAAACAGGCTGTCGACTGACGACTTCTCGCGCATAAAAACATCCCTCATTGCACACCAGGGCTTCCTTGTTCGGCTGCTCATCCATAAAGGCAGGGCTTGCTTTATAAGTGGCGCCAGACGAACGGTTACTTCGCTGGGTAATACGCAATTACCTATCTATCTGCAGGGAATTTGCGGGGTAATGGCTAAATGATGGTTCCCTTTTCGTCGCTCGTCAAGGTTTTGACTTTTTTATAAGACCTTCGGTCTAGACACGTCAGGTGCTCTTCCGCGTGACAGTTTGTTGACTGTCTTGGTCGGATTTCCGGGTTTTCCCGGAACAAAATGCTGGCGTTTTGGAGTGTAGGAACAAATTTAGGAAATTTCCTGCGACTGAGGAAAACCTTTTTTTGACGGAGGTCGGATGCGGGGTTTTTCGGGGACAAGCGATGAGTGGTGAGGACGTGAGTCCGTCACCACATTGAGGCGGTACTAACCTTAAAAATTGCCTTTCAAACTGACAGTGAAGTTGCGCGGTTCGCCGTAGAAATTACCCCAGTCGGCCGTTCCCACCGTCTGATAGTAATTTTTGTCGAAGAGATTGTTACCGTTCAGCGCCACCGTCCATGTGTCATCAACCCGGTACGCCAACCGCGCATTCCATACCGCATAACCGGCTTGTTCCAGTTTGATGCCTTGAATTCGGTAGTTGCTGCTCTGGGCGTTGACGCCGGTGCCGACGCTCCATTTCGACAGTGTGCCGTCCAACTGATAATCGCCCCACAAGCGCAGCATGTGTCGCGGCACGTAGCTGTTTGCGACCGCGCCAATGGCGGCGCTGTTGATGTTGTTGAGATTCTTGGTCTGGGTGTAGGTGTAGCCGCCCGCCACTTGCAAGCGTTCCAGCAACTCGCCACTCAACTCGGCTTCGACACCTTGTGCGCGAACCTTGCCAGTGTCGGTGTAGCAATAGCCGTCTGCCGAGGTACCGCATTGGGTGGTGTAGTCGGTTTCGGCGGCGTTTTTCTCGATAGCGCGGAACAATGCCAGCGAGCTGTTGAGGCGCCCCTCAAACCATTCGCCCTTGATGCCCAGCTCGTAGTTTTCGCCGATTTTGGGCTTGAGGGCAGCGCCGGTCACCGTGGCGTTGGAGCTTTGTGGCTGGAAGATATCGGCGTAGCTGGCGTACACCGAAAGGTTGTCGTCGAGCTCATAGATCACCGCGGCGAACGGCGTGACTTCACCGGTTTCCTTGGTGCGTGCATCCTGCAGGGCCCATTCGCCCCAGGCGAGGTTATTCGACTGGCGGCGGTTTTCGAACCAACTGACGCGACTGCCGAGCACCACCATCAATGGCTCGGCCAGCCTCAGGCGCAAAGTGGCGTAGGTACCGTACTGGGTGGCGGTTTCCTTGACGGTGCCGCCCCGGTACATGTTGGGCCAGAAGGTATCGTTGGCGGGCTGCGGGAAGTGGTGGTTGGGCAGGAAGATACTTTGCCGGTCGGGCAGGCTCCGGATCGCGTAGACATCGTCCTGGGTGCCACGGCTGCCATTGGCGCCGATGATGAGTTCATGCTGCAAACCGAACGCTTCGAACTTACCGTCCAGGTAGGCATCCAGTCCGAAATCCCGGTGGTCGTAGTCAAACAGCGCGGCGTACATCTCGGCGGTTGGCGCCGGATCACCGTACTTCACGGTGCCTTGGCTGGCGGCGTATTTGATGTCTTGCAGGTTGCGGCTGTTCACCGCCGTGACCTTGAGTTGCCAGTCGTCGTTGAAGTGGTGGGTGAGGTCGGCAAACAGCGTAGTGCGTTGGCTCTGCCAGTCGTTCCAGGCCTGGCCCAGGCAGGTGGATCGGCTCAGGCCGATGCTCTTGCCGTCGCTGTAGCGCGGCACACCGCCCCAGCAGGGCGTTGCATCGACATCTTCGTAGCTGGCACCGATGCCCAGGGTGGTGTCGGGCGAGAGGTCAACATCCAGTGCGAGGTAAACAGCTTGGTCCTGGCGCTTGGAGACGTCCATGTACGAGCCACGGTTCTGTTGGCTGACCACGGCGCGGCCGCGTACGGTGCCGCTGTCATTGAGCGGGCCGCCGGTATCGACGTCGGCGCGGTAGTTGTCCCAGGTGCCGGCAGACAGCGACAGGCTGGTGGTGGGTTTGTCTTGTGGCCGCTTGCGCACGAAGTTCACCGCACCACTGGCGGTGCCGGCGCCCTTTAGCATGCCGGCCGCACCCTTGAGCACTTCCACCCGGTCATAGATCGCCATGTTGGCGGTGAAGCTGTCGGCCTGTACGTAGTCTTTGCCGATGTCCAACGGCACACCGTCGAACTGGTATTGGCCGAGCATCTTGAAACCACGGGAATAGAAATACTTGCCACCCATAGGTGAGTCGTAGGTGGTGATGCCCGGGGTGTGTTCCAGTAATTGATCGATGGTGGTGATGTTCTGGTCGTCGATCAGCTTGCGGGTCATGACGCTGACCGATTGCGGTGTTTCCCGCAGGCTGTGGGCGCCCTTGCCGATGGTCACTGCGCCGGTGGTGTAGGAACCGCTGCCGTCAGTGGTGACGCCGAGGTGTTCGCCGGTCACGGTGGTGGCACCCAGGTTCAGCGCGCCGGTGTCCGCGACTTGCGGCAACAGCAGCCAGGTGTTGTTGCTCTGGCGTTGGGCTTGCAAGCCCTGGCCCTGGATCAATTGGCTCAAGGCCTGTTGGCTGTCCAGTGCGCCGTTGAGGCCGGGGCTGGTCTTGCCGGCGACGCTGGTGGCGTCATAGGACAGGCTGATACTCGCCTGGCGCGCAAACTGGTCGAGCACCGTGGCCAATGGGCCGGGTGCAATGTTCCAGTCACGGGCCTGGGTGTCGCTGACAGGCGTTTGCGCCATGACCGCCAGGGGCAGGGCGCTGCCGTTCAGGCAGGCACCGAGCAGGGCGGCGTGCACCGCATGCTTGAGGGGAGAACGCTTGGAGGGGAACGCTTGCATGACCGCGGAATGCTCCTGAAGGAAGTGGACAGAATCGGCCTGTTGATCGGCCTTTCCTTACAGGTCGAGCGAAGATGAGAATTCACCTCATTTATTTTCGGAAGGTCATGCACGAGCTGCGACGGTCACCCAATAACGGCTGCGATAGGTGATGTTCACCGACAGTGCCTGTGCCACCAGGGTCAGGACCTGATCGGTATCGTCCAACTGGTAAGTCCCGGACACACGCAGGCCGGCGACCGCTTCGCTGCAGCGCACCAGCCCAGTGCGGTAACGGCTCAGCTCCGCGAGGAAATCGTCCAGACGCATGTTGTGAGCGCTGATCACACCGTCGCTCCAGGCCCAGGGATCCAGTCCCGTGGTGGCGGGTGGACGCAAGCCGTTTCGATCAAACAGCATCTGCTCGCCGGGCTGTATCACCCCACGTGCGCTGGCCTGATGGCTGTCGGCGAATACCGCGACGCTGCCTTTTTGCACGGCGAGCAAGGTGCCGTGGGGCTCCTCGCGCACCATGAACCGGGTGCCCAAGGCGCGCAGATAACCGTCGCGGGTTTGCACCCAGAAGGGCCGTGGCGCGCTACCGTCGGCGCCCATGTCGATCAGGATTTCACCCTGGCGCAACTGCACCAGACGCCTTTCGGTGTTGAAGACTGTGTCGATGGCGCTGGCACTGTTGAGCTGGATACGGCTGCCATCGTCGAGGGCGACCCAACGCCGCTCTCCGGTGTCGGTGCGGTAATCGGCCAGCAGGCCGGGCAATGGCGTGTAGTCGCGGCCGAACCAAGTCAGCCCTGCGGCACCGGCGAACAGCCCGAGCAACTTCAACCCTTCACGGCGGCTGATGCGTTGGCGGGCACCTTGCAAGGCATGGCGGCCGACCTGTGCCGGCAACTGCGCAAACTCGTCACTCATCGACGAGACCCGTTGCCAGGCCTGCTGGTGATCGCCACTGGTTTCAAGCCAGCGTTCGAAGGCAGCGGTGGTGGCGTCATCGGCAATATTGAACCGCAGCTTGATCATCCACTGGATCGCCTGGTCCACCAATGGCGGATTAGCCTTCGGCATAACGCAACCGATAACAGGCATGCAGTGCCTTGGCCAGGTCGCGCTCCACGGTGGCCTTGGACACCCCCAGGCGCTGGGCGATCTGTTGGCAGGTCAAGCCGTCCAGTTGCGCCAGCAAAAACGCTTCGCGCACCCGTGGCTTGAGTTGGTCCAGCAGGCGGTCGATGCGCTCCAGGCTGTCGAGGATCAGCAGGCGGGTTTCTTCCGACGGCACCTCGACTTGCGGGAAATGCGCGAGACTCTCCAGATAGGCACGCTCCAGTTCGCGGCGGCGATACTGGTCGATCATCAGGCTGCGGGCGATGCTGCTCAGGTAGGCCCGGGGTTGCAGCAAGGCTTGCTGCTTGCGCGCATTGAGCAGGCGCACGAAGGTTTCCTGCGCCAGGTCGGCGGCGTGCTCACGGCAGCCCGTACGCCGGCTCAACCAGCCGCGCAGCCAGGAATGATGGGCATGGTAGAGCTGGCCGATGGCGGCATGATCCAGTGGGTGGTCGCTCGACATGGGCATCCTGGCGCGGGCGTCTTAATTGATAACGGTTCGCATTCTATGCGTTGGCCAGAGGATTGGGCAATCGTTGCCGTGTGGATTTGGCCGGATGCACAAACCCACACAGGCTTGACGGGGTTGCGGCTAAGCCTTGCGCAGGTGCAAACACTCAATCGAGCGGTCGACGGTGGTCTTGGCAATTTCCAGCAAATGCCACACCGCCAGCAACTTTGCCCGCTCGGGGCTTTGCAGCAGTTCGCCGCAGTCGAGGGCGGTGGCCGAGGCGCTGCTGAGCAGGCTGGCGGTGTAGAGCAGGGAGTCTTCGAAGCTCAGGTCTTCGTTGACGGTATGGAAGCCCTGGGAGGGCAGGTAGTGTTCGAGGGCGCGATTGAACGCGGCGCGGTTTTTGAGCAGGTCGATGGGTGGGTCGGGGACGGGTTTATTCATGGTGTAACTCCTTTTCGGTTAAGGAGCCGACCCCTTCGCGACTAAACGTAGGGTGGCGGCTGTACGCAGGTTAGTCGACCGGCCGAAAAGGAAAAACCGGCGCACCCGAAGGTGCCCTGCGCACAGCCACCATAAAACCTCATGATGGGACATGCGCCTTTTCGGATCCGGGCGACTAAACCCGATCACTGATGAGCAGTGACGGGGCGAAGACTAGCCACCGGTTCCGGCAGGCACAAGGCCGAAAGATTGTCTCGGAAATGTCCCGCAAATCAAAGGGATTTACCCTGCTGGCCCTTTATTCATATCCGAATTGCCTCGCGAATTTTCCCCAAGGCTATTCTCAACGTCGCCAAGTCAATCGACCCCAGCGCCACCCGCAACGCATGCGGCACATGGGCCGTACAGGCAAACGGCTCGGCACTGGTGACCCGCACACCCTGGCCCTCAAGCGCAGCCACCACTGCATCCGCCCGCAGACCTTCCGGCAGCACCAGCCACAGGTAATACGACGCCGGATGCGCAATCACCTCACACCCTCGCAAGACCTCCCGGGCCAGCGCCTGGCGTTGGCGCGCATCCTGGCGCTTGTGCTCTTCCAGTGCATCCACTGCGCCGGATTCTATCCAGCGGCACGCCAGGTTCACCGTGAGCGTCGGCGTGCTCCAGGTCGAGACACGGATCGCTTGCTCCAGCGCCGGCACCCACGCCTTGGGCGCGACGATAAACCCCACCCGCAACCCCGACGCCACACTCTTCGAAAGGCCAGACACATACACCGTGCGCAGCGGTGCATAAGTAAACAACGGCTTCGGTGCGGGCTCGGCGAGAAAGGCGTAGGCGCCGTCTTCGATCAATAGAAAATCGTAGCGTTCAGCCAACGCTGCAAGGCGCTCGCGGTCGGCTTCAACCATCACTGTGCCCAGCGGATTGTGCAACGTGGGCATGCAATAAAAAGCCCGCACCGGGCGCCGTTTGCACAAAGCCTCCAGCGCATCCAGATCCGTATGCCCAGCCGGTTGCGGCAGCGGCTCCAGGTCGATGCGCTGGGACTGGGCCAGGGTTTTCAACCCGGGATACGTCAGCGCATCCACCGCCAATACATCCCCCGGTTGCAGCAGCGCCATCAGGCTGACGGCGAGGCCTTGTTGCGCACCGTTGACGATCAGCACTTGCTCGCCACTCACGCGAATCTGCCGATTGCGCAGGTGCCGCGCGGCGGTCTGTCGTTCATGGGCGCGGCCACCCTGCGGCGCGGAATGCAGCAGCGCATCGAGGTCGCCCGAGGCGGCAATGGCACGCAAACCGTCGCGCAGCATCTCGGCCTGGCCCGGCAACGAGGGGTAGTTGAGGCTCAGGTCCACGGTGCCCGGTTGCAGCGGTTGTTGTACCAGGCCCATGCCCCGCAGCAACGTGGTGTCGCGCACAAACGTCCCGCGTCCCGGTTCACCCACCACCAGGCCGCTGGCCTCCAGTTCGCTGTACACCCGCAAGGCAGTGGCGAGGGCGATGCGATGGCTGTTCATCAGGCTACGCACGGTCGGCAACTGGGTGCCCGGCGGCAATTTTCCGGCGCGAATCCGCGTGGCCAGTTCATCGACGATCAGTTTGTAGCGGACCTGAGCCATGGTGCGTTCCCGTGTAAAGCGTATCTAGATCAATTTTTTGTTTGTATCAGGTGAGCTGATTAATCTACAGGCTTTCCCGGTGGATGGCTTGAGCATGATCGACCTCGCAACCCTGGCTGTGTTCTCTGGCGCAGTCCTGCTGCTGTTGTTATCCCCGGGCCCGAACATGGCATTCGTCATCAGCCACGGTGTGACCTATGGCTGGCGCGGCGGAGTGGCGTCGGGGTTGGGCATCAGCGTGGCAGACCTGCTGCTCACGGCACTGACCGCAACCGGCGTGACCGCTCTGGTCGCCAGCTGGCCGCCGGCCTTCGACCTGATTCGCTACGCCGGGGTGTTGTACCTGCTGTGGCTGGTGTTCAAGACCCTGCAGAAAACGCCCGCCCTGGACACGGCCCACGTCAGCCGCGTGCCGCTGGGCCGAGTGTTTGTGCGGGCAATGCTCAACAGTTTGCTCAACCCCAAGGCGCTGCTGTTTTTCATGGTGTTCCTGCCGCAATTCGTCAGCCCCGAGGCGGGCCCCATCGCGCTGCAACTGGTGCAACTGGGGATCATCCTGACGCTGATCAGCGGTGTGTTTCATGCCGTGCTGGGAATTTTTGGCGGGGCGGTTAGCCGGTTTTTTGCCGGCAAACCGGGGAGCGCAGGCTTACAGAAATGGGGCCTGGCAACCGTGCTGATGGTGCTGGCCGTGCGCTTGGCATTGATGTCTCGCCCGACGTGAAACATCACTCATAAAAGGACGTTACCCATGTACATCGCAGCCTTTATCTACAAGCCCGGCGAACGGGATGACGAGTTCCAGCGCCTCACGAATCTGATCGACGCACTGGCAGCAAGGCTGCCGGGATACGTGGGGGCCGAGTCGTGGCGTTCGGCGGATGGCGGGTTGATCAACGCCAGTTATTACTGGCGTGACGAGGCCTCCATTCGCGCCTTTGCCAGTCACCCGACCCACCTGGAAGCCAAGCGTCTATACCGCCGCTGGTACGGCGGTTATCACGTGGTGATTTCCAAAGTGGAACGGGCGTATGGGGACGGCACGATCGGGCATCTGGTGCCCGCCGACCGCCACGGGCGGGCGAACGCTTAACCCAACCTGGCCGCCGCCCGTGCCACGATTTCACCCCGGGTCTTGCGCGACTCGGCGGTGCGCTTGCGGGCTTCTTCCAGTACATGCGACGGTGCGGTTTCCGGCCGGCCAGCATTGAACGGCGGCGCCGGGGCGTACTCAATCTGCAACTGCACCAGTTGCGCTGCCGCCTCGCTGTACAGCTCGGCGGCCAGGGTCAGGGCAAAGTCGATCCCGGCGGTAATCCCGCCACCGGTCAACAGGTTGCCGTCACGCACCACGCGCTCCTGCACCGGGATCGCACCGAGCGGTGCGAGCAGGTCGTGGTAGGCCCAGTGAGTGGTCGCGCGACGCCCGCGCAGCAAGCCCGCGGCACCCAGCACCAGGGAGCCGGTGCACACCGATGTCACATAGCGCGCGGTCTGGGCCTGTGTCTTGAGAAACGCCAGGGTCTGCTCATCCTCCATCAATGCCCCGACGCCAGAACCGCCGGGCACGCAAATCACATCCAGCGTCGGGCACTCGTCATAAGTGGTGCTGGGGGTAAACACCAAGCCGGTGCTGGAGGTGACCGGCGCGAGGTCCTTCCACACCAGATGCAGCTTCACATCCGGCAGCGATCCCAACACGTCGTAGGGCCCGGTGAGGTCCAGTTGCTGGATGCCGGGGAACAACAAAAAGCCGAGCTGCAAGGTCATGGGGACTGCTCCTGATAAAGGGATGGACGGCTTCACTCTAGTCACCTAGGCTTTGGCGCATACGCCATTGAGCCCACGAATTGCGCCAACATGCCCAGAATCATCAACGTACTCGCCTTTGCCAATGTGCAGGTCCTCGATGTCACCGGGCCCTTGCAAGTGTTTGCTTCGGCCAATGACCTGGCGCGCCAGCAGGGTTTGCCGTTGCCCTATGCGGTCAGTGTGATTGCCGCCCAGGCCGAGCCGGTGATGACCTCGGCGGGCCTGGCCCTGGTGGCCGAGCCGTTGCCGGCCGCCGATGCGCCGTGCGACACGTTGGTGATCGCAGGCGGGTGGGGCGTGTACGGGGCCGCCGAAGATCCGGCGCTGGTGGACTGGGTTCGGCAAAAAGCCACCCAGGCCAGACGCATCACCTCGGTGTGCACCGGCGCTTTTCTGCTGGCCGCCAGTGGTTTGCTCGACGGCTGCCGCGTGGCGACTCACTGGACCCGCTGCGAAGAGCTCGCGCGCAAATACCCACAACTGACGGTGGAGGCCAACCCGATTTTCATCCAGCAGGGCAACCTGTGGACTTCCGCCGGCGTGACTGCCGGCATCGACTTGTGCCTGGCACTGGTGGAAGAAGACCTGGGCCGCGCCGTGGCCCTGGAAGTGGCGCGGCACCTGGTGGTGTTTCTCAAGCGCCCCGGTGGGCAGTCGCAGTTCAGCGTGACGTTATCCCTGCAAAAGGGCGGTAGCCGTTTTGCGGAGCTGCACGCCTGGATCGCTGAACACCTGACCCTCGATTTGAACGTTGCCACACTGGCCGCCCAGGCGGGCATGAGCGAGCGCAGCTTCGTGCGCCACTACCGCGCCGAAACCGGCCAGACGCCGGCGCGGGCCGTCGAATTGATCCGTGTGGAAACCGCCCGCCGGCAACTGGCCGACAGCAGCGCGTCGATCAAACGTATTGCCGTGCACTGCGGCTTTGGCTGCGAAGAAACCATGCGCCGCAGCTTCCTGCGGGCGGTGTCGATCACGCCCCAGGCCTACCGCGAACGGTTTTCCTCACCCGGTTGAAGCGAAGCCTGTTTGAACGAATAGGTACGTTTTTGTATCAAGGTGCTATGTTACTCACAGTCCATTGCGCAGTGTCTTGATCCCAGGCCTCTACGTCGCGGTTTTGAACCTTCCCGGCGTGCGCACAGCTCATGAATTCACTACCTCCTGTCCTTGTCGAACTACGCGCGGCGACCGCTGCGCTGCATCGACGTCTCGACACTCGGCTGCCTTTTTCCCGCATGGACCTTGCGCTGTACCGCGAGTTGATGAGTGCCTATTACGGCTTCTATCAGCCGCTGGAGCGAGCCCTGGCGCCGTGGGGTGAAATCATCCCTGACCTGGAATGGGGACGGCGCAGCAAAACCCCGTACTTGCAGGCGGATTTGCGGGCGCTGGGCCTGGAAAACCTGCAGATCGATGCCTTGCCGATATGCCCCGAACTGCCCGCCATCACCAACGTGGCCCAGGCCTTGGGCGCCCTCTATGTGCTGGAAGGCGCCACCCTCGGCGGCCAGGTGTTGCGCGACCTGATCGAGATCAAGATTGGCGTGGGCTCCACCAATGGCGGCGCGTTCATGAATGTGTACGGGGCCGAGACCAGCGCCCTGTGGCAGCGCTTTATGGCGTGCCTTGACCCGCTGCGAACCGCGTACGAGCGCGTGGAGGCGGTGAAGGTCGCCGAGTCGACCTTCCTGTGTTTCGAGCAGTGGCTGGACCGCTGCGGGGTGCTGCGATGACCACGGTCGATACGCTGATAGACGATTGCGCCAGCGAACCCATCCATATTCCCGGCTCGATCCAGCCTCACGGGTTGTTGTTGACGCTGAGCGAACCGGCGCTTGAGGTGCTGCAAGCCAGCAGCAACCTGAGCGTCGCGCTGGGCCTGGACGCGCAACGCCTGTCGGGCCAGGCGCTGGCCAGTGTGCTGGGCAGCGAAGCGGCAGTACAGGTGAGTCGTGCCCTGGCAGACCTGGACGCCTTTGAGGAGGACGTGCATCAACTGACGCTGGATGGCTACGCCTACGACATCCTGCTGCATCGTCATCAAGGCCTGCTGTTTCTCGAACTGGAGCGGAGCCTCACGCTTGAGCACAGCGCTGTGAAGCAGCTGTCCCGAACGCTGCGCCGCTTGCAGTCGGCGAAGACGCTCGACAGCTTGTACCAGATCAGCGTGACCGAGATTCGTAGCCTCACCGGTTATGACCGGGTCACCTTGTACCGCTTCGAGCAGGAAGGCCACGGCAAAGTGATTGGCGAGGCCCTCAGCGACGGCATGCAGCCGTACCTGGGATTATGTTTTCCCGCGTCGGACATCCCGCCCCAGGCCCGCGAGCTGTACCGGCTGAACTGGATCCGCGCGATTCCCGACGCCGAGTACCAGCCGGTGCCGATCCTGCCGGCCCTGCGCCCCGACAACGGCCAGCCCCTGGACCTCAGCTTCGCCGTGTTGCGCAGCGTGTCCCCGGTGCACTGCCATTATTTGAAGAACATGGGCGTGCGTTCCTCCATGAGCATTTCGCTGCTCAAGGACGACCAGCTCTGGGGCCTGATCACCTGTGGTCACCGTGAGCCGTTGCGCGTGCCCCATGAACTGCGCACGGCGTGCACCAGCATCGGCCAGTTGTTGTCGATGCAGATCACGTTGCTCCAGGAGCAGCAGGAGCGCCGCCAGCAACGTGACAAGGCCGCCATGGTCGAAGCGTTGGTTGCTGCCATGACGGGGGTGCAGTGCGATGTGATGGAAAGCCTGTTGCCGCATGCGCAAACGCTGCTGAGCCTGACCGCCGCCGGTGGCCTGGCGATCCTGGTGGAAGAGCGCCTGCATGTGTTCGGCGTCTGCCCCAAACGGGCTGAAATCCACGCCTTGTACCAGTGGGTGCGTGGGCAGGGCAAAGGCGTGGTGCACAGCCATCAACTGTCTGTGGATTTCCCCCCGGCGGCGGCCTATCAGGCCCACGCCAGCGGCCTGTTGGCGTTCTGCCTGCCCAAGCCGGTGGACAACGCGGTGATGTGGTTTCGCCCGGAGGTCCAGTCCTCGGTGGAGTGGAGCGGCCAGCCGGTCAAACATCAGGAACCGGGCAGCACGACCTTGAGCCCGCGCCTGTCGTTTGAGTTGTGGAAGCAGCAGGTCGATGGCAAGGCGCTGTATTGGTCGCTGTCGGAGCTACAGGCGGCGGAGAGCCTGCGGCGCAATGCCCTGGAGCATGACCTGGCGCGCCAGGTGCAACGCGAACATGCTGCGGTGCGGGCGCGTGACGAGTTGGTGGCGGTGGTCTCCCATGACCTGCGCAGCCCGCTGACCATCCTGCTGATGCAATGCGGCATGATGCGCAGCATGGTGCCCGCCGAGGACAACAAGGCGAACCGCCGCCTCTCCACCGCGATTGAAACCATGCAAAACGCCACCGCCCGCATGAACACGCTGCTGGAAGACCTGATCGATATTTCGCGCATGGAGGCCGGGCGCTACAGCGTTTCGCTGCAACGACTCGATGTGGCGGCAACCCTGGACCAGATCTGTTCGATGTGGCAACCGCTGGCGGCGGCCAAGGGTGTGGACCTAACTTGGCGCTCAGTGGACGGGCTGAGTGCCCAGGCCGACCCTGAGCGACTGTTCCAGGTGTTTTCCAACCTGCTGGGCAACGCCCTGAAATTCACCCCGGTGGGCGGTGTGATCGAGGTGATTGCCGAGGCCGCGGGCGATGAGGTGCTGTTCCGGGTGTGCGACAACGGTGTCGGCATCGACCCGGCGCAGTTGCCGTATATCTTCGAACGCTACTGGACCTCCCGCGTGGGCAACCCCACCGGCAGCGGGCTGGGGTTGTACATCTCCCACGGCATCATCGAGGCCCACGGCGGCACCCTGTGGGCTGAAAGCGTGGTGGGGCAGGGCAGCGTGTTCAGCTTCAGGATTTCGGCTGGGGGCTGAGGCTCAGCAGCTCGAATATCGCCTCAAGGGTCGCTTGGGGCGCTTCCTGGGGAATGTTGTGGCCCACGCCGGCCAACACTTCGCGCCGATAAAACCCGCTGAAATTTTCCAGGTCGTCATCTTCAACCGGAGCCGGACCTACGCCGTCATCAGCGCCGCACAACGAGATGCTCGGTACTGAAATCGGCGGTGGCTGCACCAGGGCCTGCTCGATGCTTTCCAGCGCCGGGTCACCCGGCGCGTACATGAAGCGATGACGGTAGGAATGGACCACCACCTCGACAAAATCCGGGTTATCAAACGAGGGCGCTGTCTTGCCATACAGGCTCGGCCCTTCGGCCCAGGACGGCGACCAGAGCGCCCACAGTAACTGGCAGAACTCGCGACGATTGGCGGTCAAGCCGTCGACGCCGCGCTGGGTATGAAGGTAAAACTGATACCACAGCCGATGTTCTGTTTCCGGCGCCCGAGGCTTGGTCGACGCAGCGATATCCTGAATGTTGTAGCCATCGCCCGTCACCAGGCCGCGCACCCGTTCAGGCCAAAGCGCCGCAACGATACACGCCGCGCGTCCGCCCCAGTCATAGCCCACCAGCGTGGCTTTTTCGATGGACAGGGCATCCATGAAATCCAGCAAATCCTTGGCCAGCGCTGCTTGTTGGCCGGAGCGCATCACCTGATCGTTGATAAAGCGCGTCGGGCCATAGCCGCGCAGGTATGGCACCAATACCCGGTAGCCACGTGCGGCGACCACCGGGGCGATCTCGTCATAGCCACGAGGGTCGTAGGGGAAGCCATGCAGCAGGATCACCACCTCACCGCCTTCCGGGCCATGGGCTTCGTAGGCGATATCGAGCATGGGCGTGCGGATTTGGAGGGTGGGCATGGAGGCTCCAAGGGTGGAGGGAAAGTGTTGGAACTGTAGACCAAGCGGGTTACCGAGTGTGGTTCGAAAGGCTGCAATTGCTTGACTTGTCTAGACCGGCCTGGCGCAAGCCGATGCAATTACCCCAAGGGTCGCGCACCTGGCACATCCACTCGCCGCCCTCGACTTCCATTGGCCCGCGATACAACGTGGCGCCTAACGTGACCAGTCGCTGTACCTCGTGAAGCAGGTCCGTCACCCGCCAATACACCACCGACCCGGCCGCGCCGCTGGCGACCTTGTTGTCTGCATTCACGATTTCGAGGGCAACGCCGTCCACGTCCAAGTGACCGAAATCGTCGGGCTCATGGTAGATGCGCGTGGCGGTAGGGAAGGCCGCGGCGTACCACTCCGTGGCGGCACGCCAGTCGGGGACGTGAATCAGGATGGAGATAATGGGCATCAACCGAACAACACCTGCTGCCAATGGGTTTCACTGATGATAGCGATCGGAATACCGCTATTTCTTAACTCGACGGCTTTTTTGATCTTTGTTCCATATGAGCTATGGAGCCATTGTTCATTACCAACGCTCCCGACCACGAGAAAATGAACCTTCTTGCTCACCGAGTTGCCGATAAGGCCGCCGCGTTCGACGACAAGTAACTCACATTCTTTGCGAGGCCCATACGCCATGACACCGGTAAACAAAAAAGTCCGGTCCTGCCACTCCAGTGTCGGAGCCGGATTGTTCAGCGGCAGGCTGCTGACAGCAGAGGGGCGTTGAGGTGACCCCACCGAGATACCGGAAAACTGATGCAGCATTTCCAACAGTTCTGCGGACTCTTCCGCGTCGAGAACACCGTCACTCAACATGCTGGCAAGGCGCTGATAAAGAATGTTTACCACCGGGTCTTCCAACTGGAGCAGATGGGTTTCTATCCAGGTCTTTAGAAACGCTGCTTCCATCTGATTGATGTTTCCGTCGGCGACCAGGCCGGCAGTGACGCCGAGTAATGCGTCGGCAGAGCGCCGATCAATACGCGCCTTGTGGAAGAGGTGACTGCGTTCGAATTCCTGATGAAGATCGGTCATGCGTCCATGCTCCTTAAGTCAGTGCTTTGCCAGGTCTCGGTCCAGCTCAGCATGGGCCGAAGGTTTCGCGTTGATGGTGAAACCGATATACACACATGTTGTGATGTTTGCCAAATAACCTGTGGCGAGGGAGCTTGCTCCCGTTGGGCTGCGCAGCAGCCCCAGGTTTTGTTGAATGTGTTCTTTGAGTTAGATGGCGTTGAGCTTTTGGGGCCGCTTCGCGCCCCAGCGGGAGCAAGCTCCCTCGCCACAGGTATTGCGGTCATATTCCTTCCTTGAATATTTAGCGGTGTCGTAAACGGTGGGACCGATCTACACAGATCTTGTGTTTTTTGCCAAACAACCTGTGGCGAGGGAGCTTGCTCCCGTTGGGCTGCGCAGCAGCCCCAGGTTTTGTTGAATGTGTTCTTTGAGTTAGATGGCGTTGAGCTTCTTGGGGCCGCTTCGCGACCCAGCGGGAGCAAGCTCCCTCGCCACATGTATTGCGGTCATATTCCTTCCTTGAATATTTAGCGGTGTCGTAAACGGTGGGACCGATCTACACACATCTTGTGTTTTTTGCCAAACAACCTGTGGCGAGGGAGCTTGCTCCCGTTGGGCTGCGCAGCAGCCCCAGGTTTTGTTGACTGTGTTCTTTGAGTTAGATGGCGTTGAGCTTTTTAGGGCCGCTTCGCGCCCCAGCGGGAGCAAGCTCCCTCGCCACAGGTATTGCGGTCATATTCCTTCCTTGAGTATTTAGCGGTGTCGTAAATGGTGGGACCGATAATCTTGTGTTTTTTGCCAAACAACCTGTGGCGAGGGAGCTTGCTCCCGTTGGGCTGCGCAGCAGCCCCAGGTTTTGTTGACTGTGTTCTTTGAGTTAGATGGCGTTGAGCTTTTTGGGGCCGCTTCGCGACCCAGCGGGAGCAAGCTCCCTCGCCACAGTGAGGGGCTGACTTAAATCTCTGCGTGGCTGATGACATGTTTGAAGTGGTGTCGCCACAAATCCGCGCCCAGTTTCCCCGAGCGATCCAGCGACGAACCCACGGTCAAATCGCTGATCAGCGTGGGCTGTAATCCGGCATCAAACAACGCAAACCCGGCCGCCAGCACACAGGTATCAGTCTGGATGCCACACACCAGCACTCGGTCCGGCGCGAGGCTTTTCAGGTGGCTGATGGTCTCGGGCGTGGGCGCGTAGCCGTGTTTGATGAAGATATGGTCGGCGGCGATCAGGCTGTCGTCGTCGGGCGCCGGTTGCCAGCCGAGTTGGCGAGCGAAGGGGGTTATGTTTTCGTCGTGGCGCTCTACGGTGGCTACTGACGGCATGCGACCCAGCAAGGCGTTGATGCCGATTACCAGCCAGTCGGGCGGGGCGAAGGAGGGTTGTACATCGATGATCAGTAGGACTTGGCGCATTGGCATCCTGGTATAGATCGAAGGACCACGCATTGTGCACCGGGTACACCTCGTCTCCAAGTCTGGCGCGGTCATGTGGGAGCAGGCAAGCCAGCTCCCACAAGGTTACTCAATTGCCTTCAGATTGTGCTCGGGCTCAAGGCTGCCAAACCGTCTTCACCCCACTCAACTTTCGGTCCAGGAACGTTGCCGCGCTGATCAGCGCCAAATGGCTCAACGCCTGCGGTGTATTGCCCAAATGCCGTGCCTGGTTATCAAACTCTTCGGCATACAACCCCAGCGGGTTGGCATAGCGCAGCAACTGTTCAAACTCCAGATGCGCCTTCTCCACTTGCCCGGCCCGGGCCAGGCATTCCACGTACCAGAACGAGCACGCTGCAAACGCGCCCTCGGTGCCTTGTAGCCCATCAATCTGGCTGTCGTCGTTGCGATAGCGATAAACCATCCCATCGCGCACCAGGCTTTTCTGGATCGCCTCCAGTGTCGACAACCAGCGCGGGTCTGTCGCCGCAACGAAGCGCACCAGTGGCATCAACAGCATCGAACCATCCAGCGCGGTGCTGCCGATATGCTGCACGAAGTGGCCGCGTTCTTCGTTCCAGAAGTTGCTCCAGATATCGGCGTAAATCGCCTGGCGGGTCTGGTCCCAACGGGCAAACGGCGCCGGCAGCGAGCGCTTGGACGCCAGTCGAATCGCCCGGTCCAGCGCCACCCAGCACATCAGCCTTGAGTGCAGGAAGTGATGCTGCTCACCGCGCATTTCCCAGATGCCGACGTCTTTGTGGTTCCAGGTTTCGCAGACCTGGTCGGCTACTTCCACCGTGTGTTTCCAGCCCTCGTGGGAGATGGCCTCACCGTATTTGTTGACCAGGTATACCGCGTCCATCAACTCGCCGTAGATATCCAGTTGCACCTGGTCGTACGCCTCGTTGCCGATGCGCACCGGTTGCGCGCCGCCGTGGCCGCTGAGGTGGCTCAGCTCGGTTTCCGGCAGTTCCTGGCGGCCGTCGATGCCGTACAGGATGTTGATTTTCATCGGCTGATCGCAGCAGTCACCCACCCGGCCTTTCAACCAGCGCATGTAGCCGTTGGCTTCCTCGATAAACCCCAGGCGCATGAACGCGTAGACGGTGAATGAGGCGTCGCGGATCCAGGTGTAGCGGTAGTCCCAGTTGCGCTCGCCGCCGGGTGTTTCCGGCAGGCCGAAGGTGGCGGCGGCGAGGATTGCACCGTGTTTGCGCGAGGTCAAAAGCTTCAAGGCCAGGGCCGAACGATTGACCATCTCGCGCCAGCGCCCACGGTAGTTGGATTGGGAAATCCAGCCGCGCCAGAACTTCAGGGTGCGCTCCAGGCACAGGTCGGTGCAGTCGTTTTTGACTCGGGGATCGTCCAGCCCGCCGAGTACAAACTCGGCGCCTTCTTCCTGGCCGAGCTCAAAGGATGCTACGGCAGCGTCGCCATCCAGCTGCAGGGTGTGGCTGCTGGTCAGGCGCAGGCCGGGTTGGTCTGCGGCCTCAAACAACACGTCGCCGTCATCTTGAGTGGCCCGGGTCTGGGCGCGGGCGTAGTCATGACGCACTGCGCAGCGCATATGGATGCTCGCTTTGCCGCTGACCACCCGCACCCGGCGAATCAGGATCGGCAGGTCGTCAACTTCTTCACTGACGGTCAAGAAATCGGTAATTTCCACCACCGCGTCATTACTCAACCAGCGGGTTTGCAGCACGTTGGTGTCGGGCAGGTAGATCTGCTCGCGGCGGGCGTCGGGCAGGTCCGGCGTGAGCTGGAAGATGCCGGCGGCGGGGGAGTCCAGCAATGAGCAAAAGATGGAGGGGCTGTCGAACTCCGGCCAGCAGAAAAAATCGATGCTGCCTTTGTCGTTCACCAGCGCTGCACTGCGCATGTCGCCGATGATGCCGTGGGCATCAATGGCACTTTGTGGTTCGTTTTTCAGATCAACCATTGCCACGAAACTCCGGATAAAGGCTCATGCCGCCATCAATGAACAGGGTGCTGCCCACCACGTAGTCGGAGGCATCACTGGCCAGCCACACCACCGCGTTGGCCACGTCTTCGACGTCACCCACGCGGCCATAGGGAATCAACTTGAGCAGTTCCACTTCGGCTGCGCCTTCGGTGGCGGCGCGGTTGATGGCCGTGCGGATCGCTCCCGGCGCAACGCCGTTGATGCGGATGCGCTGCTGGCTGACTTCCTGGGCCAGGGTGCGCATCAGCATTTCCACGCCGCCCTTGGACGCGGCGTAGTTCACGTGCCCGGCCCAGGGAATCACCTGGTGCACCGAACTCATATGGATAATCTTCCCGGCGGCCCGGGAAACACCTTCGCGGATGCCCTGGCGGTTGAAGATGCGCAACGCGGCGCGGGCGCAGAGGAACTGGCCGGTGAGGTTGACGCCGATCACGGTGTTCCAGTCGTCGAGGGTCATGTCGACGGCAGCGGCGTCTTTCTGCATGCCCGAGTTGGCCACCAGGATGTCCAGGTGCCCGAAGGCATCAAGGGTCTGGGCAAACAGGCGCTCCACATCGGCCTCTTTCGACACGTCGGCGCCAATCGCAATGGCCCGGCCGCCGTTGGCGTTGATCTGCGCCGCCAGTGCTTCAGCCGGCGCCGCCTGGGCGTTGTAGTTCAGTACCACGGCGGCTCCGGCCTCGGCCAGGGCCTTGGCGGCCCCCGCGCCGATTCCGGAACTGGCGCCAGTCACCAGCGCCACTTGTTGCTCCAACGAAATGCGCATTGCCCACCCAACCTTTTTCAGAGTGCCCAACTAGCTGACTGACGGGGCGGCCCACAAGTTCACCGGCTGTCTGGAATGCGACGATGGCTGTCTATATCTATCGTTTTTGCCACAGGACTTTTCGCTAGAATCGACGCTTGATTGATGCGAGACCTCAGCCGATGAACTGCCCACCCCGCCCGTGGCTTGAAGCCTACGCCGACAACTACCGCAACGATGACGTGGTGCATCCCCATTGCCACGCCCAGGCGCAATTGATCCACGGTGTGTCCGGGGTGATGGTGGTCAGCACCGCCCAGGGCAGTTGGCTGGTGCCGTCCGGGCATGCGCTGTGGGTGCCGGCCGGCACCCCGCATGAGATCCGCATGGCCGGCGAGGTGCATATGCGCACGCTGTTCCTCATGCCCGAGGCCGAGCCGGGGCTGGGGCGCACCTGCCAGGTGATTGAAGTGTCGGCATTGCTGCGGGAGCTGATCGTCGCCGCCACGCAGATTGCCGGGCACCACAGCCCGCGTCTGCAGGCCATGATCGAGTTGATCCGCATGGAACTGCTCGCCGCGCCGGTGGTGGCGATGCACGTGCCGGTGCCCGGCGAAGCACGGCTGGCCAGGCTGTGCACGCATTTCATCCGCAACCCTTCTGACGACAGCAGCCTGGAATCCTGGGCCGACAGCCTGAACATGAGCGCCCGCACCCTGAGCCGGGTGTTCCAGCGGGAGTTGGGCATGAGTTTCGGTGAATGGCGCAAGCGTGCGCGGTTGGCCCTGAGCTTGAAGTTGCTGGCCCAGGGCGTGTCGATCCTGGAGGTGGCGCTGGAGCATGGTTACCAGAGCCCGAGTGCGTTCAGTGCGATGTTTCGCAAGTCGCTGGGTTATCCGCCAAGTCATTTTCGGCCCGGAGTTTAGTGTTGCGTCAGGTAACGCTATTGTCCGTTTAGCGACGATACATGGCCCTGACGCGGGCGAATCGGACAGGCCATCTGCCTAATCTGCAAGGCTCCTTCTTGAGCGAGCCTTGTGATGCACAGCCCTTCTTTTCACCCATGGATGCCCATCGCCCTGTTGAGTGTGCTGGCCGGGTGCACTGGTGTGCCCGGTCAACCGTCGACCGTCACGGCGCAGCCTGCACCGCGGCTCTCCGCCGAGTCGGCCGAGGCGTTGCCCGCCCGTTGGTGGCAGCTGTACCGCGACCCGCAACTGGACGCCCTGGTGGCGCGGGCCCTGCACCAGAACAAAGACCTCGAAGCCGCCGCCGCCCATGTCGATGCGTTGCTGGCGCAGCTGGAACAGGCAGACGGCGAGCGCCTGCCGTCGACTTCCCTGGACTATGGCCTGGCCTACGGTCGCAGCCGCGATGACCAGACGCTGGCCCAGGCGACTAACCGTCATGCCGGTGCCGAATGGAGCCACACCCCTGAGTTTTCCCTGAGCTACACCCTCGATTTGTGGGGCGAGGTGCGTTATCGCATCGCTGCGGCACGGGCGGATGCCCAGGTGGCGCGGGCGCTGGAGGATGAGCTGCGGGTGACGGTGGCCGCGCAGACGGCCCGCGCCTATGCCCAGGCCTGCGTCTATGGTGTGCGCGAACAGGTGCAGGCGCACTCGGTGCAGCTGCTGGAGCAGAGCGTCGCGGTCACGCAGAAGCTGCAAAAGGCCGGCGCGGCCACGCAACTCGACCTGGCGCGCCTGCAAGGGTTGCTGGAAGAAACCCGGGCACCGTTGCCGATGTTCACGGCCCGGCGCAGCAGCGCGCTGTATGAGTTGGCCGTGCTCAGCGGGTTGCCGCCGGAGCAGGTCACGCCACGCAGCTGTACCCAGGCCCCGCAGTTGCAGGCGCCTTTGCCGGTGGGCGAGGGTTGGGCACTGCTGCAACGGCGGCCGGACATCCGCCGCGCCGAAGGGCAATTGCGCGCAGCCACCTTGACGGTGGGCCTGTCCCGCGCCGAGCTTTACCCGCGGATCACCTTCGGCGCGATGCTCGGTTCGTCCGCCAGCAGCCTGGGCAAACTCGGGGACCGCTACGCCACGGTGTATTCCGTCGGGCCGCTGGTGTCCTGGCGCTTTCCCAACCGGCAGGTCGCCCAGGCGCGGGTCAGGCAGAGCCAGGCCGAAGCGCGCCAGGCCCTGGCACGGTTTGACGGTACGGTGCTCAACGCACTGAAGCAGGTGGAGCAGGCCATGGCCCTGTACCAGGGCGAACAGCAGCGTGGGCAGGCCCTGGCCGCCGCCCTGGACAACAACCGCCGCGCCTTCGACCTGGCCTCCCGCGGCTACCATTCCGGCGCGCTGGATGCCCTGCAACTGCTGGACAGCGAACGCAGCCTGGTGGGCCTTGAAGCCCGCGTGGCCGAGTCCGACCTGCGCTTGATCAACCGCCAGATCGACCTGTTCCAGGCCCTCGGTGGCGGCTGGCAGCGTGACGATCCAACCGCCCCCTTATCTGTCGCTGTCAATGGAGCCAAACCATGAACCAGGCTGTTGAACCCATTCGCCTGACCGTTATGCAACGTCATCGTCGCGCCCTGGTGACCACGGCTTCCCTCGCGACGCTGGTGGGGCTGGCAACCTTTGCCGGGTACTGGTGGCAATGGGGGCGTTTTCTTGAAGAAACCGACGATGCCTATGTGCGCGCTGATTGGGTCGCTATCAGCCCGCGCATTGCCGGGTATGTAGCCCAGGTGCTGGTGGAAGATAACCAGCCGGTCAAGGCCGGGGATGTGCTGGTGCGTATCGATGAGCGGGATTTCACCGAGCGTCTGAACAGCGCCCAGGCGCAACTGCAACAGGCGCAAGCAGCAGCGAGCGCACAGCAGGCATCGGTGCAAACCCTCGACGCGCAAATGGGCGAGCAACAGCAACGCATCGCCCAGGCCCGGGCGGAACTGAGCAGTGGCGAGGCCGAAGCCCGGCGCGCGCGGCTCGATTACCAGCGTTATCGTGAATTGGTCGCGCAACAGGTGGCCAGCGCCCAGCACCTGGAAACCGTCAGCGCCAGCCAGGCCAAGGCCCAGGCGGCCCTGGCCCAGGCGAGCGCCCAGGTCGCGCGGCAGCAGGCGCAGTTGCAGGTCTTGCAGGCACGCCGGCAACAGGCGCAGGCGCAAATCGTCGAGCATCAGGCACGCATCGGCGAGGCCCAGGCCAACCTCGCGCTGGCCCGCAATGCGTTGAAGGACACCGAGATCCGCGCGCCTTTTGATGGCGTGGTGGGCCAGCGCAAGGTCCGGCGCCAGCAATACGTGATGCCCGGCCTGCCGCTGTTGGCGGTGGTGCCGGTGGAGCAGGCCTATGTGATTGCCAACTACAAGGAAACCCAGTTGCAGCACATGGCGCCGGGGCAGTCGGTGGAAATCGCGGTGGACAGTTTTGCCGGCGCACATTGGCACGGCAAAGTGGAAAGCATCGCCCCCGGCTCTGGTGCCGTGTTCGCGCTGTTGCCGCCGGACAACGCCACCGGCAACTTCACCAAGATCGTCCAGCGGTTTCCGGTAAAGATTCGCCTGGAACCCGGTGAGTCGCGGGTGCTGCCGGGCATGTCGGTGATTGCCACGGTTGATACCCGCCCTGCCGCCAGCCAGGAGCACGTCCATGGAGGCTGAAGGGCGTGTGCCGTTTCGCGCCTGGGTCGCGGTGATCGGCGGGCTGTTCGGCTGCTTCATGGCCGGGATGAACGTGCACGTCACCAGCGCCGCACTGCCGGAAATCGAAGGTGCACTGGGCGCGACGTTTGAGGAGGGTTCGTGGATTTCCACCGCTTACCTGGTGGCGGAGATCATCATGATTCCCCTCACCGCGTGGCTGGTGCAGGTGTTTTCCCTGCGCCGGGTGATGCTGTGGGGCTCGGGGATATTCCTGGTGGCCTCGGTGGCGTGTTCGCTGTCGCCCAACCTGCAAGTGATGATCCTGATCCGGGTGGTGCAGGGCGCGGCCGGGGCGGTGCTGATTCCCTTGTCATTCCAACTGATCATCACCGAGCTGCCGCCCAGCAAGATCCCGCTGGGCATGGCCTTGTTCAGCCTGGCCAACAGTGTGGCCCAGGCCGCCGGGCCGTCGATTGGCGGCTGGCTGACCGATGCCTATTCCTGGCGCTGGATCTTCTACCTGCAACTGTTCCCGGGGATCGCGTTGCTGGCGGCGGTGGCCTGGTCCATTGACCGCCAGCCGATGCAGCTGGGCCTGCTGCGCCAGGGCGACTGGCTGGGTATCGGCTGCATGGTGCTGGGCCTGGGTGCGTTGCAGATCGTGCTGGAGGAGGGCGGGCGCAAGGACTGGTTCGGCTCGCCCTTTATCGTGTGGATGACACTGCTGGCGGTGGTGGGCCTGATCGGCTTCGTTGCCCGGCAATTATGGGGCGCGCACGCCTTTATCAACCTGCGACTGTTGGGCCATTACAACTTTGGGGTGGCCAGCGTGGCGATGTTTATCTTCGGCGCCAGTACCTATGGCCTGGTGTTCCTGGTGCCCAACTACCTGTCGCAATTGCAGCACTACAACGCCAGCGAAATTGGCGTGAGCCTGATCGCGTATGGTCTGGTGCAACTGATCATGGCGCCGTTTTTGCCGCGCCTGATGAAGTGGGTCAGCGCCAAAATGCTGGTGGCCTCGGGGTTCGCGATCATGGCCTTGGGTTGCTGGATGGGTGCGCACTTGTCGGTGGATAGCGCCAGCAATGTGATCGTGCCCTCGATCGTGGTGCGCGGCATGGGCCAGCCGCTGATCATGGTGGCGTTGTCGGTGCTGGCGGTGCACGGCCTGGCCAAGGCGCAGGCGGGGTCGGCGTCGGCGGTGTTCTCGATGCTGCGCAACCTGGGGGGCGCGGTCGGCACGGCGCTGCTGGCGCAATTGGTGGTGGTGCGCGAGAGGGTGCATTCGGCGCGTATTGGCGAGTCGGTGACGCTGTTTGACCCGGCCTTGCAACAGCAGCTTCCCGGTGGCGGGGTGCTGCAGGATCAATTGCCGGAACATCAGGTGGTGCTGAACCTGCTGGACCAGAGTGTTCGTCATCAGGCGTTTTTGATGGCTTACAGTGATGCGTTCTTTCTGGCGTGCGTGGCGTTGGCGGCGTGTGGGGTGGCGGCGTTGATGTTGCGGCGTATCTAGGGGCAGTGCTGTGGGGGATTCAAGTTAGCGCAATGGTTCAGGTGTGTTTTTTATGGTTTTGGGGGGCTGGGTACATATCCGTTATTTGGGTGATGGCCGCTTATGGTTCCGCTCTT